>JALSTP010000118.1 GCA_026983675.1 Sedimenticola sp.
TGGTGTACATGCTCACCGAATAATTACCGGCAGCCGCCTCCTGGGTGGGGCCGTAGTCGTGCCACATCCAGTGCACAATGGGCTGCGAGGCGTGCCGCAGGATGCCATCGATCTCGGCCTGCCACTCGGCCTCGGCCTGCGCCGGGGTCTTCTTCAGCCAGTTGATCAAGGTGAAGTCCGGCAACATGTTCAGGCTCATGTAAATCATCTGGTAGTCGGGCTCCAGCCAACCGAAGGCGTTGGGGTAGCCCGAGCCCACTGCACCGTAGCGGCCCGAGATGTAGTCGAAATAGTCGTTGAGCTGACGGTCGACGGCCAGGCTTTCAGGGTTGCCGGGAATCGCCGCCCCGACCACGTTGATGCCGAGCTGGCGGGAAATCTCCTGCTTCGACTGATTGAACTCGAAATCCAATTGTGCCGGCGTCAACTGACTGGTGTAGTCGGGATGGGTCCAGGAGTGGGTGCCAATCTCGTTGCCGATCGCCATGTAGTTCTGGTACAGCGGCCCGGAGACGCTCCAGTCGGTATACATGCCGTTGGCCGGATCGTTGCCGATATTGATGTAGTAGGAACCGACGAAGTTGTAGGCGTTTTTCCATGTGGCGAGAAGATCGTAGAGCGGGATATCGCTGAACGCCAGTTCATCGGCATACATCGACTGGTCCATGTCGTTGCGGGAGATAAAGATATTGTTCTGACGCCCCATCTTCAGCACCGCCGGCTGCTGGTCGCCGAACACCGACCAGCGCAGGGCACCCCACATGATGTTGCCGTCCGCCATGATCTGCTCGTTGGCGAAATGGACGTTGCGCCCTCCGCGCACGGTCGCGATCACCGCATTGTAAGTCACCCCTCCGGTGGTCATGTCCGCCAGCACACTGGCCGGCTGGCCTGCGACCGGGACAAAGGCGTTGTACCAGATCTGATCATAGTGATGAATCAGCTCCCCGGCAGAGTAGTCCTGCATTGCCGGGTGGGCCACATCCTGTGCATGGACATCCAGCGTCACTGGCCCGCCCCAGCTTGAATAGGCGATACCAAACAGGTCGATGAGACGTTGATAGACGTTGGGCGTCAGGGTGAGCACCGCCCCGTTTTCATCGTTGGTCATGAAATCGCCAGCCGTGATCAGGCCCACCCCTGCGGCAGAGGCCTGGGTCAGGGCATCCGTGATCGCAGCTGCCTTGGACGCCGTTACATACTGCATATAGGGAATGAGCAGAGTGCTGTAGCGGCGAAGTTTGGCGGCATCGGCAAGGTCATCCTCCGTCAGTAGATCGAAGGGGATGCCGGCCATCATGGCCTGATGCTGCATGGACATGAACAGTTGGTCGTAGGAAAAGTGATCCCAATATTTCGCTGCGGTGGGATGCGAGTAGACAATGCCCACGCGCGCGCCCCCGGCAAAGACGCTTGTCGTTACCAACAACAACAGGATGGCAAATGCCATCCAACGGAACGGATGTACTACTCTGGACATACTTCAGTTTCCTTCATCAACTTGCTCTGGAATTGCCCGTTTTCGCGCTCCCTGCCACAAAAGGAGATCGGACAGACGGGGTGTGTTCAGGGCCGTGTTTCGTGGCAGCAATATCTATACCCGGAGGCCCACCAGCAACACAAGCAAATAAACAATTTCTAATAATTTATTTCCTTGATCATGCTCATTTCGAGAATGAAATATCTAAATGGGAAGCCTGTTAACCAATATTCGTGAACCCCGTTGCAGTCCTCTGATTATTCAAGTAATTAATCAGGCAACCATTCCTCGGGCGTTGTCCGGGAATATCGTTGTTGAACAGCATTTAGAGGACGATCTCCACATGGCATATACGAAAAAGACACTGCTTAGAGGATTGATTGCCGGCGGCTTCGGCGCCTTTACCCTGACCGGCGCTGCCGCAGCGAACTCGGTCTTCGTGCCGGACCCGACAGATCTGGTGGAGCCCTCCGGCCTCTACTATCCCGAACCGCCGGACGTGTTGAATGTCCAGGTGCGTACTGTCATTCAGGCAGGGGCCTGCGTCCCGGGCGATTACACCGGTTGCACGCTCGCCGATGTCAACAACGACACCGATCCGTATGACAACTTCAAACCGCAAATCAAGGTGCACTTTCAGGCGGACGACTTTCCCGATGACGGCCTGCCCAGCAATGCAACCCTGCGCATCCGCGGCAAGACCTCCCGTCTGGCAGATCAAAAATCCTATCGCATCAAGCTGGACAGTAAGAAAAATCTGTGGCGCAAGGAGCGCAAGCTCCAGCTCAACAAACATCCCTGGGACTTGACGCGCGTCCGCAACAAGCTCAGCTTCGACCTGATGCGGGACATCCCCAATCTACCCAGCCTGCGTACCCAGTTTGTCCACCTCTCCATCGATGGTACCGATTACGGGCTCTACACCCATGTGGAGAACGTGGGCAAGGAATACCTGAAAAACCGCAACTGGGACAAGGACTCGCCCACCTACAAGGCGGAGAACTTCACCTTCCGGATGGACCCGAAACTCAACCTGGACGCCAATGGTCAACCCGTGGATCTCGATGCCTTCGAGACTATCCTGGAGATCAAGCGCGGCGATGAACACAGCAAGCTGATCCAGATGCTCACCGCAGTGAACGACAACAACAACGATTTCCGCGCCGATGTGTTCGACAAATACTTCAACCAGAACAACTACCTCAGCTGGCTGTCCGTCAACGTACTGATGGGCAACCGGGATACCATCAACCAGAACTTTTATCTTCACAACCCCAAGGGCACCGAACGGTTTTACTTCCTGCCTTGGGACTATGACGACACCTGGGGTTTTGCCGACCAGCCGGACAACGTGGCCCAGGGTCTTGGCATCCCTCATCGGCAGCTCTCCGTCGGCACCTGGTGGAACGTTCCGCTGCACCGGCGATTCCTCGAACAACCCAATGGCCTGGCGCTCCTGACGCGGGCCGTCACCGAGATCAAGAACACCTACCTCAACAAGGCGAAGATCCAGGCGCGACTCGATGCCTATCACGATCTCGTCTTCCCCCTGGCCACCGGGCAGCCCGATATCGACTACCTGCCCACCACGAAAAGCAGCACGGCCGAGATCAAGCAGGAATATAACGAAGTGTATGCCTCGCTGGTCAACAAGGTGCAACAGAACTACGACGATTTCATCCAACACCAAGAGGACCCCATGCCCTTTTGGATGGACCCACCCACCGTGCACGGCACCACGGTATCGTTCAGTTGGGATGACGCCGTGGACCTCCAGGGCGATAGTGTGACCTATGATCTGGACATCGCCACCACCCCCGACTTCAAGAGCGGAACCATCAAGCATTCCATCACCGGTCTGACATCGCCGACCTATGACCTCGTCTGGCCGCTGCCCAAGGGTGACTATTATATGCGCGTCATCGCGCGCGACAGCGCCGATCCCGCCGCGCACTGGCAGATCGCGTTCGACGACATCTACGACCCCGCGAAGGACATCTCCTACTTCGGCGTGCAGAAGTTCCATGTCGACATCGACGGCAGCGGCGGTGGCGGCGGCGGTGGGAATGGCATCTCCAATTCGGCCGACGGCATCGTGATAGACGGAAACAGCAACGACTGGAACGGGTTGACCTCCTTCGGCACGGACGCCAACGATGTCACCAACCCGGCCAACAAGCTCGACTGGCTGGAGGGCTGGATGGCGCACAACAGCACCAATCTCTACATTGCCTATCGTAACGACGGCCCCATCGATCCCGCCAAGTGGTGGTCATGGAAGCTCTATTTCGACATGGACAAGAACGCCTCCACAGGTTTCCAGACCCAGGGGGTTGGCGCGGAATACATGATCGAAGAGGATACCGTCTGGCGCTATACCGGCACTGGCGACAACTGGTCGTGGGCCTACGTGGGTACCGCCACCTCGGCCCTCAACGGGGACTTTGCCGAGATGACCCTGCCGCTGGAATGGCTTGGATCGCCGGACACCCTCAACTTTATCTTCTACGGGACCAACTACGCCTTCTCCAACGTGCGGGAAAACGACCGTTATCCCCAAACGGGATACCTGACCTACAACGTCACGCCAGTCACGGAGACGCTGGTCTCGAATCCCGGCGCATCGATCACCGTCGACGGCGATCTGGGGGACTGGGGTCAACTCACCTCGTTCGGCAGTGATCCCGACGATGTGCAGGGCAGCGCCAACAGGCTCGACTGGCTCGAAGGCTGGGTGGCCCACAACACCAGCACGATCTATTTCGCCTACAAAAACCAGGGGCCGATCGATCTGGATAACTGGTGGGCCTGGCATGTCTTTATCGACACGGACAACAACCCGGACAGCGGTTATGGCCGCAACGGCGCGGAGTATCTGTTGGAGGAAGACGCCATCTGGCGCTATACCGGCGACGGCAGCAGTTGGGCATGGCAGTACGTGGGATCAGGGCCATCCGCCATCAGCGGGGATACGGCCGAGATCGCCATACCCCGCGCGATGCTGGGCGATCCACAGCGCATGAACCTGCTGTTCCTCGGTAACAATGCGGCCTTCCCGGGCGGTACGCACGTTAAGGACTTCTATCCGGATACCGGCGCCTTTGGCTACAACTCGGGCAACTGAACAACAAAAACAATAGACAACAAAAAACAGCAGAAGGACCTGGCAGCCGATGCTGCAAGCCCCCGCAAGGGGGCTTTTTTTATGCCCCGTAGAAGCCGCCCCTCGCAGAAATGGTGGTCATCGGTGATAGGGAGGGCTCAGCTCATGCACCGCCTCGACCATGGCGGCGGCATGCTCGGGTTCGATATTGGGATGGATACCGTGCCCCAGGTTGAAGACATGGCCCGGCCCCGTCCCGAAGCTCTCCAGGACATCGGCCACGCCTTTGCGAATGCGTTCGGGTGAGGCGTAGAGCAGACAGGGATCCATGTTGCCCTGCAGGGCGACCCGGTCACCCACGGCACGGCGGGCATCTTTCAGATCGGTGGTCCAGTCGACGCCGAGGCCGTCGCAGCCACTGTCGGCCATTTCCGGCAACCACTGTCCACCTCCCTTGGTGAACAGGATCACCGGCACGCGGCGCCCCTCTGCCTCCCGCGTTAAACCCCCGATGACGCGGCGCATATAGGCAAGGGAGAATTCCTCGTAGTCCCTGGGACTGAGCACCCCGCCCCAGGTATCGAAGATCATCAGCGCCTGGGCGCCGGCGGCCACTTGGGCATTCAGATAGGCGGTGACGGCATCGGCCACCTTTCCCAGCAGGGCATGCATGAGATCCGGACGGTCAAACATCATGCCCTTGGAGAGCGCAAAATTCTTGGCCCCCCCACCCTCCACCATATAGGTGGCCAGGGTCCAGGGGCTGCCGGAGAAACCGATCAGGGGCACCCGGCCCTGCAACTCGCGGCGAATGGTGCGCACCGCATCCATCACATACCGCAGTTCCTGTTCCGGGTCCGGGCTGCCCAGTGCCGCGATATCTTGTTCATTGCGCACCGGCCGTTCAAAGCGTGGCCCCTCCCCCTCCGTAAAGTAGAGGCCAAGACCCATCGCATCCGGGATGGTGAGGATGTCGGAGAAGAGGATGGCGGCATCGAGGGGAAACCGCGCCAGCGGCTGAAGCGTCACTTCACAGGCGAGTTCGGGTGTCTTGCACAGATTCAGAAAACTGCCCGCCTTCTCACGCGTGGCCCGGTATTCCGGAAGATAACGGCCCGCCTGACGCATCATCCAGACAGGGGTGACATCCACGGGTTGGCGGAGCAGGGCCTTGAGCAGGCGATCATTTTTCAGCACGGACACGGCTAGTCCTCGTCGTTTCGATCAGGCGGGAAGGACACAATTCTACACGGATCGCCGGGAAACGGCATGCATGAAGCCGCGACGAGGTCCCGCCATTCGGAAGGCGACCGGGGCTATGCCTGACGAACCGTTGCCTTCGATGCGTCCTTGACGGACGTCGAGGGCAATGCGCTGATGACGCCCATGACCACCGCGGCCAGGTAAGGCAACGACTGAATCATGAGTGCGAAAATCCACAGGCGCAGATCCCACGCGACGGGCACATCCAACTGCGAGATACCCAGCGCCGCCGACCACAGCGCTATCAGCAACAGCAACTCCTCGCGCACCGAAAGCCAGGCCTGGTAAAAGCCAGAGCGCCCCTCCAGCTTCGGCGTACGGAAAAAGGCGGCCTCCCGCGTGAACATACCCGAAAGCACGGCCCGCCCGATGGTGTGCGACAACGCCAGGCCCGAGAGCGCGGCGGAAAAGCTGCGCGCACAACCCTCACCAATTCGCGTGCAGTAGAGGTAGAACAGCTTGAATACCTTGAACAGAAACAGCCCCACCGGCAATATCGTGAACGCCGCCAGCGGGGGGTCGATACGGTCCGGCATCCAGATCATGGCGGCCGACCATATCAAGGCCGCCATGGTGAAGAGGATATTGAAGCCGTCCGCAAGCCACGGCAACCATCCTGCGACGAAGTGATAGCGTTGGCCGGCGCTCAGCCCGCTGGGCCGCAGGCCGAGCAATTCACGACGATAACGACGCAGGATCTGCATGGCACCAAAGGCCCAGCGATGGCGCTGTTTTTTGTAGTTGACAAAGGTATCCGGCATCACGCCGCGCCCATAACTGCGAGGGGAATAGACCGCCTCGTAACCGGCGGCAAAGATGCGCAACCCCAGATCGGCATCCTCGGTAATGGTCCAGTCACCCCAACCGCCGACATCCTCCAGCACCTTACGCCGCACCATGGTCATGGTGCCGTGCTGGATGATCGCATTGCGCTCGTTGCGGGTCATCATGCCGATATGAAAGAAACCCTTGTATTCGGAGAATATCATCGACTTGAACAATCCCTGCTCACCGTCATGATAGTCCTGCGGCGACTGGACGATGGCCACATCAGGACGGGCAAAATAGGGCACCATATCCTGCAACCAGTCGCGATCCACCACATAATCGGCATCGATCACGGCCACGATTTCAGCCGCCGGATCGGTATGCTTCAGGGCGAAATTGAGCGCCCCGGCCTTGTATCCCGCCAATGGATCGACATGAAAAAACCTGAAGCGCTCGCCCAGTTGCCGGCAATGCGCCTCGATGGGCCGCCATACCGCCGGATCCCGGGTGTTGTTGTCCACCACCACCACTTCGTAGTCGGGGTAATCCAAACGCGCCAGGGCGTTCAATGTTTGCCGCAACATGTCCGGTGGTTCGTTGTAGGCCGCCACATGGATCGAGACCCGCGGCCGGGCATCCGATTTCACCGGCGGGGCGGTGAACTGACGCCGCCATCGGTGGATCCAGCGGGCCTCCACCCACTCGTGCGCTTCTACCAGAAAGACCACCAACACCCCGATACTCCCGGTAAAGAGCAGCAGTCCCGTCAATAAGGTGGTCATATCGAGGTAACGGTTGAAATAGGAGAATGCGACCCATACCACCGCCGTAACCGCAATGGTAGAAACAACAGCCAGAAAGAACCGGCCGGTCAGGTGGATTCCATGACCATCGACCAGCAACAGCAGAAACAGCGCCATCGCCAACAGCGAACACCCCATCGCCAGCATCGGCCATTCAGGCAGATTGATGATGTCGGACGTGAAGGCGAATTTCGGCTGCCGGTTCAGATCGTAGACCCCCCAGTAGGCCCCGGCTGCGCCCTCGAAGGACTGCTTCCACGGCTGATCGAACGCCTCCATGACATAATAGACATAGCCCGCCTTCTCTACCCAATCGATGAACCGGCGCAGAAATGTCGCCTCGTTGGCCGGCGACGCCACGGCGCCATCACGTGTACGGCCGTTGCTCGGCCAACCCACCTCGGCGAAAACGATGGGCTTGTCGGGAAAGGCCGCGCGCAGCCTTTCGACGGCCTGTTGGACATGGCCCAGTGCGCCGTCGATGTGCACACCTTCCCAGTAGGGCAACATATGCACCGCTAGAAAGTCCACATGTTTGGCCAATTCGGGATATTTCAGCCAGATGTGCCAGGGTTCGGCGGTGGAAACCGGGATATGCAACGCATTCCGCACCCGGTCGAGATAGCCGGCCATCTCGGCAACGGTCGCTTCCTGGCGCAGGATCGCCTCGTTGCCTACCGCCACACGCACCACATTGCGGCGATTTTCCTTCGCGATCTGAATGAGCCGGCCGATCTCCTTTTCGTTGGCATCCTCATCGCTGCCGATCCAGCCGCCAAGAAAGACGTTCAGGTCGTGCTTGCGCGCCAGCCGGGGGATCTCTCCGAGCACGCCTGCCACCGTATAGGTGCGGACCGCATGGGCCTTGCCTTGTAACAATGCGAGGTCGGCGTCCACCTCTTCCTCGGAGGGGAAACGCCCATCCTGCGGATTCTGCCCTGCCCGAAAAGGCGAGAACGAAAAACCGTCGATGCGTGCCGGCCACGCCGGCTCTGAAACCGGCCGATTGGCAAATGCCCACAACAGGAAACTGATCAGTGCAACGATAGACGCGATAAGAATATTGTGTCCGTGAGTCCAGCGTTTTTTCGTCCGTTTCATATCCCGTTTCCCCCTTTCAGGAGAACCCCCTAGGTAAATCCGCAATATCCCTAACTACATCAGGAGGCTCTTTTTACCAGATCGAAGGAGAAAAATCACAAAAAATTTTGTGAAATCAATAAATTAGGAACTTACGGCCCATGCTTGAACCAGAGCCGGGAGACACGCACACAACACTTTGATTTATCAGGATATTTTTTCGACAAACGGCGCTAAGGAATGGATTTGCAAGGAGATTTGGGCGCCGGCGCGCTTTCCGCGCCACCGGCGTTCATGGACGCTGCTGAAGACACAATGACAACAACGCGATATCCGTTCAGCGGCTATCCAGTTGCTGCCAGGATTGGCGACCATAGGAACCTGGACCCGGATTTTCCAGCACCCGCTCGATTTGGCCCTGCTGGGAACCGCTGGCGTACTTGTGCTCCTTTTTACCGTCTCCGCTGGTTGCAATGGCCGGGGTGTCGGTGATCCCAACGGTGGACCGCTTGCCGCTCACCGGGACGGTGACGTTTACGTCGCTGCCGCCATTGTTCACCGTGACCGTGATGTAGTCGCTCGAGGTGAAACTGCTGTCGCCGTTGACATCGAAGGGGGTGTAGTCGAGACGCCCTCCGGTATCGGCATTCAGTTCCATGAGCCAGCTTGTTCCACCGAAATCGCACGGGTCTTCCGACGGTAACAAGGTGGTGAAGATGATCCGATGGTTGCGCAATATCGCCTCACTGACCTGACGTTCACCGTGATTGTCTAGGTTGTGATTCTGGGTATTGTAGAGATCGATATACCAACCCAGTTGGGTGGAAGCATCACTCGGCACACCATTGCCCGTATGCCAATGGAGTGTGTGTTTGCTGGTCACGCGCCAATCGAAACCGTTCACCGTGGATTCCGCAAGGACCTCCTGCTTCAGCAGGTGACCGCGATTGAATGATGCGAGACTGTTCTTCGATTTGTCCCAGATCGCGTAGAAGCTCTGGGTGGTCTGCCCGGTGGCGGTGGCATCCGTATTCTCGAAATACTGGCCAGTGCCAAAATAGACCATGTAGCCCCGCCCCAGCGGATGGAACCCCACCTGCGGCCTGGTCGTGATCGGCTGGTGGTTCGCGCCGGAGCACGGGCCGGCGCAGGCCGTGAAAAGCGGCTTGTTGTAGGCGATACCCCAGGTCGTGTCATTGCCGGTCACCTTGAATTTCCACAGATTGCCGAACAGGTCGCCTGCATAGATGAAATCCACGATGTGATCGCCGTCGACATCCACGGGCGCGGGGGTCGAAAGGCCGTTGGCGCGTCCGAGTCCTGTCGGATCCTGCGCAGTACCGACCCCGGTGTCGATCTTCTTGATGACATTGCCGTTCTCGATGTCGACGATATAGAGCACGGCATCCCCCGTGGTGCTGTCATGGGTGGCGCCGCCATCCCCGCCGTTGTCGTCGGTGTTGTGATAGCCGTTACCGAACACCGCGGCCCACTTACCGTTGTGCATGCGCACGATGCTGGGTTGGGCATAGGTATAACCCAGGTCGGCATCGTCACTGTCATCAAACTCCCACAACACCTTGTTGGCCACCGCCGCCTCGGTGGTCATCGCCGCAGGGTCGGTGACGTCAATGGCGTAGATGCCCTGCCCGCCGCCGCGCAGTCCCCCGACCAGGACGGTGTGCCAGGCCCCGCCGAAGAAGGCGTCCACCACCACCGGCGGACCGTCCACGGAGTATCGGTGGCTGTAATTGGCCTGGGCCAGCGGCGCCAGATTGGCGAGGACCGCGCTGGGGATATAGGCAAACTTCTCTTCCCCCGTGGTGGCATCGAAGGCGTGCAACATGCCGTCGTTGGCCCCCACATAGACCATGCCGGGGCGGCTGGCCACGTTCTGTTTGAAGATCGCGTGCGGGGTCTCCGCTGCGGAGGCGCCCCAGGAGGCCGGATAACGATAGATCGACTTCTTCACGAAGACCGGATTCGAATGGACGATGTCGCCCAGCACGGTATTCGGCCGGTTGCGGAAATTACCGCCGTTGCGCACCTCGTGATCGGTATCGCCCCGCAGGTAGTCGAGAAGAGTCGCATCGTTCATCAACATTGTCCGTTGCGTGGCATCGAGATCCCCCCAGCGGAACGGCACTGCGGCGCCGCCTTTCTGGATCACGATATTGCGGCTGTCGGCGACGGGGATGTGGTCCGCGGCGTCCCACGAAAGCGCGCCGAGCGTGCCGTCCGCATTGATCGGATAGGCGAGCAAGTGGCCATCCCATTTCACACTGCTGAAGCGCGCCTGGTAGACCCTGCTCTCGCTGTCGATGGTGCCGGAGTTGAGGGCGATGGCGGCAGACGAACTGGTGCGCCGGAATATATCGTTGACCACGTTATTGAGTGCGTCCACCAGGCGCTGGGGATCGGAGGCGAGCACATAGTTGTCCGGCTCACCATCGCCGTCCTTGTCCCACTCGGACGGAAGGTCCGGCCGGTCGTTGCCATTTATGTCCTCGAAGCCACCGTACTTGCCCGCCAGCCAGAGCATGTTCATCTGTCCGGTGAGGGGATGCGCGTTGTACTCCTGGGTGTCGATCATGTAGGTGGTGACCGTCTGCTTGTCTTGCAGATCGCTGCGCAGGTCGTGGGTGTTGGCGTAGTAGGCCAGGCCGGAAATATAGTAGGAATTCTCCTTGCCTGCCCACGGTGCCGTACCGCATACCTCCCCCAAACCCGGAATCACCTTTTTGTTGGATGCGTTCATATCGCAGTTGCCGCTCACGCAACCGATTTTTTGCAGAGTACCGTTCAATCCCTCCATGCTCCCCACCTGATTGGTCAAGGCGGTGACATTGATGTCCGTATCCGGGTTTGAGGGCTGGCCGAAATCCCCTGCCCGCAAGGTATGGCCGCTGAAACCGGACGAGGCGAAATAGGTCCCCGGCAGACGTTTGTCCAGCCAGGGATTGGCGTCATTGATACCGACGATGAAGTTCTTCTGGCACCAGTGGGTAATGGGGTCGTCCCAGTGGGTGATGACGGGAAATCCTCCTTTCTGCGCATCGGTGAGTCCAGCGGAATATTCCGGCGTTGGTCCCAGATTCTTGAAGTAGCGCACCACTTCATAATAGAGTTCGCCCACCGGATCGTGGCCTTTGTACCCGGGGTTGGAAAATTTGTTGATGTAGTTGATGATACCCGAATCATTGACGCCCCCGCTCCCGGCCAATCCATCCGGATCCGAAATCAGCGTGCCATCGGTCTTGTTGAATTCGACATTGGGATTGGTCTCCCATGCGCCACTGCTGTTACGGCGCTGCGGACCGACGTACTTCATGTTGGCGCGCAGTACCCCGCCATCGCGTGTTTCGCTGCTGTCGAACGTGTAGGAAAAGACACTGAAGCGCAGACGGTCGGCGTTGTTCTGGATAATCCCTTGTGGCTTGTAGGTGGGCGACCCGCCGTTGGGATACATGACGCAGTTACTCTCCAGACCCTGGGCTACGTCACAAACCTTCACCCTTACGTTATAGGTACCCTTTTCACTGCCCTTTCGTGTGGTGCCGAACCTCACACCGAAGGCGGTATTGTAGATGTAGATCTTCGCCGCCCCCCAGGGCGTAACGGTGGAAGGTTTAACGTTGTAGGCCGACGACAGAAGCTTGGGTTGGAACCAGCTGTCGTTACTGTGCTTGCGTGCGCGGCGAATGACGGTTTCGGTCGCTGTATCCACCACCCGGTTGCCCCCCGTGGAGGCCCATATGAATTCGTCGATGGCGGTCATCGTGGCCCAATTGAGCATGTTGCCGCTGAATTTTCCGGAACATTCGTGATGACTGTCGGTTGCGCCGTTGGGCTCAAATCTGGTGCTGTTATAGGTATAACATTTGTTGGGATCGAAATAGCCGATATACCGTTTGTCGGGATCGTAGCAGACACCCACCTTTCCACCACCATCCTTCACACGTCCTCCGCAGCCATCCCCTGGTTGATCGTTGTAAGCTGCGCCCCCCATCGGCGTCTCCACGGAAAGGTCG
>JALSTP010000119.1 GCA_026983675.1 Sedimenticola sp.
GCGAACTTGACAGTGCCCGACGTGATCTTCTATGGAAGATGTATCGTGATTGAAAGACCGGAGTGACTGATGAGTCTTGCGGCAGAGGATATCGAGCGGATCGAGGCGCTAGTGGAACGCCTCGTAGAGGAGAAAGTAACCCGCCTCTATCACGAGCGCGACCTGGAGCTGCGCGAGCGCATGGTGCGGGTGGAGGAAGAACTCAAGCATCAGCGTGAGTTGATGGAGCAGGGATTCCGGTTGATGGAAAGGCGCTTCGAGCAGATAGACAAGCGCTTCGAGGAAATGCGCGAAGGCATGGAGAAGCGCTTCGAGCAGGTGGACAGGCGCTTCGAGCAGGTGGACAGGCGCTTCGAGCAGGTGGACAAGCGTTTTGAGCAGATGGAGAAGCGTTTTGAGCAGATGGAGAAGCGTTTCGAGCAGGTGGACAAGCGTTTCGAGCAGATGGACAAGCGTTTCGAAATGCTGATCGATCAGATGAACCGCCGCTTCGAACAGGTGGACAAGCGTTTCGAACAGGTGGACAAGCGCTTCGAGGAAATGCGCCAAGACATGGATAAGCGCTTCGATGGGGTGGAGCGCCAAATCGAGATGCTCGCCCGCCGCATGGATCGCTTCATGTTCTGGTCCCTGGGACTGACGGTGACGGCGGTGCTGTTCGTGATCAACTTTCTCAAATGAGGCGACCATGGATGTCGAATTGAGGCCTTTGCTCGCCACGCTGGCGGAGGTGATCCTGGGCAAGGAGCGGCAGATCCGCCTGGCGGTCTGCTGTCTGCTGGCTCGGGGGCATCTGCTGATCGAGGACATTCCCGGCGTCGGCAAGACCACCCTGTCCCATGCACTGGCGCAATTGCTGGGGCTGAGCTATCAGCGGGTACAGTTCACCAGCGATCTGTTGCCCGCCGACATTCTCGGGGCGGCGATCTACGACGAGCGGGAGCGGACTTTCCGTTTCCATCCGGGGCCCATTTTCCATCAGGTGGTGCTGGCGGACGAGATCAATCGCGCTTCTCCCAAGACCCAGAGCGCCTTGCTGGAGGCGATGGAGGAAGGACAAGTCAGCATCGAGGGGGAGACCCATCGGTTGCCCCAACCGTTCTTCGTCATCGCCACCCAGAATCCGTTCCACCAGCACGGCACTTTTCCTTTGCCGGAATCCCAGCTCGACCGGTTCCTCATGTGCATCCGCCTCGGCTACCCCGACCCCCGTGCGGAGCTGGCGCTGCTCCGAAGCGGCGGCCGGCGAGACGGTCCCGACCTCGGGCCCTGCACCACCCCGGAGCGGCTGCGGTGGTGGCAGGCAGCGGTGGATCGGGTACACGTGTCCGACGCGGTGTTGGCCTATCTCCTGGCCCTGGTGCGGCGCAGCCGGGAGATGGGGGAATTTCCCCTCGGCCTCTCTCCCCGGGCCGGACTGGCCTTGCTGCGTGCGGCGCGGGCCTGGGCCTTTCTCCACGGCCGCGACAGCGTCTGGCCCGACGACGTGCGCGAGGTGTTCGCGCCGGTGGCCGGTCACCGCCTGCGCCAGGCGGGGGATGACGGGAACGCCGCTCTCGAGACGCTGCTGGAATCGGTGGCGGTGCCGTGAACGCGCCGCTGCGGTTGCGTCCCACCCGTCGCAGCAGCATCCTGGTGGCGACGCTGGCGCTGATGTGGGCGGTGTCGGCTAACTACGGCAACAATCTGGGTTTCCTGCTCACCTACCTGTTGGCTGGGGTGGCCATGATGGCGGTTTATCACAGCCGTCGTCAGCTGTGCGACCTCTCCTGTCGTCTACTGCCCCCGGAGCCGGTGTTCGCCGGCGAACGGGCGCGTCTGCCCCTGGTGGTCGAAAACACCGGGGATTCGCCGAAGTGGGGGTTGGCGGTGGCGATTGGTGACGGCGAGCCGGTGCGTTTTTCCCTCGCCCCCGGCGAAAGCCGCCGCATCGATCTGCCGTGGCCGGCACCGGAGCGCGGCGTGCATCGGATCGGCGCGCCGCGGCTGTGGACGCTCTTTCCGTCAGGCTGGTTCCGGGCCGAACGGGCGTTCGAGGGCGCCTGGACGTTGTGGGTCTATCCCGCTCCGGCCGACGGGCCACCGCTACCACCCGGAACCACGGCGGCGGATGACGGCGAACGCGAATTCGACGGCTTCCGTACCTATCGTCCAGGCGACGCGCCGCGTCAGATCCATTGGAAGGGGCTGGCCAAGGGTCAGGGTCTGTTGACCAAGACCTTCGCCCCGGCGGCCGAGGCCGAAGGGGTGATCTTCGACTGGCGGCGGTTGCCGCCCGCGCCGGTCGAACGCCGCCTCGGCTGGCTGTGTCGCTGGTTGCTGGCGGCGGAACGGGCGGGGCGGCACTATGGGCTGCGCCTGCCGACGGAGGTGGTCGCGCCCGGCAGCGGGCCGGCCCATTTGCACGCGTGTCTGCGGGCACTGGCGCGGATGCCGGGGGAGAGACCGTGATCGAGCCCGCCTGTCTGCGCTTTCTGCTGGTGGCGCTGCTGCTGGTGGTGTGGCCGCATCTGTTCCATCTTCACTGGAGCCATGTGGCCCTGTTCCTCGGTTTCTGGGCCTGGCGCTGGCTGGGCATCGCCCGCCCCCGGCTGTTGCCGCGGGGACCGTGGCTGCCGCTTTTGACCCTGGCCGCGGCGGTGGTGGTGATCGTCTCGCGCCGGGGCGCCATTGATCTGGCCACCAGCACCGGTCTGTTCGTCGCCGGACTGGGGCTGAAACTGATGGAGCTGAAACGCGACCGCGACGTCCATATCGTGGTGCTGCTGGGCTGGTTCGTGGCCCTGACCCAGTTCCTCTACGACCAGTCCTTGCCGATGACGTTGTACGCCTTCGCTGCCGCCGCGCTGCTGACTGCGGCGGCGGTGCGTTTCGAGGCGGCCGTGGCGCTCGGTTGGCGGCCGCTGGCGCGCACGGTGGCCGGGTTGATGGCGCCGGCGCTGCCGCTGGCGGTGCTGCTGTTCCTGTTCTTTCCCCGTCCCCAGAGCGGCTTCGTGCGCCTGCCCTTCGACGCCGTGGCGCGGACCGGGCTGGCGGACGTGATGGAACCCGGCGCCGTCGCCCGCCTGGCGACTTCGTCGGAATTGGCCTTCCGCGTCGATTTCGAGGACGAGCCGCCGCCGCCGGCGCAGCGCTACTGGCGCGCCCAGGTGTTCTGGCGTTTCGACGGCCGCCGTTGGCTGCGCCATCCGGCCATGGAACAGCCCCGCCCGCGCCCTTTTCCGGGGCAGGGGCGGCGTTACCGCTACTGGGTGACGGTCGAGCCGCATCATCGCCGCTGGCTGTTCTCCCTCGGGGTTCCGGCGACGGTGCCGGCGCCGGCCCGGCTGACCCGGGACGGCGTTCTCCGCGCTCGGGCGCCGGTGGACGAACGCCTACGTTACGAGGTGGTTTCCCGCGATAGTTACCGTTTTCCGGCCCTGACCCCCCTGGCGCGCAATTTGGCCCTGCAGCTGCCGGGGCGGCCCAGTCCCGAGGTCGTGACGCTGCTCGCCGAATTGCGCCGAGGCGCCGATGGTCCCGAAGCCCTGGCGGTGGCGGTGCTGTCCTGGTTCCGCGAGCAGAAGTTCCGCTACACCCTTCATCCCGGGACCCTGGGGCCCCGTCCCATCGACGAGTTCCTCTTCCGGCGCCGTGCCGGTTTCTGCGAGCACTATGCCTCGGCGTTCGTCTATCTGATGCGTGCCGCTGGCGTACCCGCCCGTGTCGTCGCCGGTTATCTGGGGGGCTTCCTCAATCCACGGGGGCGGTTCCTCGAGGTCTATCAGGCCAACGCCCACGCCTGGGCGGAGATCTGGGTGGAGGGCAAAGGCTGGGTGCGGGTCGATCCCACCCGGGCGGTGGCGCCCGCCTACGTGGAACAGGTGCAGGACCTGCCCGATCCGGTGAGCGTCGCCATGCCGAGCCCGCAGCAGGTGCTCGAAGGTCGGGAGGCGCCGGCATCGACGCCGGTCCGCCGTTCGCTGCGCAGCCTGGCGATCTTTTGGGGGGACCTGGAGCACCGCTGGCATCGCTGGGTGCTCGGTTACGACCGCAGCGTCCAGGCGCGTCTGTTCGCCTGGCTGGGGAAGCGCTGGCCGGCGGTGGCCTTCGGATTGGCTGCGGTGCTGGCGCTGGTGGCGTTCCGAAGGCAGACGGGGGGGCGGCGCGATCCCCTCCAGGCCGCCTACGAAGCGTTTCTGCGGCGGATGCGACGCGACGGTCTGGTCAAGGCGCCCCACGAGACGCCGTTGGCCTTCGCCCGCCGTGCCGCCGCCCGCAGACCGCAACAGGCGGCCGGCATCCGTGCGGTCACCGAGGCCTTTCTCGAAGCCCATTACGGCCGCGGCGATCGGCGTCGGGCGGCGCGGCGGATCCGTGCCACCCTGCGCCGCTGGTGAGAGCCAGACTGCGGTAAATGCCGCAGATTTGAGGCATTTGCCGCATCCGGTTCGCGTCGCGGTGATTTGAAGCGGCGCAGTGACAGACGTTTCCATCGTGGAACGATTGTTGCTTGAAGGAGCGGGGTCATGAGGTGGGCTATACTTCCATCGTGGCCTCCACCGGCAATCGAGGTGCCATGCGTGACAGTCTGAAAAAACTCTTCGCCCTGCTCAATCCCACCGAACGGTTCGGTTTCGTGGTGTTGGTTGGATGGATGCTGGTCGAGGCCGCCCTGGAAATCGCCAGCCTGTATCTGGTGCCCGCCTACATCGGCCTGCTGGCCTATCCCGAGCGGGTGACCCGCTATCTGCCGCCGCGACTGGCGGGGATGGAACGGATGGACGCCGTGCTCTGGGCGTCGGTGGCGGTGGTGGCGTTTTTCGGCGTCAAACTGCTCATCAACACCGGCGCCACCTGGCTTCGCACCCGCTATGCCCAGAATCGCGCCCTGCGCTTCAGCCAGCGCCTGTATGCCGGTTATCTGAAAGCCCCCTACGAATACCATTTGCGTCACAACAGCGCGCAGTTGCAACGCAATCTCAACAACGAAAGCACCCAGTTGGCCGACCAGGTGTTGACGCCGTTGATGGAGATGCTCACCCAGGGGGTCATCATCGCGGCGGTGCTGGCGGCTTTCGTCTTTTACATCCCACCCCTGGCGCTGGCGATTCTCATGGGGTGCCTGGGGGTGGCGGCCGCCGGGGTGTGGGTGCAGCAGCGCAGGATCCAGGCGGCGGGGAAACAGGCGCAGCGGCTGCGCGGCCGGCTGGTGCAGCACGTCAACGAGGGGCTGGGCTGCGTCAAGGAGATCCAGTTGCTGGGCCGGGAGGCGCATTTTCTGCGCCGCTTCCACGACGATTTCGCCGCCCTCATGCAACGGGATCGTTACGCCCAGGTGCTGGCGGCGAAATTCGTTCCCGGCTGGGTGGAACTGGCGACCATCGCCGCCCTGGCGGGGATGGTGGTGTTGCTGTACAGGCAGGGCAACACTTCGGATCAAGTGCTCCAGATCGTTACCGTCTGTGCCGTGGGGTTGGCACGCCTCAAAGGGGCTTTGTCCGGGTTCATGTCCCAGTACAGCCGGATGCAACACTACCGCGCCGCCCTGGATGTAATTTACCACGATATCCGGACTCTCGAATCGTTCCAGACCCCCCGTTCCGCGGTTCCGGCTTCCTCGTCCGTCTTTCGAAACAGCCTGGAACTGAAGAACGTTCACTACCGCTATCCTGGCGCCGGCGAAGACACTCTCAAGGGTATCGATCTGACGATCCGCAAGGGGGAGGCCATCGGTTTCGTCGGCAAAACCGGCGCCGGCAAATCGACCCTGATCGATCTAATTTTGGGTCTGTTGCAGCCGATGGGCGGTGAGATCCTGCTGGACGGCGAACCGCTCCATGCCCGGTTGCGGGATTGGCAGCGCTGTGTCGGTTACGTGCCGCAGATGCTGTCCCTGATCGACGGCACCTTGCGGGAAAACATCGCCCTCGGTCTGGATCCCGGCGACGTCGACGAACTGGCGCTCAAACGGGCGGTGAAACAGGCCCAGCTCCAGGAGTTGGTGGATCGATTACCCCAAGGTTTGGACACCGTCGTCGGCGAACGCGGCATCCGCCTTTCCGGCGGCCAACGCCAGCGGGTGGCGATCGCCCGTGCGCTGTATCACGACCCGGAAGTGCTGGTGTTCGACGAGGGGACTTCGGCATTGGATATGGAGACGGAAAGGGAAGTGATTCGGGCGGTGGAGGGCTTGAGGGGAAAGATCACTATTCTCATGATCGCGCACCGGTTGACGACGTTGGAGAAATGCGACCGTCGAATCCTGCTTGAGGATGGCAGGATTCGCCAGATCGAAGAAAATTTTCTTGCTGGATATGTCGTCACAAGATTGTAAATTAAGCTGGAAATCACCCATCTATCTTAGAGTAAAGAATAGTGACTCCTGTAAATAGAATAATACGGGAACGGGAGGCGTCTTATGCCAAAAGGTTTAGATATAAGGAAGATTCTGTTTTTGGGAAATATATTTCGCTGTACCAATAGCAAGAAGCGCGGTGTTTTTATATCAAATCAGAGAGGGAATATTGCGTGGCTGTTTAATATCATTTATCCAATAATTAATTCCCTATATAATTGCGATGTTGGTATATTTAAAGAAGATTCTGGTTTTGTTGAAAATTTGTATAGAAGTTACGGTTTGAATCCATCAAGATCAGGGTTTGCCAAACTTATAAATAGCGAGCCAAATGATATTTTACTGGATTTTATTAAAGAAAAATTTGGTCGATCATTAATTATTGGGTTTGAGTTACCATATATTTTATGTAGAGCTTTAGATTTATCTGGAATACCGTTCTTGGATCTGGCTATTGGTCCTACGAGATTCATGCCGGACTTGTCTTTGTTGGCAAGATCTAACATACAAGATATAAGAAATGTACTTTTTTCTTACATGGTCGATGATGATTACAAGAAGGTTTGTGCTGGTAGAGTTATGTCATTCATGGCTAAAAGAGGTTCGCCAAGAATTAAGGTTGGTTCCGCTCTATTTGTTGGGCAAGTTCATGACGATACATCTTTGATTTCCAACGGGGATTATTTATCATTTAATTCTTATATTAATGACATTGCTTCGTTGATCGATGATATTGAATATGTGTACTACAAGCCTCATCCTTATGCGTCTTCATGGAATGTGTTTAGTGATTTGAGGCTTCTAGCCGAAGCTAAACAATCTTGGAATGGCGTATATTTGTGTAATTATAACATCTATAGATTATTGTCTTCGGAAGAAGTTGGAATGGTCGTATCTTTAACGTCTTCCGTGAGCAAAGAGTCTATATATTTCGGAAAAAAAGGTATATGTCTTGCAAAATATCCCTTTGCTGTTGTCGATTCTGTCGCAGAGAATTTTGAATCTTATACGGAAATATATAATAGTATTTTGCGGCGGGATTTTTGGTTGGATGTTCTAAAGGTTTTTGGTTTTAAAGGCGTTGGATTGAAGTCAGGCGGGTATGACGCTGATATAAATTATCACTCTATTCTCAGGGTAACGTTGGGGAGTGATTGGGGTATGGATTTTGGTCTTTATCCGCGCTCCGCTAAAAAGGTGAATTTGCTTGAATTTAGTTTAAATCTTCGCGCGTTATTCTGGCTTGGCTGAGTTTTTTGTTTAAATCCTGAATTTTCTTAGAATTTCATGAAATGTCGGTCGATCGTTATTATTTCTCCAATTCCCACTCATCCTTCAGATGCTGGAAATAGAGCGAGGCTGTATTCTCTATTGAAACGATTCAAGGAGGCGGGGTTTAGGATTTATTTTTTATACCTAGATAAAGGACATGGTGCTGATTATGGCTCCATGTCTCTAGAATGGAATAATTTTTACAGAATGGTTTATGGTAGAGGTGCTTTAAGGAAGTTGTTGTCTGGTTTGAGGATTTTGACGGGGAAGACCGCGCCGTTTCTCCCAGGGGCTATCGATGCATGGATTTCTCGTGCGGGGGTTGGGAGATGCGAACCTTTGCCGATTGATGCTTGGTATGATACGTCAATTGATAAATTCATACGCAAGTTGCAAGATCAAATCAGTTTTGATGTGGTATTAGTGGAGTATGTGTATCTCTCCAAAGCCCTGGAATTGTTTGATGACGGCACAATAAAAATAATCGATACGCATGACGTTTTTTCTAATCGACATGTACAGTTCCTTGAAAAGGGAAAAAATCCCGTCTTTTTCTATACTTCTCCAGAGGAGGAAGCCAAGGGACTTGGGAGAGCGGACATCGTACTTGCAATTCAAGAGAATGATTCATGTTATCTGAAAGAACTGTGCGACCGGGATGTTATTACGATAGGACATCTGCCTAATATTGACATTGGGCCTGCCATAAAAAATTATCATTCCGCTCCAAACCGGTTATTATATGTGGCTACGAATACCGTTCCCAACCAAGATGCCATGGAATTCTTTTTGGCAGAAATATGGCCGGATCTGGTTAAGGCTTATCCTTCGGTTCGTGTGGATGTGATAGGTGGTATTTGCTTTTATTTAAAAGGAAAGGTTGATTCCAGCTTCAATCTTCTCTATAAAGTAGATGACCTATTTTCTTATTATCAAGGTGAATATATCGTTATAAATCCTGTCCGCATCGGAACAGGATTGAAAATTAAAAACATGGAGGCGTTGTTTTCAGGCAAGCCTTTGGTGACGACGTCAATCGGTGCTCAAGGTTTGGAGAAGTGGGCAGGCAAAGCTTTTCTCGTCGCGGATGATCCTCGGGAATTTGCCGACTGCATTGGAAAACTTCTGTCGGACGCGGCGGCATGTAAGAATCTTCATGAAAATGCACTGGAATTTGCGCGGCAGTACCGTGATGAACATGAACGATCGATCCAGGCGCTTATTTCCAGGTTGTCTCCCAGTTCAGTGTAATAAACTGTTTTTATAGATGGAAATATATGCATCGATTATTCTGGACAGAGAAAAAAAACGTTCGGTTTTTTCCCGCGCTGCCTTTCCCATCGCCGACCAAGACCTCGGATCATTGATCAACCGTCGTGCCGCTTCAGCGAAGGTCGCCACATCATCCACCGGGCACAGATAACCGGTCATCCCGTCTTCCACGATCTCGGGCAGTGACGAAACCTTGGAAGCGATCACCGGCAGGCCACAGGCCATGGCTTCGGCGGCGGTCAGGCCGAAGCCTTCGGAGCGGGTCGGGAACAGCAGGGCGTCGGCTTCCCGATAGGCCTTGACGAGTCCTTCACGGTCGAGCCGGCCGAGACAACGGCTGTTGGGAGGCAGGGAGTAGTGGTGGTGGGCGCTGGCGCGGTCGGCGGTGTACCAGAGCTCGAAATCGGCGCCAAGTCGGGTGAGGATGGGTTCCAACAGATCGACCCCTTTACGGGCCATCCAATTGCCGACGTACAAGAGGCGGAATGGATGGTGGGGGCGGGTACGTGGTTGGCCCGGGGTGAAGGTGCTTTCGGTATCGATGCCGTTGTGGATGACGGTGGTCTGCCGGTGACCGAACAGGCGTTCGATCTCTGCGGCCACATAATGGCTCACGGCAGTCACGCTGGCCGCACGATGGATGTTTTCGGCCTCGATGGGCCGTATCCAGCGGGCATGATAAAGACGTCTCGGCAGGTTTTTGTAGGGCAGCAGCGAAGGGTCGTGGACGCTGTGGTGTACGGTGACCACCAGCGGCAGATGTCGGGGCACGAAACGGGGGGGTAGCCAGGAGTTGATGTGGACGACGTTGGCCCAAGGTGGGGGCTTTGGGATGGGGACGGTCCAAGGCGCATATTCGGCCCGGTGCGGCAGCCAGGTGATCTCGCAGCGGATGCCCCGGCCGCGCAGTCCTTCGGCCAGCCGTTCGGTGAATACATCGGTGCCGGTGCCGCAGCGGATCGTGGGAAACCAGATTGCGGGTGTCGTATGCATTGTGTTCCGGGGTGTTTTTCAGGCAGGATAGCTGCCTGTGTCGATCATACACCGACGTTGTGAAATTTAGGAGGGCATGAAGGTGGGATTACAGGGCTATTTCAAGGGGCTTTACCAACGGACCATGCGGGAGGCCTACGGCAAGGCGACCGATGAGATTTGCCTGGCTTTGAGGACGACTTCCGGCCGGGTTTTGGATTGCGGAGCCGGAGGAGGCGTTATGTTCGATACCCTGAATCAACATATATCGCTTGAAAAGGACCGTTATACGGGGGTGGAGTGGAACCCGCCTCTGGTCGAGTCTGCCAGGGCGAAGGGGCTGAACGTGGTGCGGGGAGACCTGAACAAGGCTTTGGAGTTCGCGGACGAATCTTTTCGCTGTGTGTTCGCGCTTTCGGTACTGGAGCATCTGCTCAATCCCTGCCGTTTTCTGCGGGAGGCGCATCGGGTGCTGGAAACCGGTGGCGTTCTGGTGCTTCTGACCCCGAATATCAGCACTTACTTTACCGCGGCATTGATTCTGGCGGGAAAGATGCCTTCCAGCGGCCCCCATCCGGATTCGGACGCCCTTCTCAAGAATGAAGAGGTGTTCAAGGTCAGCGATGAATCGTTGCAGCCCGATACCGAAATCGACACGCCGAGCCATCGCCATCTGGTGGTGTTCAGTTACCGGGTTTTGAAGCGGTATCTGCGCATGCTGGGTTTTCGTAACGTGGAGGGCCGCGGCTTCGGGCTTTATCCATTCCCGAATTTTACCCAGCCGCTTCTGGAACGCATCGATCCGTGGCATTGTCACCAGATGGTGTTCGTGGCGCGTAAGTGAATTTACACCCACCCCCTTGCCCGAATCGCCCCGATCAAGTTCCTGGCGGTCTGAGCCAGTTCTGGAGTTACCCCGCTTCAGTGGACAGTTCCACATTTGGGGTCTGAACCCTGCCCTTGTGCCGGGCATGCTGTCGCTCGAAATTGAGCGGTGACAGATAACCCAGCGCCGAGTGCCGACGATGCGGATTATACCAACCAATCGATGAACTCGAAGATGGCACGCTCCGCCTCGGCACGTGTGCGGAATGTGCTCCGGTCCAGCAGTTCTCATTCCAGCGTGGCGAAAAAGCGCTCCGCCATGGCATTGTCGAAGCAATCCCCGACGCTGCCCATCGAGGGTCGTACACCGGCTTCCTCACAGCGCCGACTGAAGGCCAGCGACGTGTACTGGCACCCTTGGTCCGAGTGATGAACGACCGTCTTGGGCTGGCGTTGCAGGGGCGCCGTAGGTTCCACGAGAGCGCGAGTGGATCGCCTCTTTCACCTTCACGAACTCGAAGATTTCGGTGCTACCGACTCGGTCTCCCGAGCGAATCAGGCCGCGGCTTTTGCCAGGATCTCCCGCTCGATCTTGAGCTGGCGGTTCTCTCGCCGCAGGCGGTGCAGTTCATCCCGCTCTGCTCTGGTCAGTCCATCGTTTCGACAGCCCGCATCCCGGTCCACCTGCGCCACCTAGTTACGGATGCTCTCCGCCGTCGGTTCGAACTCCCGGGCCAGTGATTCCGGGGTCCGGCCAGCCCGCACTAGCTCCACCATCTGCCGCCGAAATTCCGGCGGATACGGCTTCCTCGTCTTACCCATTTCCAGACACCTCCTCTCAAATCTTCAGGTGTCCACGAAAGCGGGTCAACTCCAGCTTTTCACGGAGAAGCACGGTTCCGGAGGGCTGTCTATATTCCGTTTTGCGTTCAGCGGCTGTTTTTCCATCGATTCTGCAATTCCCGGATTTCCGGCGGGCAGTCGCCGAAGCGACCGCGGTGGAAATCGCGGATGGCGAGGTAGATCGTCCGGGTGAAGGGGCTGGTGAAGGCGCCGCGCAGGGCCCAGTGCAGGCGCTTGGGATTCTTCCTCAGGGTGGCGACGGTCGGTTTGACGATGCGATTGAGCAGTTTGCCGTGGACCGAGGCGTACAGGCGAAACTTGGCAAGGGGCGGCAAATGGCGGCGGGCCCAGAGCAGCCGGTTCCGGTAGGTGAAATAGGCTTTGAGGGGGGTGTTCTCCCCCTCGAAACTGGCGGAAACCTTGTGCCAGACCTTGGCCTTCGGGCAGAAAACCAATTGGTAACCCCGGCGTTTCGCCCGGAAGATCAGGTCGATTTCTTCGTAATTGAGGAAGTAATCCTCTTCCAGCAACCCGACGTCCTCCAGGCAGGGACGGGTGATCAGAAGACAGCATCCCACCAGGAATTCGACCGGCCGTTCCTGATCGTACTGACCCCGGTCCGGTTCGCCATCGCCGGTCTGCTCGAAACACTGTTGTTTTTCGTCCCAGTAGCCGCCGGCCGACCAGATTCTTTCCGGATCGTGATGGTAATAGATCTTGGGTCCCACGATGCCGGCTCGCTCGTGCCGGGAGGCGGTTTCCACCAGCTCGGTGATCAGCGACGGAGCGACGACGGTGTCGTTGTTGAGGATGACGACGTGTTCCGCACCTCGTGCCAAAGCATGACGAATCCCGACGTTGTTTCCCCCCGCATAGCCCAGGTTCGCCCCGGTCTCGATCAGGTGGGCCCGGGGGAAGGCGCGGCGGATGGCAGGGACGGAGTCGTCGCTGGAGCCGTTGTC
>JALSTP010000120.1 GCA_026983675.1 Sedimenticola sp.
GCCCTGGAGGCGCTCGAAGCCTATGCCCCGGCCCGTTTGACAGGGACAGGGGCCTGTGTCTTTGCCGTATTCCCGTCGTTTGAGGCGGCAGAGGATGCCTGGCGGGGCTTGCGGACGCAGTATCGGGGCTTCGTGGCGCGCGGTATGAATCGGTCACCGCTGTTGGACCGGAAGGTTTAGGTGATCGTGCCTTGCAGGGGTATGAAAGGCAGGAAGCCCGGAGTCATCCTGGCGCCCGTGCGGCGGAGGTGGATGTTGCAGAGGACCGGTTTCTCCGCCGGAATTGGAAGTGAGGAGAAGTTCATTGGGGCGTGGCCAAGTGGTTAAGGCACAGGGTTTTGATCCCTGCATTCCCAGGTTCGCCGGATTCGCCGGGAGCGAATCCGAACCGCGAAGCGGGCCCCGAAGGGGCGAAGGGCAGGAGGCCCGGAGTCATCCTGGCGCCCGTGCAGCGGAGGTGGATGTTGCAGAGGACCGGTTTCTCCGCCGGAATTGGAAGTGAGGAGAAGTTCATTGGGGCGTGGCCAAGTGGTTAAGGCACAGGGTTTTGATCCCTGCATTCCCAGGTTCGAATCCTGGCGCCCCAGCCAAACGATACACTGATAGCGGGAGTCGGGTCGTGCATCCCAGCTCAATGATGGTGTTTTCGGGAAATTCCAATCCCGAGCTTTCATCGAATATCGCCTCCCACCTCAATATGCCTTTGGGCAAGGCCGTCGTTGGTCAGTTCAGCGACGGTGAGGTGATGGTCGAGATCCAGGAGAACGTCCGGGGCCGCGATGTCTTCGTGGTTCAGTCGACCTCCGCGCCCACCAACGACAATCTGATGGAATTGTTGGTGATGATCGATGCCATGCGTTGGGCCTCGGCGGGCAGGATTACGGCGGTGATCCCCTATTTCGGCTATGCGCGCCAGGACCGGCGCCCCCGTTCGGCGCGGGTGCCGATCACGGCGCGCCTGGCGGCCAAGATGTTCTCGGTGGCCGGCGCGGACCGGGTATTGACGGTGGATCTGCATGCGGATCAGATCCAGGGTTTTTTCGATATCCCGGTGGACAATGTATATGCCTCTCCGATCCTGCTGGGGGATGTGTGGCGTCAGAAATATCCGGATCTTATCGTGGTGTCGCCGGATGTGGGGGGCGTGGTGCGCGCCAGGGCGTTGGCAAAGCGGCTGGACGATGCCGATCTGGCCATCATCGACAAACGCCGCCCGCGGCCGAACGAGGCCAAGGTGATGAATATCATCGGGGATGTGGAGGGTCGGACCTGCATCCTGATCGACGATCTGGTGGACACGGCGGGGACGCTCTGCCAGGCGGCGAATGCGTTGAAAGAACAGGGTGCCGCGAAGGTGGTGGCCTACTGCACCCACCCGGTGCTCTCCGGCCCGGCGGTGTCGAATATCAATTCCTCCAAACTGGATGAGTTGGTGGTGACGAACAGTATTCCCCTGACGCCAGAGGCGCGGGCGTGCGTCAAGATTCGTCAGTTGAGTATTGCCGAGATGCTGGCGGAGACCATGCGCCGTATCAACACTGAGGAATCGGTCAGTTCGCTCTACGTGGATTGATCATGCTTTTGGACATTCCGGCAGGAGTGTTCTGTTCTGGATCACCGGCGTCTGGTCGCGGACCTGGTGGTTTTTCGTTTTTGCCCAGGCGTATGTCTTCGGGCAGTGATTTGGGAGTACGCTATGAGTACAAGTACTGATGTGAATGCGGAGATCCGTCGCGATGCGGGGAAGGGTGCGAGCCGCCGCCTGCGTCGTGAGGGCAAGGTGCCCGGGATCGTGTACGGTGGGCGCAAGGAACCGACGATGATCTCGTTGGCCCACGATGACCTGATCCATCGTCTCGACAATGAGGCGTTTTATTCCAGCATCCTGTCGCTGAAACTGGGGGGCGAGGTGGAGCAGGTGGTGTTGAAGGACCTCCAGCGCCACCCGGCAAAGCCCTTTATTCTGCATGTCGATTTCCAGCGGGTCATGGCGAAGGAGAAGATCCGGATGCAAGTGCCGCTGCACTTCGTCAACGAGGAGACCTGCCCCGGCGTGAAGGGCGGTGGCTCGGTGTCCCATACGGTGAACGAGGTGGAAGTCCTCTGTCTGCCAGGCAACCTGCCCGAATACATCGAAATCGATATGTCGGATGCGGATGTCGGGTTTTCCGTTCACATGTCAGATATCAAGTTGCCGGAAGGTGTGGAACTGGCGCATATTCCTGAGCCCGATATCGCGGTGGTCAGTGTTCATGCTGCCCATGCCGAGACCGAGCCGGAAGAAGGTGAGGAAGCAGCCGGGGGTGAAGAGTCCGGCGATGAAAACACGGAGTAGTCCGTCGGCTGCATAGGGGTCGTTGGGGGATGGGAGACATGGCTTCCATCCCCTTTTTCATGCTCGAGGTGTTTTGTGTCGACTGAATACATCAAACTCATCGTGGGATTGGGTAATCCAGGGGGACGGTATGAGGCCACACGCCATAATGTGGGATACTGGTTCGTGGACCGGGTGGCGATGCGGTATCGGGGTGTGTTCAAGAAGGAAGGACGGTTTCAGGGCCTCCTCTGCAGGGTGGCGATCGGGGCGATGGAATGCGCGTTATTGAAGCCGGAGACATTCATGAATCACAGTGGCCGCTCCGTGGCGGCGTTCTGCAACTATTTCCGCCTCGATCCCCGGCAGATGCTGGTGGTCCATGATGACCTTGACCTGGAGCCGGGGGTGGTCCGGTTCAAGACCGGCGGAGGGCATGGCGGGCACAACGGTCTGCGGGATATCATCGCGGCGACGGGCAGTCGGGAATTCCATCGGCTGCGGGTCGGCATCGGGCATCCGGGTGACCGCAACCGCGTCGTGGACTATGTGCTCTCGCCGCCCTCCAAGGGGGAGGTGACGGCGATCGAAAGCGCTTTGGATAGGGCGGAAGAGATCCTTCCTCTTCTGCTCGGTGGGGAATTCCAGAAGGGGATGAACCGCCTGCACGCCCCTTGAGATACCTTACCCAGACCCCGAGAGGCTGCCGTATACATTATTAACCCGGCCACGATGTATATCGTTGCCGGGTTAATGTATTTGAAGTCTCTGACCGGGAATCCGTAAAACCCGCGTCTTCAGACAGTAGCGCGGTTTTTACACTTTCGCCCTGGCCTTGTCCGGTCTTGGGGGAGGAGACAATCGGCCTCGGGGCCGATCAATCCGGCTTTCAGCCAAACCGCGTTGGATGTGGCCAGTTTCTCAGGCGGCGGTCGCCTTTTTCTTCATGCAGTAGTTTGCGCGAAGTCGATTGAAGAGGGAATAGCCTCCGATACCGATAAGGATCAGCGCAAGGACCTGATTGTATATGCAATTGAAGGGGAGGAGCACTGTGCCTGTCAGTACCAACCCTGCGGGTACTAGCGTGGGGACGCGGTCGGCTCTTTTCTCATCACAATTCGAAAGATTTGCGCAGATGTCCATGATACACCTCATCTAAATGGACGTTATCAATAATTTGCAACTTAATAATAAACTAATATTTAGTAAAAGCAAGGTGGGTTTTGCCCAGCAATGAATGGAAACAAAAAACCCGGCGATGACGCCGGGTTGAATAGTGAATAGAACGTGTTGAATCACGATGGAAATGCGTGGTCTTTCCTCGTAGGCGTCACACGTGGGGAATGTGCCCGGTTGTCGTCATTCACTGCGGGTAAATACATAACCCGGTTTGAGCCACCGCACCAACAACGGGAGAATCATCAAGGCGGTGAAGACGTCGATGATGAGCGCTTCTCCGATGTAGGTGCCCAATCCCCATGTATTGGCGAGATTCGTGCCCACCAAGGGGACAAAGCTGCCGAGCAGTACAATCACGGAGATGATGACGGCCGAACCTGTCGTATTCAGGGTGTTGCGCAGAGAGGCCATCCAGTCGCCACCTGTCGCCTGCATCTCCTCCCGGAGTCGGGAGATCATGTAGATGCCATAGTCGACGCCGAGCCCCATCGATATCGACAAGGTGACCAGCAGGTGAAAGGCAAGGTTGCCCGACCAGTTCTCTACTGAGGTGAAGTAGCCTCCCAGGCCATATTGGGTGAACAGTGTGATCAGGAGGGTGAAGATGAGAATACCGGCCACCATGAACGAGCGGAAAATAACGGCGGTGATGATGAACACCGCCAGCGCGGTCTGGAGCGGGCTGGCCAGCCAGTTGTCTATCGCCACCTCCCGGGTGGCTTCCGTCGCGCCAAGGAATCCGCCAACGCCGGGCCGTATGTAGTTGGGGCCGTCTTTGGCCACCGGGCCGCTGTCGCAAGAGGTGTCTGCACAGCGCAGACCGAAGTTGATCTTGCTGAAGCCGGGGTCGTTCTTGTGGTCCTCGATGTATTGCTGGATGTCCATGGTAACTTGATGCGTCTCCCTCGGGTCCATGGTGTTGATGAAGCCGAGGATGACACCACTGTTCCAGTCGGGTGAGACGAAGGAGTCCATGTCACCTTCGCTGGTCATGGTCTCCAGCAGGCCATTGTAGAGTTGCACGATTTCGTTGGGATCACGGTCATCGTCGGGGTCGATCGAGGTCAGGTATTGACGGGTTGGAATACGCAGATCGCTGACCTTCGGCTTTTCGCCTGGCTCTGCGGTGAGCAGCATGTTGATCAGGCGTACATACTGGGCATAGGAGCCGGTATAGCCGATGTAGGGGTGGGCGCGCATCCAGTTCTCGAAGGTTTCGATCTCGCCCAGCACCTGAGCATCATTGAAGACCCCCTGGGCGCCCTGTTCATCAGGATCCCAACATCCCTCCGGCTTCCCTTCTTCGTCGCATTCGGGGACCAACGGTTTCTTTCCGCGCACCGGTATGCTGACGGAGATGACGCCGGGCATGATGCGGTTGAGCTCCACCAGGTCTTTCCATGTCTGCGAGCTTCCCTTGAACGCGGCGCGCGCATAGTTGATGCCCTTTTCCACCCCGGGCATCAGGTCCTCCGATGTCCCTTCGTAGATCTTGGTGTAATAGGCGGAGACGCCTATCGCCAGCACGATTACACCAATGGGAATCCACTTGCCCGGGCCGGAGATCAAACGGGTGATGAATCCGCCGATGGCCGTTTCCCAACCCCGTTCCTCTTCGCAGGTATCCAGTATTCTCCCGGGCATCAGGGTTAGCAGGAGCGGGATCAGCGTAGTAGTGGTCAACAACAGCGTCAGCATGCCGAACATGCCGAAGTAGGCATAGGCCTTGTAGAAGGAGATATCGACCAGAGAGAGCGTCGCGAAGCCCGCCATATCGGTGATGATCGACAGGGTGGCCGGAATGATGGTATTGCCGATTGCAATCTCCGCGGCCCTTTTGTTGTCCTGGCAATTGCGTTGTTCCAGCAGAAAGCGCCGGGTCACCTGTACCGAGTGACCGATGCCGATGGCGAGCAATAGCATGGGGGTCAACACCATCATGGTGGTGAGCTTGAATTGGGAGAAGCCCATCAGACCCAGCGTCATGACAATGGTCGCAGTAACGCCAAGCAGTGGAAACACGGCGCCCTGCCAGGTACGGAACTCCATCCAAAGAATCAACAATACGATGAGAAAGGAGATGGCGAACAGCCACCAGTGGTTGACCAGTTCCTGCAACATCCAGGCGAGGAAATAGGGCTCGCCGGCCACACGCATATCGATACGGTCGTCCTGGGCGACTTCCGCCATGAGGGCGCGAACCTGCCGGACCCAGGGCAGGTAGATCTCCTTTACCCCGTCGTCATAGTCGCCAATGATATAGGCGGCCTTGGCGACACATTTTTCCTTGTCATAATCCTCATAGGCGCAGCGGTTGCCCTCGGCGTCCCACATCGAGACCAGCATGGGCCCCATGACGGGATTGGTCTTTATGCCTTCTTTCAGGAAGGCGAGCTGTTCCTTGGCTTTTTTCGGATCGCTGCTGATGCCTTCCGTGGGAATGAGGCGTTTGAATACCAGGCCGTTTTCATCTGCGCTCATGTACTTGATCTTCTGCGCCGCGATATCGATGAAATTGGCGGGGCGGGAGTTGGGCAGGGCCTCCAGTTTACGGTGCAACTCCTGGATTTTGTTGATGAACCAGGGTTGATAGATGTCGCCTTCTTTTACCCGGAGTGAAAACACCATCAGATTCCCCATGCCGAAGTTGTGTTCCGCATAGGTGTTGGTGGCGACGTAGCGGTTGCTGGGCGGCAGCAGTGTGTCAGGGTCGTTGCGAATGTCCAGCTTGGGCACCTGGGTGGCCGCAAGGATGGTGATGATGAGCAGCCCGATGATGATGGGCCAGCGATGACGGATTACGAAACGGGCGTAGCGCGCCGCCAGGTTTTCCTCTTCTTTTAATGCGTCTTTTTGTGCGTCAGCCATTGTGGGATCGACCTTGTGTTACAGATCATGAAAGAAAAAAGGGTGGACGAAGACGTCGTGTCTCCGTAACCACCCTTGGGGTGCATCAGCAAAGCGCGATGCGTCTCATGCCTTATTACTCGAAGATGTATTTGATGCCAACCTGGAGGTTGGACGACTTGTCGAACTGACCAAAGGTGGTATTGTCGTCCCCCCAGTATTGATTCCATTCGGCGGTACCGATCAGTTCGTCCGTGAAGCTGTATTCCACATCGAAGCGGTTCCACCAGCCACCGCCCTCCTCGTAGATGGTGATGTTGTTCCAACGATGCTCCTGTGATTCACCGAAGGGTTTGGAGAAGAACAGAGAGACGAAATTGTCCACTTCCTCGCCCTTGTTGAGGCCATTGCTTAGATGCAGCGTCGCAGGATCTGCAGTGTACTTGGAGCAGTCGAAAGTCACGCCTGTTTGGGTGGTGCAGGTGCGGTTGGTATCTTCGAAGTCAAGGTTGATGAACTGGATGAACTGTCCGCTGATGAACAGGTTGGTCATCACCGTGGCATCCAGGCCAATCACATAGCGGAACATGTCTTGCTCCTCCGTCCTCAATGCCCCTGCCAGATCCCCAATGGCCAATAATCGCTTGTCCACGACCGGCTGGAGCGTATCCTTGTCGTAGAGGAATTCGCCACGGAGCACCAGAGGAATGGCTGTGTTAAAGGCGTAGTCAAACGAAGCGCCAAGGCTGTGGATGCGCTGATAATGCTGGGTGAAGCGAAGCTCCGTACCATTGTTGCTCAGAGGAAGGGTCGGGTTTGGCGCCACTGCACCGTAGTACTGCCCCGCCGAGTTTCTCAACAGGACGGTGGTGGCGTTTGTCACCTGGCCAAACGGATTCAGGGTGGGATTGCTCGGTACGTTGTTTCTTGAGATGGTGGTGCCCCCTGCGGCGCCTGCGGGATCGGCAAAATCGGGCGCGCCATTTCCGTCGAAGTCGCCCGAGGTGGCGAGCACCGTCGACAGTTTCTCGCCGGTGGTGGCGTCGTGCCAGCTCAGGTCGACGGCGGGGTTGGCATCGTAGTGGTAGAAATAGTTTAGGGAAAAGTTGAAGCCTCCATCTGTCGAGCCCTTGTAACGCGCCCCGTAGTTCAAATTGAGGTCATCGGGTTCATCGATCACATAGCGGGTCTTTACTGCACCATGGGCGCCTGGTGCGAATCCCGTGAGTCCCGCGAAGGTATTGAATGTCGCAAAGGTTGCATTGGGCATGTATTCGAACGCGCTGTCCGGATGGCCCGACTGGAAATCGGGCGAGACCAGATTGGTTTTGTTGTTGTTGCCGTTGAATGCGGGCAATCCGACGGCCCCCGGTGTTTGCGCGATGGTATTGAGCAGGAAACCTCCTGGCAGGGCGAGCGCTCCCGGAGAACCGTCTGCCCTGATGCTCTCGTCCCCGGTAAAGGTTCCACTTGTTCCGATGCTTCCATCCGCGTCATTGAGCTGTTGAAGAGGCGATGCAAAACCATCGACGGTAAGGCCGGTAAAGCCGGTAAGGGCTTGCGCGATTGGATCACCTGCTCCGTCTCCATTCGTATCGAACAGTCCCCCCAGGGAGGCAAAGCTGAAACTGCTGGCGACCTTTGCGAGGGCGGGGGCGATGTTGAGAAACCCATTGACCCGTCCGGTGATGGAATCGACACCCAGCATGATGAAAGGGTGTCCCGCATCCCCGTTGGGATTCAGCCCCGGGATCTTGTTTTCTTTGCGCTGCGCGGCGATAAGTTGGATATTACCGTTTTCTCCCACATTTCTCTCCGCCGCTATCATCCAGACTGGAATGCGCGAGTCCTCTTGCGGTGCCTGGTTGAGCTCACGGAAATCGGTGGGGTTGATGATGTCCAGCAGCTTGATGCCGTCGGCGGTCCCCCAGACCTGCTGCTGCTTGCCGATGCGGAAGTCCCAGCCAGCGGCGCTGGTATCGACATAGAGTTCCCGTAGCCAGTCATATTGGGTATAGGGTTCATGCCCCTTGTAGTAGTTGTTGACCCCTTCCGTATCGTAGATGATGTTGAGATCGCCGTGCCAGCTGCTCTCTTCTCCCAGATCACCGTTGAGGAACAGGCGGGCCGAGTTTTCGAATTTCAGCAGGTCACCGGCATCATGCTTGGTGCTTTCGTCGTCAGTGGCCATCGCTTGTCCGGTGACTTGTCCGGACTTTACATAGATGGATGTCTCGTTTTTCAGGTAGCCGCTGACCTCGACGTCGGCCAGCGCCATGCCTGGCAGCGTGATTGCCATAGCAACGGATTGGTATATCAGTGTTTTTTTAAACATTATCCGACTCCCCCGATGAGGTTTGTGCAGCAAAGGTGCGGACATGCCCTGCTGTCTGTTGTATGTGTGAATACGACGCGCTGCCTTCCCTGGCGGCGTCTGGGATACTCTAACGTTTGATCTTGCGCAGGCTCTTCTCACTCCAGAAGGAATCCGGCTTTTTCACCTGGTCATCGACGAGGGTGACTTCCTTGGGAATGATCGCCCAGGTTTGATGGCCAGTCTTGAGGGTCTTGCCGTACCAGTAGCCCCAGCCTTGATTGCGCGGGTCCTTTCCATCACCGAGCGGAATCCAGTCGCGGTCGATGACCTTGATTTTCTCGCCGTTTTTGAAATATTCCGTACGGTAGTCGGCAAAGGTCTTGGCATCCACGTAGGTGATTCGATAGTCATACCACCAGTTGTCGAACTTGGTCGTGCTCTTCAGCTTGTAGACCTCTTTGCCCTTGGGTTTGCAGGAGGGTTTGGGCATCTCCTTCAGCCATTTGGTCTTGGCGCCTTCAATGGCGCCGAGGCAATCGTCGAAGGTCTCTTTGCCCAGTAGTTCATGGGTATCATGGAAGGGCTTTCTCAGGATTACGTCACCAAAGGTGAAGTCTGTGCCGCCCCAGGAGTCGTCGAGGGCGGGTTGGGCGAAGCGGCGGATCTTGCGCAGGGCCGGCAGCCAGATGGAGTAGGACTGCGGCTTGGAATCATCGGCGAAGTCCACGATCAGCATGCCGGTGCCCCGGAGTTTTCCTGAGCGGAAAATGGCGATTTCCTTTGAGCGAATGGCGGGGTCGTCCCAGTCGTTTTTCTTGTAACGTTCAACGGTGAGGGTTTTTGCCTTTTTCCCCTTGGGCTTGTTCAGGATGACCGTGATTTTCTTGCCTTTCTTGACGATGGCGTAGCGCTTGAAGCCATGAAACTGATTGACAAAATAGATCTGGTTGGCAATGTCCTGGGCCGTTGGTGTACCGGTAGGGTAGGGCAGATTCTTGTCGATAATGGTCTCTGCGTTCGCGGAGGTCGCGGAAAAGAGTGCTGTCGCCAGAATAGCTGCGACAAAAGAACGTGGCTGCATGGAAGCATCCTCCTCAAGAAAAAAAGAACAAGGTTCCGATTTCATACTCCGGCCTCATGAGAGGCGAAGCGCGGAACAGTGGATAGCCGGGGAAGAACCCCACTATTGTTCGATTTTTTACCAGATAATCCGTGAGGCGACAATAAAAAAATTTTGACGGGTCAATAAGTTAGGAGGTTCTTATATAAGAAGATTATTAAGCCGATAACAACATATGCCGTCTTCAGTCGTGGTGTGCCGGTTCGCAACAACGCGGCTCATCGCCACTGCAGCCACCCTGCAGCAAGATGGGGCAGCGCAGCCCGCGGGTCGGCACGCCACGGCCTGTCTTTGAATACCATCAGGGTTGGGGGCATGGGTGACCGCCCCCCAAAAAAAGCGGGCCGAGGGGCCCGCACAGGGCATTTGGCTCAGGAGGGCGTGCGTTGGTTACGGCCAATGGAGTAGTACGCGAGCCCGGCATTGTTGACGGTCTCGGGGTCATAGATGTTGCGACCGTCAAAGATGACCGGGCTTTTGAGTGCGCGTTTGATGGAGGCGAAGTCGGGACTGCGGAATTCCTTCCATTCGGTCAGGATGGCCAGGGCATCGGCGCCCTCGAGGGCCTCCTCCGCCGTGGCGCAAAGCCGGAGGTCGCTGCGCTCGCCATAGATGCGTTTTGCCTCGTCATTGGCGACGGGATCAAATGCCCGGACGGACGCGCCCGCCTCCCAAAGGGCCTCGAGTAGCACGCGACTCGATGCCTCGCGCATATCGTCGGTGTTCGGTTTGAAGGCCAATCCCCAGACAGCAAAGACCTTTCCCGACAGGTCATCACCAAAGTGCTCGCGAATTTTCCTGAACAGGACCTCTTTTTGACGGGCATTGACCGACTCCACGGCGTGAAGCAGCTCCGGAGTGTAGCCGGTGCGGAGTGCGATCTGCTCCAACGCCTTGACATCCTTGGGGAAACAGGAACCGCCATAGCCGCAACCGGGGTAGATGAACTGGTAACCGATGCGGGGATCGGAGCCGATGCCGATGCGGACGTGTTCGATATCGGCGCCCACGGCCTCGGCGATATTGGAGAGCTCGTTCATGAAACTGATCTTGGTTGCAAGCATCGCGTTTGCCGCATACTTGGTCAGTTCTGCCGACCGGATATCCATCGCCATCAGGCGGTCGTGGTTGCGGTTGAACGGTTGATAGAGCGCGCGCAGCAGTTCGGCGGTGCGAGGGTTGTCCGTGCCGATGACAATGCGATCCGGTCGCATGAAATCGTCGATGGCCGCGCCTTCCTTGAGAAACTCGGGGTTGGAGACAATGTCGAATTCCAGTGTTTTGCCCCGCTCTTTGAGTGTTGCAGCGACCGTGTCGGCGACCTTGTCCGCGGTGCCGACCGGCACCGTGGACTTGTCGATGATGACTTTATACTCCTCCATGTGTTGCGCAATGCTCTTGGCCACTGCCAGGACGTACTGGAGATCCGCCGAGCCATCCTCGTCCGGGGGCGTGCCGACGGCGATGAATTGAAACAATCCGTGCGTCACCCCTTCTTTCGGGTCCGTGGTGAAGGAAAGGCGCCCCGCGTCGCGATTTCGCGCAATCATCTCCTCCAGTCCCGGTTCATAGATGGGGACACCTCCATTGTTGAGAAGGTCTATTTTTGCCGGGTCGACGTCAACGCACATGACATTGTTGCCCACCTCGGCCAGGCAGGCCCCTGTCACCAATCCCACATAACCACTACCGAAAATCGTGACGTTCATTTATGCTCTCCAGGTCCATATTCCTAAAGTATTAATTTAACTAAGGTGTGTCCAAACCTATTAATAAGGTTTCGTCTTTAAGGGCGAAAGCTTTAGTTCGTATGGAGGGCGTGTCCACGCGCTGGCATTGTTTTCAGCTGTCGCCAAGGCGGCGAATGCTATCAGAAAACTGTGGGATTTCACTACCGTTGTACAAATGGTAAAGGGCGTTTGAATAGGTCGCGGTGTGATGATCTTGCCGCGTCGAAAAAGGGTGTTGACAGGGGTTGTCCGCTCAAGCACAATATGGCGCTTCTCTGCGGAGGGGTTCCCGAGTGGCCAAAGGGATCAGACTGTAAATCTGACGGCTCCGCCTTCGGAGGTTCGAATCCTCCCCCCTCCACCAGACAGATGGAAAGATGAGGTTCGGCGGAAGCCGGTTTTGCACCTGGTAGCGGGGGTGCGGAGTATACTTCCTGTCCGTTCAGTGATACGGGTGTGCCGCGAAGGGCGTCCACTTTTCGGTTTTGCGGGTGTAGTTCAATGGTAGAACCTCAGCCTTCCAAGCTGATGATGTGGGTTCGATTCCCATCACCCGCTCCAGGGGAGCGAGAAGGCGGCGGGGTCTCGACCGTCGCTGATTGTGTTTGATTGCCCATGTAGCTCAGTTGGTAGAGCACACCCTTGGTAAGGGTGAGGTCAGCGGTTCAAATCCGCTCATGGGCTCCATGCAGTCTTTTGGTATGCGTGCGGTTAAGCGCGCGAATTTGTCTTTGTTGGAAATTCTTTTGGAGACCAGACAATGTCCAAGGAAAAATTCGAACGCACGAAGCCGCATGTAAATGTGGGCACGATCGGTCACGTAGACCATGGCAAGACGACGCTGACGGCGGCGATCACGAAAGTGATGGGAGAGACGTACGGAGGCGA
>JALSTP010000121.1 GCA_026983675.1 Sedimenticola sp.
GAAAGCACCGCGCCGCCCCCTTCCCATGTTGCCCTTTCCGAGCTGATCGAAGGTATTCGAAGACGGCGGGCGGAGCCACTCGCCGGCAAAGGGTTCACAATGGAAATTCCGGCGGATATACAGGTATGGTCGGACAGGGACGCGCTGGAGATCATCATCGGCAATCTGTTTGACAACGCCATCGCCTACAGCCCGCCCCACGGCCCGATCACCGTAACCGCCACCCGGGAACAGGGACACGTCGCAATCAGGATCTCCAATCCCGCTGGCGATCTCCGTCGCCGGGACCTCCCCCACATGAGCGCGCGTTTCTGGCGCAAGGAGGCGTCACGAAACGACAACAGCCACAGCGGCCTTGGTCTGGCGCTTGTCGACGCCCTGTCAAAACGGATCGGCGCAACAGTGATGTTCCGGCTCGATGACACCGGCGTGTTGACGGTCGAGCTGACGCTCCCCGACGGAGCACCAGCCGAAACGGGCGGGGAGTAGCAAAGCGCCTGCCGGGGTTTCCGGCAGGCGATCCCGGATCAGTTGTTCTGGATCACGATATTGGGGAACTTTGCGGCATAGTCCTTGGCCTGCAGGGAGAGCTTGGCCGCGGTCTTGCGGGCGATCTCGCGATAGATCTGGGAGATACGCGCCTCGGGCTCGGCCACCACGGTGGGCTTGCCGCCGTCGGTCTCCTCACGGATGCGCATGTCCAGCGGAAGCTGGCCCAAGAGGTCGACATGATACTGCTCCGCCATCGCCTGACCGCCACCGGCGCCAAAGATCGGCTCCTCGTGACCACAGTTGGAGCAGATATGAATGCTCATGTTCTCCACGATGCCGAGCACCGGCACCTCCACCTTCTCGAACATCTTCAGGCCCTTGCGGGCGTCGAGCAGGGCAATGTCCTGGGGTGTGGTGACGATCACCGCGCCGGAGACGGGCACCTTCTGCGCCAGGGTGAGTTGGGTGTCGCCGGTGCCGGGCGGCAGATCGATCACCAGATAGTCCAGTTCCGACCAATTGGTGTCGTTGAGCAGTTGCTCAAGCGCCTGGGTGACCATGGGGCCACGCCAGATCATGGGGGTCTCCTCGTCGATGAGGAAGCCGATGGACATGGCCTGGAGGTGATAGGCGGTCATGGGCTCCAACGACTTGCCATCCTTCGACTCAGGCTGGCCGCTGATCCCCAGCATGCGCGGTTGGGAGGGGCCGTAGATGTCAGCGTCGAGGATGCCCACGGTGGCCCCCTCCTCCGCCAGTGCCAGCGCCAGGTTGACCGCTGTGGTGGACTTGCCGACGCCGCCCTTGCCGGAGGCCACGGCGATGATGTTCTTGATGTTGTCGATGGGCTTGAGGGATTTCTGCACCGAGTGGGCCACCACTTTCCAGTCCACATCCACGTCGGCGGAGGTCACGCCTTCCAGGCCCTCCACTTTCTCCTTCACCGCGTTGGCAATCTCATCCTTGACGCCCTTGGCGGGGAAGCCGAGTTCCACCTTCACTTTCACCTTGTCGCCCTCGATGGCGATATCCTTCACCGCCTTGGCGGCGACCAGATCCTCACCCAAATGGGGCTCGACATAGCCCTTGATCGCCTCTTCGACCTGTTCTTTCGTAACCTCTGCCATTTGCTTGCCTCTCGAATGGTCATCCCGCCGCCAATGCAGACGCGCCGGGAAAAATATGTTGACTGGGCGCGCATTCTACACCAATTCCGCCGCTATATTCCAACCAATTTGGTAGGTTTTTGCGCGGGATGCCGGTTCCGTTTCCGCAGCCGAAACGATTTGTGAAATAATGGTGCGTTCAGAACAACACAACAACCTTTCCGACACCACTGAATATGACAACCGCACACCGCAAGATCCTGGTCACCAGCGCCCTGCCCTACGCCAACGGTCCGATCCACATCGGGCATTTGGTGGAGTACATCCAGACCGACATCTGGGCCCGTTTCCAGAAGATGCGCGGCCACGCCTGCTGGTATGTCTGTGCCGACGACGCCCACGGCACCCCCATCATGCTGCGGGCGCGCCAGGAGGGCATCGAACCCGAGGAACTGATTGCCCGCGTCCACCAGGAGCACACCGCCGATTTCGCCGGCTTCCACATCGGATTCGACAACTACCATTCCACCCATTCGGAAGAGAACCGCCACTTCGCCATCACCATCTACGAACGCAACCGGGACGCCGGTCATATCGTCAAACGCACCATCACCCAAGCCTATGATCCAGTGGAGGAGATGTTCCTGCCAGACCGCTTCATCAAGGGGGAATGCCCCAAGTGCGGCGCGCCGGACCAGTATGGCGACAACTGCGAGGTGTGTGGCGCCAGCTACTCCCCGGCGGAGCTGAAGAACCCCCGCTCTGCCGTCTCCGGCGCCGTACCGGTCCAGAAGGCGTCGGAGCACTACTTCTTCAAGCTGGCCGACTTCGAGCCCATGCTGCGCGAATGGACGCGGGCCGGCCACCTGCAACCGGAGGTCACCCACAAACTGGACGAATGGTTCGAGGCCGGCCTGCAGGCGTGGGACATCTCCCGCGACGCCCCTTATTTCGGCTTCGAGATCCCCGACCACCCCGGCAAATACTTCTACGTCTGGCTCGACGCCCCCATCGGCTACATGGCCAGCTTCAGGAACCTGTGTGACCGGCGTGGCGATCTGGACTTTGACGAATACTGGGGCCCCGACGCCGACACCGAGCTCTACCATTTCATCGGCAAAGACATCATCTACTTCCACGCCCTGTTCTGGCCGGCCATGCTCCACGGCGCCGGTTTCCGCACCCCCAGCGCGGTGTGGGCTCACGGCTTCCTCACCGTGGATGGACAGAAGATGTCCAAGTCCCGCGGCACCTTCATCAAGGCGCGCACCTATCTGGACCATCTCAATCCCGAGTACCTGCGTTACTACTTCGCGGCCAAGCTCGGCAGCGGCGTGGAGGACATCGACCTCAACCTGGAGGACTTTGCCCAGCGGGTGAACGCGGACCTGGTCGGCAAGGTGGTCAACATCGCCAGCCGCTGCGCCGGCTTCATCCACAAGCGCTTCGGCAGCCGCCTCGCGCCAGCGCTTGCCGAACCGGCCCTGTTCGAGGCATTCGCCGCCGCCGGCGACACCATCGCCGACCATTACGAACAGCGCGAATTCAGCCACGCCGTGCGCGCTATCATGGCCCTGGCGGACCGCGCCAACCAGTACATCGATGAGGCCAAACCCTGGGTGATCGCGAAGGAAGAGGGCAAGGAAGAGGAACTCCAGGCCATCTGCTCCATGGGCATCAACCTGTTCCGGGTGCTGATCGGCTACCTGCGCCCAATCCTCCCGGCCACCGCAGCGGCATCCGAGACCTTCCTGCAGGTCCCGCCGCTCACGTGGGAGGCCCTCGCCAGCCCGCTGCTCGACCATGAGATCCGCAAGTTTAAACCGTTGATGACCCGCGTCGACAGCAAGCAGATCGAGGCCATGTTGGAGGCGTCGAAGGAAGACCTCGCCGCCGCGGCGCCCGCCCCGCGGTCCACGGGTCCACTGGCTGGGGATCCCATCGCCGAGACCATCGAATATGCCGATTTCGCCAAGGTGGATCTGCGCATCGCCCGCATCGTCAGGGCCGAGCATGTGGAGGGCGCGGACAAACTGTTGCGCCTCACGCTCGACCTGGGCGGCGAGACCCGCAACGTCTTCGCAGGCATCAAATCCGCCTATGCGCCGGAGGACCTGGAGGGTCGACTCACGGTGATGGTGGCCAATCTGGCCCCACGCAAGATGCGCTTCGGCGTCTCGGAAGGGATGGTGCTGGCGGCCGGCCCCGGCGGCGAAGAACTCTACCTGCTCAGTCCCGATGCAGGGGCCCGGCCGGGGATGCGGGTAAAATAGCGCCGATCGAACCGGTATCGACCCCTGCCCGGCAGACGACACAACGATACGTCATGACGGGGGGACGTCCGACTTCAAGAAACGGCGTCGGGCAGAAACTGCTTTCGGCAAGCAGTTCATACAGTTACCATGATCCTTTTGCGGATTGTCAATGTCCGGGCGGGATTACAATGGGGAAAATGACGGATCCGACACAAGGCGGGCGAACTGAACCATGCAAGACTATCTGATCATCCTGGTGGGGACCATCCTGGTCAACAACTTCGTGCTGGTGAAGTTTCTCGGCCTGTGTCCGTTCATGGGCGTCTCGCGCAAGCTGGAGACCGCGGTGGGCATGGGCCTGGCCACCACCTTCGTGCTCACCCTCTCCGCGGTGTGCGCCTATCTGATCAACGCCTTCCTGCTCGCCCCGCTGGGCATCGAATACCTGCGCACCATTGCCTTCATCCTGGTGATCGCCGTGGTGGTGCAGTTCACCGAGATGGTGATGCACAAGACCAGCCCGGTGCTCTACCAGGTGCTGGGCATCTTCCTGCCCCTCATCACCACCAACTGCGCCGTGCTCGGCGTGGCCCTGCTCAACACCCAGGAGAAACACAATTTCGTCGAATCGGCCCTCTACGGCTTCGGCGCCGCCGTGGGCTTTTCGCTGGTGCTGGTGCTGTTCGCCGCGGTACGCGAGCGCATCGCCGTGGCCAATGTACCGGAACCCTTCCAGGGCAATGCCATCGCCCTGATCTCCGCCGGTCTGATGTCGCTCGCCTTCATGGGCTTCGCCGGCCTGGTGACGACCTGATGAGAGGCCACGCATGCTGACCCTGACCCCCATCCTCGCGATCACCGGCCTGGCCCTCGTTTTCGGCCTGCTGCTGGGCTACTCCAATATCCGCTTCCATGTGGAAGGTGACCCCATCGCCGATCAGATCGATGCCTTGCTGCCACAAACCCAGTGCGGCCAGTGCGGCTTCCCCGGGTGTCGGCCCTACGCCGAGGCCATCGCCACTGGCGAGGCGGAGATCAACCGCTGTGTTCCCGGCGGCGAGACGGTGATCATCGCCCTTGCCGATCTGCTCGGCCGCGATCCCCTCCCGCTGGATGCCGACGTGGGCGAACCCAAGCCCAAGGCAGTGGCGGTGATCGACGAGAACGAGTGCATCGGCTGCACCCTCTGCCTGCAGGCCTGTCCGGTGGACGCCATCATCGGTGCCGCCAAGCAGATGCACACCGTCGTGCGTGACCTCTGCACCGGGTGCGAACTGTGCGTTCCCCCCTGCCCGGTGGAATGTATCCATATGGAGCCGATCAAGGAAGATATCCGCACCTGGCGCTGGCCCTATCCCGAAGTGGAATTCGAACCCGCACGGGAGGCCACCGCGTGACTCCACCCAATCAGCAACGTCTGTGGCGCTTCCACGGTGGCCTGCACCTGCCCGACAACAAAGCGCAGTCCCTCGGCCGGGAACTGACGCAGGCCACCGTTCCCCAGCGCCTGATCCTGCCCCTGCAACAACATATTGGCGAAGAGGACAAGCCGCTGGTGGCCGTGGGCGAACGGGTGCTCAAAGGGCAGATGATCGCGCGCTCAAAGGCCTACATCAGCGCACCGATACACGCCCCCACCTCGGGCACGGTGGCATCCATCGGCCCCGAACCGATCCCCCACCCTTCCGGGCTGGTCGCCACCTGCATCGTCATCGAGCCCGACGGCGAGGACGCATGGGCCGAACTCCCGGAGCCGATGGACGACTACCAGCAACGCGACCGCGCCGATCTGCGCGAGCGGGTGCGTTGGGCCGGCATCGTGGGGCTGGGCGGTGCCGCCTTCCCCACCAGCGTGAAGCTGAACCCAGGCCCCAACGTGCGCATCAAAACGCTGATCATCAACGGCGCAGAATGCGAGCCCTACATCACCTGTGACGACATGCTGATGCGCACCCGCGCCCCGCGCATCGTCTCCGGCATCAAGATCCTCAAGCATCTGCTGGAGGTCGAGGAGTGCCTGATCGGCATCGAGGACAACAAACCGGTGGCGATCGCCGCCATGCGGCAGGCCGTGACCGACGCCGGACTGCAGAAGACCCGTGTCGTCACCATCCCCACCCTCTACCCCAGCGGCGGTGAAAAGCAATTGATCCACATCCTCACCGGCAAGGAGGTGCCGAGCCATGCCATCCCGGCCCAGATCGGCGTCGTCTGCCACAACGTGGGCACCACCGCCGCCATCGCCGATGCGGTGCTCGAAGGCAAGCCGCTGCTTTCACGCATCGTCACCCTCACCGGCGACGGCGTCGCCGAACCGCGCAACCTGGAGGCGCTGATCGGCACCCCGGTCAGCGACCTGATCGCCCAGGCAGGCGGCTATACCAACGCCGTATACAAACTGATCCTCGGCGGCCCCATGATGGGCATCGCCCTGCACACCGACGCCGTGCCCCTGACCAAGGCCGCCAACTGCCTGCTGGTGGCAAGCCGCGAAGAGGCCCCCGACCCCTCACCGGTACGCCCCTGCATACGCTGCGGGGAATGCGCCCGGGTCTGCCCGGTGAGCCTGCTGCCGCAGCAGATGTACTGGTACGCGCGGGCCAAGGATTTCGACAAGGTGCAGGCATACAACCTGTTCGACTGCATCGAGTGCGGCTGCTGCTCTCACGTATGCCCCGCCCATCTCCCCCTGGTGCAGTTCTACCGCTTCGCCAAGAACGAGATTTGGGCCCAGGAGGAAGAGAAACGCAAGGCGGAGCAGGCGCGCCAGCGTCACGAGGCGCGTCAGGCCCGGCTCGAACGCCTGGAACGGGAACGCAAGGCCAAGCTGCGCAAAAAGAAGGAAGCACTGGAGAAAAAGAAAGGGGCCGGCGGGAAAGAGCAGGATGCCAAAAAGGCCGCCATCGAGGCCGCCATGAAGCGGGTGGCGGAAAAAAAGGCCGCCGCCGCGGCGCCAAAGAACACCGAAGGTCTCACCCCCGCCCAGCAGCGCCAGGTGGACAACGCCGAGGCCCGCCGCCGGGCGGCGGAAACCGAGGGCGAACAAGAGAAATAGCATGGAGTTTCCTACCGAGACATCGCCGCACACCGCCCGCCCGAACAGCGTGGACACCGTGATGTTGCGCGTCATATTGGCGCTCATCCCGGGCATCGTCGCCATGGTCTGGTACTTCGGCTGGGGCACCTTGATCAACATCCTCCTTGCCTCGATCACCGCCGTGACCGCCGAGGCACTGGTGATGAAACTGCGCCACAAGCCGGTGTTGTTCGCCATCTCCGACCTCAGCGCCGTGGTCACCGCCATGCTGTTCGCCATCGCCGTGCCACCCCTGTTGCCCTGGTGGCTGACCGTGCTCGGCGTCCTCTTCGCCATCGTCGTGGTCAAGCAGCTCTATGGCGGACTGGGCTACAACCCCTTCAATCCGGCAATGGCGGCGTACGTGCTTCTGCTCATCTCCTATCCGGTGGACATGACCAACTGGCTGCCCCCACGCATGCTCAACGACCACCCGCTCGGATTCATCCAGACCCTGCACACCATCTTCGCCGGCCATCTGCCCGCTGGGTTGACCTGGGACACCGTGTCGGGCGCCACCCCGCTGGACGAAATGCGCACCCAGCTCGACATGAACCGCATGATCAGTGAGATCCGCCAGAGCCCGCTGTGGGGCGACTTTGGCGCCCGCGGCTGGGAGTGGATCGGCAACTGGTTCCTGCTCGGCGGGCTCTGGCTCCTGTACAAGCGGGTGATCTCCTGGCACATTCCCGTGTCGATGCTGAGCGGCCTTATCGTGATGGCGGGACTGTTCTACATCGCCGATCCGAACACCCACCCCTTCCCCCTGTTTCACATGTTCAGCGGCGGCGCCATCCTCGGGGCCTTCTTCATCGCCACCGATCCGGTCACCGCGGCCACCACAAAAAAAGGCCAGATCATCTACGGCGCCGCGATCGGCGTGCTGGTGTTTCTGATCCGCACCTTCGGCGGCTACCCCGATGCGGTGGCCTTTGCCGTGCTGTTAATGAACCTCGCCGCCCCCACCATCGACTACTACACCCAGCCACGCGTCTTCGGCCATAAACGGGGGCAGACGTGAAACGCTACCCGATCCTCATCGCCGCCGTGCTGCTCGGCATCTTCGCCATCATCGGCACCGGCCTGGTGGTTGCCACCCACCATTTCACCGACGCACGCATCGCCGAGAACGAGCGTCAGGCGCTGCTGCGCAAACTGCACGCCATCGTCCCCGCCGACAGCATCAACAACGACATCGCCACCGATACCATCACCGCTCACGCGCCGGACCTGCTCGGCGTGGACGGCACGCCCATTTACCGGGGCCGCCATGACGGCAAACCGGTGGCCGTCGTGCTGGAGGCGGTGGTGCCGGACGGCTACAGCGCCCCGATCAAGATGCTGGTGGCGGTGCGCCACGACGGCACCCTCGGCGGCGTGCGGGTCGTCTCCCACAAGGAGACGCCGGGCCTCGGCGACCGCATCGACGAAACCAAATCGGACTGGATCCTGGGCTTCACCGGAAAGTCGCTTGGCAACCCCCCCATCGACAAATGGAAGGTAAAGCGCGACGGCGGCGTGTTCGACCAGTTCACCGGCGCCACCATCACCCCGCGCTCGGTGGTGAAAGCGGTCAAGAACGCCCTGATCTTCGCCCGGCAACAGGGGGACCGCCTCTATGAGATCCCCACAGGCGGCGAACTGTGGCCAAAGGGCAGCAAACCCCAACCAGTGGAGAAAGAGTGATGGCACAACCAGGTTTTGGTGAAATCATCCGGGATGGGCTGTGGAACAACAACCAGGCGCTGGTGGCGCTGCTCGGCCTCTGTCCCCTGCTGGCGGTGACCAATACCGCCATCAACGGACTCGGTCTGGGGCTGGCAACCACCGCGGTGCTGGTGCTCTCCAACGGCACCGTCTCGCTGATCCGCAACCTGGTGCGGCAAGAGGTGCGACTGCCGGTCTTCGTTCTCATCATCGCCTCCTTCGTCACCGCCATCGAACTGAGCATGCAGGCCTGGTTCTACGACCTCTACAAGATCCTCGGCATCTTCATCCCGCTGATCGTCACCAACTGCACCATCATCGGCCGCGCCGAGGCCTTCGCGTCCCGCAACCGGCTGCTGCCCTCGCTGCTGGACGGCCTCGCCATGGGCATCGGCTCCACCCTGGTGCTGCTGGTGCTCGGCGGCATGCGCGAGATCGTGGGCCAGGGCACCCTCTTCTCCCAGGCGCACCTCATGTTCGGCGAGGGTGCACGGGATTTCGTGCTCACCTTCGGCAAGGATTACAAAGGCATGCTGGTGGCCATCCTGCCCCCCGGCGCCTTCCTTGGCCTGGGGCTGCTGATCGCGCTGAAGAACATCATCGACAAACGCGTGAACCAGGCCCGCGCCGTGCGCGCAGACCGCGCCGCCATGCCCGAAACCGAGGCCCAGGCGGGCTGACCGCTACGATGAACGCGGCCAAACGGCGCGAGATCTTCGAACGCCTGCGCGCCGCCAACCCCCACCCCACCAGCGAACTCCGCTGGAACACCCCCTTCGAACTGCTGGTGGCGGTGATCCTCTCCGCCCAGGCCACCGACAAGAGCGTCAACAAGGCCACCGCGGAACTGTTCAAAGTCGCCAACACCCCGGAGACGATGCTCGAACTCGGTGAAGAGGGGCTGAAGCGCCATATCAAGACCATCGGCCTGTTCAACAACAAGGCCAAAAACATCATCCGCACCTGCCGGATCCTTCTGGAGAGATTCGACGGCAAGGTGCCGGAAGACCGCCAGGCGCTGGAATCCCTCCCCGGCGTCGGCCGCAAGACCGCCAACGTAGTGCTCAACGTCGCCTTCGGCCACCCCACCATGGCCGTGGACACCCACATCTTCCGCGTTGCCAACCGTACCGGCCTGGCCCCCGGCAAGACCCCACTGGCGGTGGAAAAGAAACTGCTCAAAGTGATCCCCAAAGCATTCCTCCAGCACGCCCACCACTGGCTCATCCTGCACGGCCGCTACACCTGCACTGCGCGCAAACCCCGCTGCGGGTCGTGTATCATCGAAGATCTGTGCGAATACAAGGACAAAAACCTCCCCTGATGTTTGGCGACAACCGCACCGAAATCCGCCGCGCCTTCACCGACGCCTGGCGCAAGCGCCGCAACGGAGAGACACTCTCCCCGCTGGAACAGATCATCGCCGGCGTAGTGGAACAGCACCCGGAATACCATCCGCTGCTGGACGATGCAGACACGGCGCTGGACCGGGACTTCACACCGGAAGACGGCGCCACCAACCCCTTCCTGCACATGGGCATGCACATCAGCCTGATCGAACAGATCCAGACCGGCCGCCCCCCCGGCATCACCGGCCTCTACCGCCGCATCACCGCCGCCCAAGGCGACGCCCACACCGCCGAACACGCCATGATGGAATGCCTCGGCCGCATCCTCTGGGAGGCCCAGCGCGCCAACCGTCCACCGGACGACGCCGCCTATCTCGACTGCCTGAAGAGGCTCGCCCATGGCTAGGCGGCGCAAGGGCGTGGCGCGGGCGACATCCGCAACCGGCGCGCGCGCGGGCATCGCCGCTACGATGCCGGGCGCTTCAACCGGGGGGCACACCGTCAGGGCACCGCGCCATGGGGCCGCAACAGTGGACAGGTAATGACCGATGCGGGCCAGGAACAGGAAAGATTATCGCAACTGCTTCCTCTGTCGCGTCATGCGTGGCCTCGCCTTTGGCGGCCTCGGCGCGGGACTGGGCGCCGCCGCCGCGCTGCTGATCGGCGCCAGCCAGCAAAACACCTTCATCGCCGCTCTCTTTGGCGCCCTGTTCGTCACCCTGCTGCTCAACCGCCCCCCGCCGGCCGCCTGAACGCGCCAGTCAGTCGAAATCCGCCGGACTGCGCACCGGCAACACCCCGGCCCGGTTGAGAACATGGGTATAGATCATGGTGGTGGAAACATCCGCATGGCCGAGCAACTCCTGCACCGTACGGATGTCATACCCCGCCTCCAGCAGATGGGTGGCAAAAGAGTGACGCAGGACATGACAACTCACCCGCTTTTCGATCCCCGCCTCCCGGCCCGCACGATTCACCGCCTTCTGCAACGTATTCTCATGGATATGGTGCCGCCGAAACTCACCCGAACGCGGATCCACCGACAACCGCGCCGAGGCAAACACGTATTGCCAACGCCAATCCGTGGACGCCGCCGGATACTTCCGCGCCAACGCCCCCGGCAGATAGACATGCACCCGGCCCTCGCGCTGATCGGCATCGAACAATGCCCGCCGCTCCGCCAGATGCGCCTTCAGCGCCTCCCGGTAGCGCTCTGGCAACGGCACCACCCGGTCCTTGCCGCCCTTGGCATTGCGCACGGTGATCGAGGACCGGCCAAAATCCACATCCTGAACCCGCAGGCGTACAAGCTCCATCAGCCGCATCCCCGCGCCATAGAGCAGCCCCGCCATCAGCCGGTTTCTCCCCTCCAGAACCCCCAGCAACCGCTGAACCTCATCCCGCGACAACACCACCGGCAGCCGCCGGCTCGGCCCCGCCGCGCGAAACCCCTCCTTGAGCGCCAACTCTTTATGCAACACATGCTTGAACAGAAAACCGATCGAATTCAACGCCTGCCGCTGCGTCCCCCTGGACACCCCCCGCTCGATGGCAAGGTGACTCAAAAAGGCATTCACCTCCTCCATACCCAGGACATCCGGATCCTTTTCTCCCACAAAGCGAAAAAAACGGACTATCCAGTCACGATACGCCGCCTCCGTACGAATGGCATAATTCTGCGTCCGCAGAATCCTCACCATGCGCATCAGCACAGCCTCCGCCTTGCCCCCCTCCGTCAGCCCCCCCTTCGCCCGGCGAACCAGCCGCTCCGGCGGCAACTCACGCGCCAACGTCGGATGATCCCTCTCCAAATCCCGAAGCCCCGCCTCCGCGTAGAAATCCCAATCCACCTCCCCGGCGACCTTCGCCCCGCCAAGCTTGACCAACAGCAGACGGATCGCATCCACCTGCTGCCGGATACGCCATCCCGGCGCCTCCGGATCACGCGCCAACCTATCCAGATATTCCACCAAATCCGCCCTACCCAACTCCCCAAGCCGCCGTCCCTTGAATGCACTGATGAACTGTTCTACATGACGCACATACCAACGGCGATACTTCGGAGGCACGCCTTCGCGCTCCAACACATCGAGATACCGCTGCCAGCGGGAGGACACAGCCGGGCGGCCTTCGGTTGCAATCGGTTTAAGGGGCATGATAACGTCGAGATATTGTTTAAGACAGAATCCGCATATTACACCATCACATGCATTCTGTCTTTTTAACTGATAGCGCAGCACCGCTCGCGCGGTGCTGCGCTATCGGCTCAGCTGTTGAGTTTCGCTTCGCTTCACTCCACCGGCTTGAAAGCCGCCGCGCTTCGCGCTCTGGCTATCAACCCG
>JALSTP010000122.1 GCA_026983675.1 Sedimenticola sp.
CAGGCGCCGGACCTGCGTTCCAGCGCGCTGGACAGGATGTCCAAGTGTCGCGAGTGCATGGATGCACAGGAGCGACCTTGGCAAGGGAACGACCCTTGCCTGCGCACTGCGCCTTGTTCCGGCGCCTGCCTGAAGCCCTGAATACGATATATATTGTTGCCGGGTTAATAACCCGGCAACAATATATATCGCATTCAGCCGTTGTAGCCGCGCCCTTGCAGGCAAGTACCCTTGTCCGTCATCAGCGGCGACCGCTGAATCGATCCTTATTGCTCCGGTCGCATGTGGGGGAAAAGGAGTACATCGCGAATGGATGGGGCGTCGGTCAGCAGCATCACCAACCGGTCGATGCCGATACCCTCGCCCGCCGTGGGAGGCATACCGTGCTCCAGGGCGCGAATATAATCCTCGTCGAAATGCATCGCCTCTTCGTCACCGGCTTCGCGCTCTTCCAGTTGCCGGCGAAATCGCTCCGCCTGATCTTCGGCATCGTTCAACTCGGAAAAACCATTGGCAATCTCACGTCCGCCCACGAAGAACTCGAAACGGTCCGTGACCGAAGGGTCTTCATCGTTACGCCGGGCCAGAGGTGAGACCTCGGTGGGGTAGGCGGTGATGAACGTTGGATTCATCAATCTGTTTTCTACCGTTTTCTCAAAGATCTCAATCTGCACCTTGCCCAGCCCATAGGTTGGCTTCAAGGGAATTTCCAGCCGCTCGGCAACGGCCCGCGCCCGGTCGAGGTCATCGATATCCCCTTCCGTAAGATCGGGGTTGAAGTGCAGAATGGACTCCTTGACGGTCATCCGCTCGAACGGTCGACCAAAATCATAAGTCTCCCCCTGGTAGAGTACGCGGGTATCGCCAAGCACTTCCTGTGTGAGATTACGCAGCATGTCCTCTGTCAGATCCATCAGGTCCTGGTAGTCCGCATAGGCCTCATAGAATTCCAGCATCGTGAACTCTGGGTTGTGCCGGGTCGAGAGGCCCTCGTTACGGAAGTTGCGATTGATCTCGTAGACCTTTTCGAGCCCACCCACAACCAGCCTTTTCAAATATAACTCCGGGGCAATGCGCAGAAAGAGGTCCATATCCAACGCATTGTGATGAGTCACAAAAGGCCGCGCAGTGGCGCCACCGGGCACCACCTGCATCATGGGCGTTTCGACTTCGATAAACCCCTTTGCATTGAGGTATTCGCGCAGAAACTGCACGATGCGGGTACGGGTCTTGAACGATTCCCGCGTGGCCTCATTCATGATGAGATCGAGATATCGCTGGCGATAACGTGTCTCCTGATCCGCCAGTCCGTGGAACTTCTCGGGCAGGGGACGCAACGATTTGGTCAACAGACGCAGGCCGTCCACCTTTACCGACAACTCCCCCGTCCGGGTCTTGAACAGCATGCCCTCAGCGCCAATGATATCGCCCACATCCCACTCTTTCTTGAATTCCTGATAGACGCCTTCTGGCAGATTGTCGCGTTGCACGAAGAGCTGAATACGACCCGACATATCCTGCAGATGCGCAAAACTCGCCTTTCCCATGACGCGCCGGCTCATCATCCGGCCCGCCACCTTGACGCGCACCGCGCGGGTCTCCAGTTCCTCTTCGCTTTTATCGTCATACTCGGCGTGCAGTTCACCCGCAATGGCATCACGCCGAAAGTCATTGGGAAAGGCGTTTCCCAATTCCCGCATGTGGGCAAGCTTCGCCCGACGCTGGGCAATAAGCTTGTTTTCATCTTGCTGTTCGTTCATTACAACTCTCTATTGATAGAGGAGATCATCAGAGGTGTGCCGCGTGCCTCACCCCTGGGACTCAATTAAACTCACCGAAACACGATCAATCCGGTGGGCCCCTAGCCCGGATTATTCATGAAGTCGCTCGCGCCCTTGCTTGATCCTTGTCCGCACAGGGAATTTTCCTTCCTCGGCAATACAGTCCGTATTCCACTCGGTCGGAAAATCCCCTGTGCGGACAATGCTCTGTGCAATCATCGCGGCGATTCATGAATAATCCGGGCTAGGAGTCTGTCGGGTTTAGGTAATCGTCGCGAGCATGGTGGGAAAGCGAGGCCAGTTTTTCTCGATTTTGAGGCGCATAGTGGGCCTATGCAACGAAAAATCGAGGAAAAATGGACCGCTTTCCCACCAGCGCAGTAGATTAATCCTAAATCCGACAGACTCCTAGAGACCGCTCTTTAGACTGGCCTCGATGAAAGGATCCAGATTGCCGTCCAAAACCGCCTGGGTATTACCGGTCTCGATGCCCGTGCGCAGATCCTTGATACGCGATTGATCGAGTACATACGAACGAATCTGGCTCCCCCAGCCGATATCGGACTTGGTGTCCTCGATGGCCTGTTGTGTTTCGCTCCGCTTTTGAATCTCCAGTTCATAGAGCTTGGCCTTGAGCTGCTTCATCGCATGATCCTTGTTCTTGTGCTGCGAGCGATCATTCTGGCACTGCACGACGATCCCGGTCGGCTTATGCGTGATGCGCACCGCGGATTCGGTCCGGTTTACGTGCTGACCTCCCGCGCCACTGGCGCGATAGACATCGATGCGCAGATCTGCCGGGTTGATTTCGATCTGGATAGAATCATCGATCTCGGGTGAGACAAACACAGCCGCAAAAGAGGTATGGCGGCGATTGCCGGAATCAAAAGGGGACTTTCGAACCAAACGGTGTACGCCGGTCTCGGTGCGTAACCAGCCGAAGGCATATTCCCCCTCGAAACGTATGGTGGCGCTCTTGATCCCCGCCACCTCGCCAGGCGACACCTCCATCAACTCGGTCTTGAAACCGTGCCGTTCCCCCCAGCGCAGATACATGCGCAGCAGCATCTCCGCCCAGTCCTGGGCCTCGGTGCCGCCAGAACCCGCTTGAATGTCGAGATAGGCATTGGCCGCGTCCATTTCACCGGAGAACATACGGCGGAATTCGAGGTTCGCGACCTTCTTCTCATATATATCAAGATCGGTCGCTACTGCCTCTACGGTATCCTGGTCGCCCTCCTCCACCGCCATCTGAAGCAGATCACGGGCATCGCCCAGGCCGCCGCTCAATTCATCCACGGTGAGCACCACCGCTTCCAGAGAGGCCCTCTCCTTGCCGAGCGCCTGAGCGCGCTCCTGGTCATTCCAGATGTCCGGATCCTCCAGCTCGCGCAGGACCTCCGCTAAACGCTCCTTCTTTCCCTCGTAGTCAAAGATACCCCCTAAGGGCATCCAGCCGCTCTTTCAGATCCCTGATTTTATTGGATATTGGATTAATGTCCTGCATGATGCGCCTCGCTGATCGGATCGCGCATTCTACACCGATCAAAGCAATCAGGAAAAGCAGTGATCGCAGCGAAGAAACTACAAAAGGGGCAATACATACTCCTCGAACGCTGCATCATCCATCTGACCGCGATGAATGTATTTCATACGCCCATTGCGGGCGATGACCACGGTGTACGGTACAATCTGTTTCTTGTTGCCCCATTGAGCCAACAAGTCCCCACTGTTCACCGGGTCGGCAACCAATACCGGATAGTTGATCCCCAGGGTCCTTTTCACATTGGCCAACTTACGGGCCTCGTCCAGACCCAAACCCACGATCTGGAGCCCTTTTGGACCATAGGTCGCCTGATACTCGACAAAGTCCTTGATCTCATACTGGCAAGGCGCACACCAGCTCGCCCAGAAATTGAGCATAATCACTTTGCCTTTCCACTCATCGAGCGAGTGGGTCTTGCCATCCAGTCCGACCAGATGAAAAGGTTTCATCTCCCAGGCATTGTTGGTCCGTTCCGGCAGTGCAGTGGTGCTAGTGGTCTTCTTCACTCTCTGCACCGGTGGGTGCCCGCCATTCGTCAACGCCACCTTGTCCCCCGCCGTCAGATAATAACCGGCATAGGCGCTTCCCATGATACCCAAGACAACAAACAGGAGAATGAATACTTTTCTGCTCATACTTGCTCTCACCTCACTGATCCCTATCCTTTTCGGATTTCAGCACGTTCCAGACGACGTGATACTGTTTACCGAGATCCGCTGTATATTGAGCCAGTTTTTCATTGAGATAGATCTGCTTCACACGATCCTTGATCGCCGCGAAAGTCTTCTGGCTCCCGCCCACACGTTCCAGCACCGTCACCAAGTGAAAACCTTTTGGCGTTTGCACCACTTCGCTCAACTCGCCATCCTTGAGTTTTGCAACCGCCGCTTCCAATTGTGGCGCGCCCTGGCCTTCCGCGATCCAACCCATGTCGCCATTTCGCGCTCTACCATGCTCATCGATACTGAGTTTTCCAGCCAGTCTGAACAGACTTTCGCCTGCAAGAATACGTTTGCGCAGCTTTTCGGCTTCTTCGCGGGTCGCCACGACCAACTGTCCGATATGGCGTCGTTCCGGAACCCGCCCAATCTGTGGATGTTCCTTGTAATACTTCCTCAATACCTCATCGGAGGGAACCCATTCAGCGGTTTTTTTCTCTACCAACATCGCGGGTAACCGCTCTTCCTTATAGCGCTTCACCCTCTCCGACACATCGACGCCTTCTTCCTCGGCCACCTTTGCAACCAGCAGGAGTTCCGCGCGCTTGTACAATCGCGCCCTTATCGTTTCCGGTTTTGGGAATTGCTTTGTGTTTGGATCCAACAGATCGGAATAGCGAATCGATACATTCTTGCCCTCCATCAGTACCGTGTCGGGCTTGGCCTGCGGACCGATCCTCTCCTCATGAAACTTAACGTCAAATTGCTTTTTCAATTGCTGTAAGGTGAGTAGCCGAATCGACTTGTAACGATCGGCCCTATATGAGGCCTCGGCCGCCTTCAGACTGTCCGCATCGCCCTTATAGGTTTGCTTCATCTGCGCCAGAACGTCTGGCGGCACCTGAATACGGGCCCTCAAATGGTCCATATAATATCGATAGAGTAGGCCCATACGAAAATCGTCCACATCCTTCTTGAACGCCTCACCCTTGTCCAACCCCAACTTTTTTGCCTCCAGGCGAAACAAGCGGGAAAAGACGAGCCGTTTCAACAGGTCGCCCCGTAACGCAGCCTGGTCGTCCTCATCCATTGAGGCAAATTGCGTCGCGAACGGCGAACTCGCGATCGCCGACTCCAGATCGTTTGAGGTTACCGCAAGTTTCCCTACGGTAGCCAGTACCTGCTGATCATTGGCCCCCGCGTCTTCCTGGGCCTGAACCTGCGCATGGGATCCTGCGGCCCACAAAGCGGCGGACGAAATCAACCCCAGCAAAAAAATTCTGTTCAATCTCATTAACCGTAACCTGCCTCTTGTCAACTATTTCTTTCTGAAATGTCGAAACCAATCGAACGCGATATTCAGTATAGAAAAAAGGGGGGCCTTGCGGCCCCCACCAATCAGGGAGAATCAGGTGGTGCAAGGCTTTAAAGCCCTGCATCCACCCTTCTGTTTACTCCTCAGGGACCTTACCACCCAGATCCGGAGCACTGGCGTGTATCCAGGATACCGCCGCTTCGTAATCATGGAGGATCGGCTTGCCATTCCAGACATTGTCGTCGTCGTCCGCGATGAATGGAACACCATCCTCGTTGACTTCATGACAAGAAGCGCACTTCAGCGGACCGTGCGAGCCATCCGGATTGTACTGCGTCGCCTGTTTGTAGGTGGTGAGATCCACCTTGGGCGTCACAGGATACAGACCGTGGATGGACTCATGGCAGGACTGACAGGCGATGCCCGCATGGCCCTTCGTGTAACGCATCAGGCTGTATTTGCCCGGCTGGTTGATCGGGTAGGCAACGCCACCCTGACCCTCCACGAAGGGCGCTGCATGGCAGTCCGCACAGTGGGGCGCCCCCGGAGACAGCCAGTAGTCACGTCCATGGGTCGCGGCGTCATACGGCACGGCAGCGGCGCCGGTCGCGCCCTTGGGCAGCTTGAGCGACTTCGGATCCACGGCCGGATTGGCCGACAGGATAGAGACATTGATGTCACCGTCCACGTCCTTGCTCACCAAAGGTCCGTTCCCCTTGAGCGCTATCACGGCGATATCGGGCACCAAACGCTTCTTCGCCCAAGTCAACAGGATACCGGACTTTCCGGGAGTATCCTCACCCTTGTCGTTCAGCACGACCTTGGGATCGATATACTTGTCGATCAACTCCTGCTTGGAAACGCCAATCGCCTTTGCGATCTCGTCGAGACTCTTGTTGCGCAGCGTCTCGCCCTCCTGTTTGAAGGCGTTCTTCAGGTTGTCACGCTGATACAGCTCGCGAGCAAGTTGGTTGTGGCAGTTGGTGCACCACAGACCCTTGCCCCCCTTGCCGTTGCCGATCTGAGAGACATTCTCCTGGAGCCAGCTTCCAATGGCGTTGAGGTGCTCTTTGGTCTCCACTCCATCCTTGTCTTTGCCCGGATTGGAGTGCACATCACGACCGACGTAGCAACCACCGGCCGCATCGCGGTTATCCGCGTCGGCGTAGGCGTTCTTGCCATCGGCGGTGATGGGATAGCCGTCCATATTGCCGTCCTGCCGATGGGCGGGATGGCAGCCCTGACACGCCCCGGTACGACCCTGGGAATCCGCCAGAGGCTTTTTGGCCTGATGGACGGTATGGATCGCCTCCGTCAGCGCGGGAATACGCTGCTCTTTCCCGGTCTTGGGATCTTTGAACGTCTTGGAGTTCAATACGGCGATAACGTTGTCGGCATGGCACTTCTGGCACAGAACCGGATCCCTGCCCAAGCGATTGTGCGTCGAACGGCTGTTGGGGTCATAGTTCTTGGTGAAGTCGGTGCCATTGTGGTCATCGTGCATCTCGAGAATGGAGATGGATGTGGCCTTCAGATTGGCAATCCAGTCGCTGGCGCCCAGCGCCTTCCAGAACGCCCTTTCCTGCTTGTAGAGCGTGTACTTGTCGCCGTTGGCCGTCTTGTTACTGTGACAGTTGGCGCAGTTGGGCACATCGATGGGCTCATCGCCAATGAAGCGAATCGGCTCACCACTGTGGCTGTCGATCACGGGCTTGCCGGTCTTGGCGTCTTCCAGGGCCACCCACGCCTGCTGGAACGGCTGGATATCGCTTTCCACGAGGGTGAGAAGGTCCTGAGACGCGGTCCGGTCACTGAAGGGAGTCAACGCCAGACCAAGCGCATCCCAGATTCCCGGGTTGGTCAGCACGATGGGCACATTGTCCAGTACTGGCGACTTGGTGTACACGATGGTGCCTTTTTCACCCGTGTAGTGCAGATGCCCACCTTTCATCGGACTCGGCACCGCAGCCCCCGCCGGGCCATTGTCACGCGGCACCGGAATCTGGAGACCAACGAACTTCTTCTCCTTGTCAGCGCTGGTGCCCTTGGGATTCGTGCCTTTCAGGTCCTTGTATACGTAAAGATGGGTCCAGTAGGCATTGGCCACGTTTTCGTTGTCGCCGTACTTGCCATCCCCGTTCACATCGTAAGGCACATCCCAGTACTTGAGCTTGTTGCCTTCGGAGTAGGTATTGTCCACGAAGCCGTAGGCCAGCTTGAAGCGTTTCTTGCCGTCCACGACGACGGAGGGCTCCTTTTCATCCGACTCGAGCAGCTCCGGGTATTTCTTCTTTCCGGTCGCCGTCTTGATCACCTGGGCCTGTATCGAGTTGTAGGGAGGCAGCACACAACAATAGCTGAAATCGAAGCCGGTGCAGTGCATTCCCAGCTCGTAGTTGATGGTAATGTTGTAGTCGTTCTTGGGTTTCGATGGCTTCGTCACTGACGATACCATCGACGTTGCAGCGCCTTTGGCGGCACTCGCTGCACCGCTCACAGCCGATGCCACCTCCTGCGTGCCGCATCCGGCAAGGAAGGTAACGGCCGCCGCCGTCAGCGTAAGTCGAGATATATCCATGGAGTATCCCCCCTGGGTGGTTGAATCTGCTTATCTCGCAGACAGTTCAGACATGTACACTTGTTTATTATGTCGCTCGAAGGCCAACATGGCCGGAGCGATTTGATTTGTATCAAATAACGCGAGGGGTTTCAATATTTTTGTGTAAATTTCTACTTTAGAAACAATATGTTAGCATATTACCCAATTCTAATTCTTATAGCCTGACAGGCTTTTTATTCCTTAGTATATAGGGCATCTCGGTTGACTGTCCGGCCCCCTCTCATGCAGGATTCAGCCGATGCAAATCTCTGTTGTCATCCCCACTTTCAATCGTAAGCAGCGGCTTCCCCGGGCCCTGGAATCCGTTTTCAACCAGACCCGGCCTCCACTGGAAGTGATCATAGTGGACGATGGTTCCACCGATGATACGCACGACCTCATTCGGCGCCACTACGGCCACTGCCGCTACATCGGCCAGGAACAGGCCGGTGTCAGCGCAGCGCGCAATCGGGGCATACGCGCGGCCCGAGGCGATTGGATTGCCTTTCTGGATTCCGACGATGAATGGCTACCGGGAAAACTCGAATCCCAGCAGTTATTGCTCAAAGAATCTCCGAACTGCCGGCTGTGCCATACTGAAGAGATCTGGATACGCAATGGCACCCGCGTCAACCCGATGTCGAAGCACGCCAAGAGCGGCGGATGGATCTACCAGAAGTGCCTGCCCTTATGCGTCATATCGCCTTCCTCGGCGCTCATTCGCCGAGACCTTTTCGATGACGTCGGTCTGTTCGACGAGAGCCTGCCTGCCTGCGAAGACTACGATCTGTGGTTACGCATCTGTGCCCGTGAGGCCGTATGTTTCGTGCCCACGCCGCAGATCGTAAAATATGGCGGCCATCCCGATCAACTCTCCCGGCAGCATTGGGGCATGGACCGTTTTCGTATCCGGGCGCTTGAAAAGATGATCGCCTGCGGGAAACTCGGTATCGCCGACACAATAGCCACCCGCGAGATGATCGTCACCAAGGCCCGCATCCTGGCAGGCGGTGCGGCGAAGCGTGGAAATCGGTCCCGCGAACGACACTACCGTCAAGTTCAGCACCACCACCTCGAACACCTCCGGAAAACGCAGGGACACACCCCCTCCACGGCATGAAGACAACACCCGCCCATTTGTTCGTTGCCCTGCCCGCCGAGGCGCGCCCGCTTATTCAAGGCCTGGAGTTGGTTCGCGAGACAAGAGAGCACGGGTTTCCGTTATATCGGAATGGCCCTCTTAGCCTGGTCGTCACCGGCGCCGGCCCGGAGCGCATGCGGCGCGCCACTCAAGATTACCAAACGGTACTGACCCCGGGCAGCGATCCTTCCACGCCCTGGGTCAACATTGGCATCGCCGGCCATGCGCGGGCCGCTGTGGGCACCGCCCTGCTTGCCCACACCCTCGTCGATGCCGTCAACGGCAGACGCTGGACATTGGCGAACCCGTTAAATTCACCCTGCGCAAGCGACCTGTTGACCAGCGTTGCCCGGCCCGACGACACTTACCGCACGCCTGGTATGGTCGACATGGAAGCCGCGACCTTCTTCTCCACCGTGCGGTCGCAGTTCGATACCGCGCCGGTACATTGCCTGAAAGTCATCTCCGACAATCCCCAGCACCCCATGGCCGGCATCAACAGCCGCTTCGTCCACGACCTCATCGCGGACAAGCTGGATCTCGTCGAGCGATTACTGAGGGTCTGTCGGGTTTGACCGATCTAAGCAAAATCATTATTAACCCGGCAACAATATATATCGCAATATATCGCATTCACGGCTTCAGGCAGACTCCCATACGCCTCTCGATAACAGCCTGGAATAGAATACGACCATGAACGACCTACAAGACCGCACCATCCTGGTTACAGGAGCCAGTCGGGGCATTGGCCGGGCGACATGCCGCCTGTTGCTGGAGCGGGGGGCCGAGATCATCGGCGTGGCGCGCCACTTCGATGCATCAGGGGGGATCTCACCGCGTTTCCATCCGGTCGCGCTGGACCTCGCGAACATCGACGAACTCACCCCTCAGCTGCAACGGATCGCCAGAGAGTACCCGACCATCGACGGCATTGTCAGCAATGCGGGTGCTGGACGCTTCGGCGCACTGGAACAGTTCTCGCCGCGGCAAATCCGGGAGATGGTCGACCTCAACCTGATCCAGCACATCTTGATCGCCCGCATCTTTCTTCCCCAGTTCAAACGACGTGGCAGGGGCGATCTCGTGCTCATGGGCTCGGAGGCGGCGCGGGCGGGCGGTGCCCGTGGGGCGGTCTACTCAGCCTGTAAATTCGGACTGCGGGGCCTCGCACAGGCGTTGCGAAAGGAAGGCGCTCCCGCGGGGGTGCGCGTCGGTATCGTCAATCCCGGCATGGTGGACAGCACTTTTTTTGATCATCTGGATTTCGCGCCGGCTGATGCGGTAGAGAACCGCATCCCGCCCGTAGAGGTCGCCAATGCCGTCATCACCTTCCTCACGGCTGCCCGCGGCACCGTCATCGACGAGATCAACCTGTCACCCCTGCGCAAAAAGGTGGTGCATCGCAAGCGGTCAACGGAATGAACGTCCCGTCCCTCGATCCCATCGGCATCGTTCACTCTCCTTTCAGGGAGAAGTTCGGGATTCCCCGCCAGTCCCGGCTGGTCGAGGGGGTGGAAGCCACTCTGGAGTTGCTGCCACCCTATAACCGGCCGGAAGCGGTCGCTGGTCTGGAAACCTTTTCGCACCTGTGGCTGATCTTTCTCTTTCACGCCCATCTCGATGCCCCATGGCGGCCCACGGTCAGGCCCCCACGGCTGGGTGGCAACCGGCGGGTAGGGGTGTTCGCCAGCCGGGCGCCATACCGCCCCAACCCCCTCGGCCTCTCGGCGGTGACGCTCTCGGCCGTCGAAACGAACGAAAATGGGGTGCGCCTGCAACTTGGAGGGGTCGATCTGCTAGACGGTACCCCGGTTGTCGACATCAAGCCTTATCTCCCCTATGCGGACAGCATCCCCGAGGCCACAGGGGGATTTGCATCCACGACGCCCGGCACCCATGCAAAGGTCGTATTCTCAAACGAGGCCCTGTCCGAACTCGCCCGTCTGTATCCCGGAAAAGAAAAGGCGATCGCCGACCTCCTGATCCAACTGTTGGCGCTAGACCCCCGTCCCAGCTATCAAGAGAAACACCCGCAGCAACGCATATTCGGAATGCGCTTCATGGACTTCGACTGCCGCTGGGTGGTAGAGGGCGATACCACCCGGGTTCTCTCCATCGTGTCTTGCACGTGATCGGGACCATCCCTTCCATAAACCGCCGACCGACACGGTATAATCCCCCCTACTCCAATCTCCAGGGCCGCACCATTGTTGTTCCCCTATCTGAAATATACCCATGTCACGACCGTGGTTATCACCGCACTGCTGTTCCTCCTGCGGTTGAGATGGGCCCTGACCGCCCCTGCCCGGCTGCAAAAGGGCTGGATCCGCATCATCCCCCATGTCAACGACGCAACACTCTTTTTCACTGGTCTCGGGATGGCGGTCCTGCTGCATCAATACCCCTTCGTCAATGGCTGGCTGACGGCAAAACTGACCGCGCTGCTCGGTTATATCATCCTCGGTACCGTTGCGTTGAAACGAGGGCGTTCACGTCGGCAGCAAGTCATTGCCGCCTCACTCGCCATTCTGTGCTTCACCTACATTGTCGGTGTCGCAATCACCCGTGACCCCCGTTCCCTGTTGTTGCTATTTGCTTGACGTCTCCAAGCGCACCAAAGGCAACGACCTCCATTTTGTCAGACACACCGAGTCCAACTCTCAACCTTAACTTCGCAACTTAACGCATTGATGCATCGATAGGAGCGGTCAGTAACGCTCAACGATATACGGTTACAGCCACCCACCATTTGCCAAAATGTCCCCATTATTTCCTTATGAAACCGCACGTTATGGAAAATATGGTGAGCCACTGCCGAATTGTCAGCCAAAACGGTCTCCAACTGGCGGACAATGCGTGGACAGCAGACATCCGCCTTCTCCTCCATTGCCAGCCTGATATTTTTTCCGCGTAAAAACGGTCACTTATGTGACATGCGACTCTTATTCTCCTCATTCTGCGCCGTTGCGCTCTGGTGGCCTGATAATTGCCAATGTTACAGGTTCAAATTCAAATAAACGGGGAGGATCCTCCAAATGAACAAACTCGCAAAAACCATTCGCCTGGCACTCGTTACCGGTGCGCTCACCACTGCATCTGTTGCCTTGGCTGGCGGGATGTCCGGGATGAGCGGCATGGGTGGCATGTCCGGGATGAACGGCATGTCCGGGATGGGCGGCATGTCTGGGATGGGCGGCATGTCTGGGATGGGCGGTATGTCCGGGATGAACGGCATGTCTGGGATGGGCGGCATGTCTGGGATGGGCGGTATGTCCGGGATGAA
>JALSTP010000123.1 GCA_026983675.1 Sedimenticola sp.
GGCGGCCCATCGCCGCTGTAGTCACTCTACAGCAAGATGGGGCAACGCAGTCTGCGGGCCGGCACGCCGCGGCCTGTCTTTGAATATCATAGGGTTAGGGGCTTCAGGCAGGCGCCGGACCTGCGTTACAGCGCTTGGCAAGGGAATGACCCTTGCCTGCGCACTGCGCCTTGTTCCGGTGCCTGCCTGAAGCCCTGAATGCGATATATATTGTTGCCGGGTTAATAATAATCCTGAATCCGACAGACTCCGAGAGCGGAACATTCATCGTGCGCCATCCCGGTTGTTTCCAGGATGAGGGATGAAGCGGGAAGGCCGGTGCGGGATGGATCAGAATGGCCAGAAGGACCAGCCGCGGTTCAGGTTCTTTTCGCAGCGGGCGAGTTGGGCGCGGTAGCGGTCGGCCCGCCTTGCCACGTTTTTTGCCACCTTCAACAGCCACCTCTTGCGACGGTGGGTGCCCCGTTTGTAGCCGGTGATGCCCTCGTGGTAGGCCAGATATTGTCGGTAGGCATCGTCCTTGCGGATGCCGAGTTTGCGCGAGGCGTTGGCGCAGTACCAGCCAATGAAATCCACCACGTCCTCGAAGTCGTCCCGGTCGGCCCAGCCGTTGCCGGTGGCCTGGCGGTAGCGGTCCCAGGTGCCGTCCAGCACCTGGCCATAGCCATAGGCGCTGCTGGGGCGTTTCCAGGGAATCACCCACAGCAGCTTGGTGCGTGGTGGCTTGGCGTCTTCGTTGAATCGGGATTCCTGATAGATGATGGCGAGCTGCACGGGGACAGGGACGCCCCATTTTTCGTAGCTGTCCTGGGCGGCGTCGTACCAGTCCGATTTCTCCTCGAAGATCTGGCAGCTGTCCTGGGGGTTACGCGGTGGCGCGGTCGTACAACCGCCAAGGAACAACATGCTCGCGAGCACGGTAACCAGAGGACGATTGTGTCGCATCCGCCAAGCCCCATCATCGATCCGGCGCCCATTTTATCATCATGTGCCGGTGGCGGGAGGCCCGCGTCATGAGCCGCCTGTCGCCCCTGCGGTCATCACCATCAGCAGTTTCTGATTGATGCGGATGGCGATCTCCTGCAGCCGGGGGGGAAGCGAGCGATTCTCCACCAGGATGTCGTAGTTGGGCATCAGGATCCAGCGGCGACCCTGTTGATCGGAGGTGAGGGCGATGCGGCATGGCAGATAGGCGGCCAACAGGGGGTTGATCTTCACCATTGCCAGTGCGTCGCCGGGGTCGCAGAACTGAAGGATTTCCAGATGGGGTTTCCGGCCCTCCATCTGTGCCTTCGTGTCCAGCCGTTGATGACCAAGGGAGGCAAGGTGCAGCGACTTGGCCTTTTGGGTCATGGCCTCCACCGCCCTGGCAAAGGTGACGTCCGGCAACAGCTCCATGCGGATCACGGTCTGTTGGACCTGGGTGACGCGCACATCGGTGTCCTGGTCGGCGGCTTGGGCGGCGCCGAAGAGGGCGCAGAGAAACAGGGCGACTGCAAGCTGTGGGGTTGGTTTCATGGCGTTCTCCTTATGCTTCGAACAGTGGGTTAGGGATGAAGTCTCACATATCGCATTACTGCGGTTTGGGGATGAAGACGATACCCTCCGAGGTAATGCGGAAGTCACCCGAGAGGCCGGCGACCGCGCGCATGTCCTGGTTGAGAGGGTTGAGGACGATTTCGCCGGTGGGGGTGATGCGGAAGTGGCCGGCGATGTTGAGGTTGGCCCGCGCGCCGGCCATGCTCTCCATGCCGCCCATCATGGACAGCATCGAGGCCATGCTCCGCATCATCCCCATCATGCCTTCCATGCCCGCCATTCCTGCCATCCCTGCCTGCCCGGTGTAGATGGGGAGACTGGTGAGGTAGGCGACGAGGTTGTCATAGTCCTTCTCTTCGTAGTCTTCGAAGGTATCGTCCTCGGGGTCGTCGTCGTGGTAGCGTGAGCGTTCCCGGAATCGGTTCATCTGTTTGAACAGGTAGCTGCCGTATTGTCCGACCAGGGGCGGTGCGCCCTTTTTGGGTTTGCCTTGCGCCGTCTTGCCGTGGCAGAAATGGCACTCTTCCCTGAAGATGCGCGCCCCCTTCTTGCGGTTGCCGCGGTGATAACGCGGCACCTTCGGCAGCCCGAGATTCCGCAGATTGATCCCTGCCAGATATTGCGAGATATCCTCGATATCCTTGTCGGTCATGCTCTTGATGCGTGAGGCGAGGACCATGGGCGCGTAGGTGCGGGTGCCATCGCGATAGTAACGTAGCTCCTTGGCGATGTATTTGGCTGGGAGGCCGGAGATGCGCGGCGACAGGGTGCCGGGTGTGCCCTGGCCATAGATGCCGTGGCACAGGGCGCAACGCTGGTTGATCTTTTTCGCGTTGGCGATGTCGATCGCGCCGGCGATGCCGGGAATCAGCATCAGAATGAAGGACGACAGGATCCAGCGAATGAGGGTGTGGTTCGGGGTATTCATGCGTTTCCTCCTTTGACTGCGCCTTTGCTGTGCGGCACGAAGCCGATCGAGGGCTTGGTCAGTTCGATATTGGCCATGTTCTTTACCTGCCGGACCACCTTGTCGTTTGGTCCGGTCACGGTGGTCTTCAGGGTGCCGTCCCATATCTTCTCGATGGGACCGATATCCAGAACCCGCATCATGCAGGCCATGACGCAGTAGGGCTTGCGGC
>JALSTP010000124.1 GCA_026983675.1 Sedimenticola sp.
GGCGTGCCGGCCCGCAGACTGCGTTGCCCCATCTTGCTGTAGGGTGGCTACAGCGGCGATGGGCCGCCTTGCTGCGAACCGGCACGCCACGGCTGAATACGATATATATTGTTGCCGGGTTAATAATCATATCGGCAGAGTACCAAGACGACACACGGCGGCTTGCAAATATATCGGTTTGATATATGATCATGCGATATATCACATCGATCAGGCACCGCCATGAACGTCAAAACCCTCTGCCTCGGCGCCCTCTCCCTGGGCGAGCACACCGGCTACGACATCAAGAAGCTGTTCGAATCCACCTTCAGCCATTTCTACAACGCCAGCTTCGGCTCCATCTACCCGGCCTTGAAAGACCTTGAGAAGGCGGGCCTTGTCCGGTGCCGGGTCGAGCCCGGTCAGGGACACCCCGACCGCAAGCTGTTTTCCATCACGCCCAAAGGCCACGAGGCCCTCGTGGAGGAACTGCGCCATGAACCCCCGGCGGAACACTGCCGATCCGGTTTTCTGGCGCTGATGTTCTTTGCGCACCTGCTGCCCACGGATCGCCTGCGGCAGGTGCTGGACGAGGTGGAGGCCCGTTACGGCGAGGAGCTTGCCTACCTGGAGTCCATCCGCCACTGTCCGGAAAACCCCGCCGGCGCCAACTTCACCATCGAACACGGGATCGCCGTCTACCGCGCCGCCCTGGCCCAGATCCGTGACCAGCGCGACGCCCTGCTGGCCCATCACCGGGACATCCCGGAGGCATTTGGCGAGGTCCTGACATGACCCGTCTGTGTCTGCTGACTCTGCTCTGGCTGGTCCCGCCCGGCGCGTGGAGCGCCGTCCCCGTCACCCGCGCGCCCCTCGGCACCCTGCTCACCGAACGCCAGCACAGCGCCCCGGCCACAGTACAGCCCTTAAACCATAGCCACTTGAGCGCCGAGATCAGCGGCCTTATTACAGCCATTCCAGTCCGTATCGGCGACCGGGTGGTGAAAGGCGCCGCGCTGGCGCGGCTCGACTGCCGCATGCCCCACGCCCGGCTGGCGGCAGCCATAGCCAGCCGCAAGGCCCTGGTGGCCCAGCGACGGCTGGCGCAGAACCAGCTCAGGCGGGCACACAACCTGAGCAGCGGCCGCACCATTCCGGCGGAAGAGGTCGATCGACGCGAGAGCGAGACGGCCAACCTCTCCGCCCAAATCGAGGCCCAGGACGCGGCAATCCGTCAGGCCCGCCTCGGGGTGGAACGCTGCACCATTGCGGCGCCCTTCGCCGGGGTGGTGGTGGCGCGGCCGGCCGGGGTCGGATCGCTGGCGGTGCCAGGCACCCCTTTGGTAGAGATGGTACAGACCGATGACGCCGAGGTCAGCGCCCGCCTGCGCGGGCCGGAAGCGGCGACCCTGGCCACGGCCGCCGGACTGCGCTTCCACTACGCCGGGCGCGACTATCCCCTGCGCCTGCGCGCCTTGCTCCCGGTGGTGGACGAACAGAACCGCACCCGTGAAGCACGGCTCCTCTTTGTCAAGGATGCCGCGCCGCCCGGAGCGGCAGGCCGTCTGCTTTGGAATGATCCGGACAAGGTACTGCCGGCGGACCTGCTCGTCCGGCGCACCGGCCGGTCAGGGATCTTCCTCTTCGACAAGGGCCACGCACGGTTCCATCCCCTCCCCGGCGCCGTGGAGGGCCGGCCGGCGCGGGTGAATCTTCCGCCGGAGACGGTGGTGATCGTGGAGGGCCGCCACCGGCTGCGGGATGGCGACGAGGTCTCCGTGACCCAGACGGCGGACTGACATGCCACAAACGCTACTGAACAACCACGTCCTCGCCAACCTCACCTTCGCCCTGGTGCTGGTGGTCGGCGCCCTCTCCTATCTGATGCTGCCGCGCCAGCAGGACCCCACCATCAACTTCAACTGGATCATCGTCACCACACGGCTGCCCGGCGCCGCCGCTCTGGATGTGGAAAAGAAAGTCACCGATCCGCTGGAGGACGCCATCCGTGGCATCCGCGACATCAAGTTCATCTCCAGCAACAGCCGCGAGTCGGTCTCCAGCATCCTGGTCCGTTTCCGCGACATCGACGCCCGCACCTACGACAAGCGGGTCGCCGACCTGCGCCGTGAGATCCAGAACGCCCAGGACGAGCTGCCCGATGCCGCCTCCGACCCCTGGCTGTTGGAGATCACCAGCGCCAATGCCTTTCCCTCCGCAACCCTTGCGGTGGTGGGCCAGGCGGACGACGAAACCCTGCGGCTGCAGGCGCGCAACGTGGAGAAGGACCTGGAGCGGATGAAAGGGGTGGACCGGGTGGACGCCATCGGTCTGCGCAAGCCAGAGCTGCAGGTGATCCTCGACCCAGCCGCGCTGGAGACTTTTGGCGTCTCGCCCACGCAGGTGGCCGATACAGTGAGCGCCTGGTTCGAGGACATCGCCGCCGGTACCGTCCTCCAGGGCGATCAGAACTGGCTGGTGCGGGCCGTGGGCAGCAGCGCCGATCCCACGGCCCTGGCGAACCGCCCTCTCGTGGGCGCGTCGGGTGAGGTACGGGTGGGCGACGTGGCACGGGTGCAACGGGGCCGCGCCCGCGCCACCACCCTCGCCGCCTTCGAGGGCCGTCCGGCGGTGACCCTGGCGGTAATGAAGAAGGAGAACGCCAACAACCTGGCGCTGGTGGCGCGTATCCGGGACTACATCGCCCAACGCAACACCCTCGCCGCCGAGACCGGCGTCGATCTAGTGCTGATCGACGACCAGACCGAACCCACCCGCCGCGCCATCGGCATCATGCAGAGCAACGCCCTCATCGGCCTGGCGCTGGTGTTGCTGGTAACCTGGGGCTTCCTCGGCTTCCGCATCGCCCTCCTCACCGCCATCGGCATCCCCTTCATCCTCGCCGGCACCTTCTGGGCCCTCTCCGCCATGGGCGAGACCCTCAACGTCACCGTGCTGCTCGGCGTGGTGATCGTGCTCGGTATGCTGGTGGACGACGCCGTGGTGGTGGTGGAAGCGATCTACTACCGCCTGCGCCTGGGCGCGGAACCGATGCGCGCCGCCCTCGATTCGCTGCGCGAGGTGGCCCGGCCCGTCACCAGCGCTGTACTCACCACCATGGCCGCCTTCCTGCCGTTGATGCTGCTGCCAGGCATCCTCGGCGATTTCATGCGGGTGATCCCCATGGTGGTCACCCTCGCCCTCGCCATCAGCCTGCTGGAGGCGTTCTGGATGCTGCCCGCCCATGTGCTCGTGGCCAACGTCCGGTTCGACAGACCCGGCCGTCTCCAGCGGCTGCGCGAGCGCTTCACCCACTGGCTGCGCATTCGCTATGTGCAACTGCTGGTCAAGGCGCTGCGTTGGCCGCGCCTGACCCTCGCGGCGGTATTGCTCGCCATGGGCCTGGCACTGGCGGCGGTCGCGGCCGGCTTGGTAAAGACCGACTTCTTCGCCGCCGACACCCTGCGCCTCTTTTACGTCAACGTGGAGATGCCTCCTGCCACCCCCATCGCACAAACCCTGGCCAAAGTGCGCGAAATCGAGACCAAGGTCCGCGCCGGGATGCGCGCCGGCGAAGTGCGCGCCATCGTCGGCTACGCCGGCAACATGTTCACCGAGACCGAGCCCCGTCTGGGCGACCAGTATGGCCAGATCCTGGTGGGCCTCAATCCCCTGCGGCCGGGCCTGCGAACGGTGGACGAGATGATGGAGGCGCTGCGCCCCGCGGTCACCGCGACCCCCGGACCGATGCAGATCTCCTTCCTGCGCCTCACCGGCGGCCCTCCCACCGCCAAGCCAATCAGCGTCAAGGTGCGCGGCGACGACTATGCCAACATCACCGCCGCCGCCAGCGCCCTCAAGGGACTGCTGCGCCAGATGCCCCCGGTGACCGACATCGAGGACGACGCCAGTCGCGGCCGCTCAGAATTGCGGCTCACCCTCGACAATGACGCCGTCAACCGCGCCGGCCTCAATCCGTTGGAGATCGACCGCACCCTGCGGCTGCTGGGTGACGGCCTCGAAGTGGCGGAGATGCGCGACCGCGGCGAGAAACTGGTGGTGCGGATCAAGGGCCCAACCCGGGCGCTTGCGGCCATCGACGATCTGCTCGACGTGCGTCTGCCGCGTCCCACCGGCGGCGCCATTCCGCTGGCCGAACTGGTTCACGCCACCCACGTTGAGGGGCTGGGCAACATCCGCCACTACGACTTTCGACGCGCCATCACCGTAGAGGCCGAACTCAAGCCCGGCGAAATGGACACCGTGACCGCCAACCGCCTGATCCGTGAAGGATGGGCAAAACTCCAGCCGCGCTTCCCCAACATCGACCTCGACTTCTCCGGCGAACTGGACGACATCCAGGAAAGCCTCGACGCCATCGGCGTCCTGTTCGTCTTCGGCGTCGGCCTCATGTATCTGATCCTCGGCACCCAGTTCCGCAGCTACTGGCAGCCCTTCATGATCCTCGCCACCGTGCCCATGGCCTTCACCGGTGTGGTCGCCGGCATGCTGATCACCGGCAACCCACTGAGCCTCTACACCCTCTACGGGGTGGTGGCCCTGGCCGGCATCGCCGTCAACGCCGCCATCGTCCTCATCTCCGCCGCCAACGCCCGTCTGGCAGCAGGCATGAGCGTCTTGCACGCCACCCTCTACGCCGCCCGCCGCCGGGTGGTACCGATCCTCATCACCTCACTGACCACCATCGCCGGCCTCCTCTCCCTGGCCACCGGACTGGGCGGCAAGTCTCTGCTGTGGGGACCGGTGGCCACCGCCATCGTCTGGGGACTCGCCTTCTCCACCCTGCTCACCTTGATCGTCATTCCCCTGCTCTACCGGCTTTCCATGGGGCGAAGATCTCACAATCCGTTGCACTTGACCGCGACTAACGAAGATTCACGATGTTGAATACCACGGGTTAATCATATGCCGCGAAGATTGCTCTGAATAAGGCGCACACCAGCCACAACCAGCACTATGACCTATTCTTAACCCGGCAACACTATATATCGTATTCTATCGAAATGGCTAAATCGAGCGCCCCACCACTTCAGCCCGATCGACGAGCAGAACCCACTGGTACTCGGGTCGGTCCCGTATACCGCAAAAAAGGTTTACGATGGGTTGCAATCGAATTTATGGCGGAGAGAGAGTCCGCCGATACATGGTTTTATACCATCCCAATAAATCCACATTCACTTTTATATACAGCTAGTTATACTCCTACATGGTCCAACGACTTCCGCTATAATCCAAGTACATCAGGGGACTGATTGGGGGACTTACCCCCGCAGTCCCCCACCCGGAACGGAGGATAGCGGCATGGCAATTCACAAACTCACCCCGCGCAGGGTAGCGACCGCCGGACCCGGCAAATATGAAGACGGTGGCGGCCTGCGATTAGTGGTTTCCAATACCGGCGCGAAGAAGTGGGTACTGCGCTTCACCATCGAGGGCAAGCGCCGGGAGATGGGCTTGGGCAGCTTCCCGGATGTGGGACTGGGAGAAGCGCGGGAGAAGGCCACCGAGCACCGCAAGCAGACAAAGGACGGCGTTGATCCCATCGAGGCGCGGCAGACCGAGCCGGAGAAAACCCCCACCTTCACCACCTGCGCCGCCCGATACATTCGCGCACATCGCCGGGGATGGAAGAACGCCAAACACGCCCGGCAATGGGTTAGCACCCTCAAGACCTACGCCCGTCCGGAGATCGGCAAGAAAAAGGTGGACGCTATCACCACCGAAAACATTCTGGCTATCCTCTCCCCCATCTGGACCACCAAAACCGAGACCGCCAAGCGGGTGCAGGGACGAATCGAAAACATCCTCGACTATGCCGCCGCCCACAAATACCGCGATCCCTTGAACCCCGCCCGCTGGCGCGGCCACCTGGACAAGCTGTTGCCCAGACCCGCGCGTGTTAAGAAAGTCACTCACCACCCCGCCATGCCACACACCGAGGTTCCCGCCTTCATGGCAGAGCTGTCCGCAAAAGGCAGCGTATCGGCCCTGGCGCTGCGGTTTCTGATTCTCACCGCCACCCGTACCAGCGAAGTGCTGCAAGCCCAGTGGAATGAAATCGACCTGGAAGCCGCCGTCTGGATCGTACCCGCCGAACGAATGAAGGCCCGGCGCGAACACCGGGTTCCACTCTCCGATGCCACCCTGGCCATTCTGGAGGCCCTGCCCCGTATTGAAGACAATCCCTATCTATTCCCCGGCGCACGCCATGGCCGCCCCCTCTCCAATATGGCGTTGCTGCAACTGATGCGCGGCATGGGTTACGGTGTGGACGGCAACCGGGGCGACTATGTGCCCCACGGCTTCCGCTCCAGCTTCCGCGACTGGTCCGGCGAAGTCTCCAGCTTCCCGCGTGACGTGGCTGAAATGGCCCTGGCCCATGTTATCGAAAATAAGGTGGAAGCTGCCTACCGGCGCGGCGACCTGTTCGCCAAGCGGCGCAAGATGATGCAGGAATGGGCCGACTACGTGAACAAACAGCAGGCTGAAGTAATCCCGCTCAACAAACACGCCTGACCCACCCAGGGGAGCCCCTTGGGGCGGACGGGACGGCGGGCGGGGGATCATAAAAAGGTATACTGATGAAACAACCTTGGAAAACTGACAATTGCGCGGCCATGAAAGCCCATTATGCGGTCTATTCGATACCGCAAGCCGCAGCTCTTTGGTGTGGCGTACCCGAGAACCAGGTAGCAGAAATCGTCAAAGAAGCTTCTCAAGTATCACCTACCGGGCTGGGGCGGAGTATTTGGACACATCCCGCCGTTCCGTGCCTTGAGCCCAGAAGCCGTGCCATTGCGGAAGCGATTGAAGACGGCTCACTGCCTCATGGGCGCGAAGACGGGCATACCGTTACATGCGGCCATGTTGCCTATGATCGCCGCCATTTTTTCGGACGTGATCTCAGGAAATGGATGGAGAAGGCATTCCCCAATGAAAAACCCGCCTTCCTGTTCGATGATATAGAACGTAGCTCGCATACTGCCATCAGCGCCGATGCCTATCGCGGACTGAAGGCCGAACACGACACGCTCAAAAAACGCCTGGAGAACGCCAAGAGCGAATACAAGAAATTGCGTGACGAAAAGGACGCCATCGAATCTGAGAGAAATTCGCTAAAGGCCACAGTGGATAAAATGGGTGCTCCCGGAGAACGAGCTGAAACCACCTACCAGAACATTATCGCCGCTCTGCTTGACTTCATTGCGGGCAAACTTCCCGGTATTGAAAAACACCCATCCTTCACCAGTGAAGCCAAGTTGATAGAGGCAATAGCCAGCCACTACCGGGGATATAGCGGCCTATCCCAGAGCAACCTGTCCCGCAAGTTTCCCGAGGCTAAGCGCGCCCTGCAATCACAATAGTTCCGCAATTGCGGTTCCAGCACTCGTAATTGCGGTGCGGGACTGGAATCGTGCCATAACAATCAGTAGCCATGTTCAACAACGCCTATGGAGGTACAGACATGGCTACCGCAATCCTGAGACTCCCCACCGTCAAGGCCCGTACCGGCCTTTCCCGTTCCACCATCTATCTGCGCATCAGCGAGGGCCGCTTCCCCAAGCCTGTCTCGCTCGGCGGCCGCGCCGTCGGTTGGATTGAGTCGGAGATCAACGACTGGCTGAACCAGCAGATCGAGGCCAGCCGCAAGGCTGCGCACTGAGGGGAGGCCAAGACGATGACCACAAACAGAAAGGGCCGCACTGGCTGGCACCAGGCGACCCTCAAGACTTCAAAAATCAAGAGTAATTCTACCGGCCTTGGCGCCCGCATTACAGGGGTAATCGTTACCCTGGCACTGTGGGGCTGGCTTCCCCTTGGAGTGGCACGCTGGATCAACAGCAAGGGAGGGCCGAGCGATGGATGATTCACTCTACCAATTCCTTGAAGCGATCCGAGCCGCCGGGCTGGAACCGCCCGATGTAATCGAGCCCGGCAAGTTGCACCGCTTTCCTGGCGTCGGTAAACGCAACGGCAATACCGCCGGATGGTGCAAGCTGTTTGATGATGGCCTGGGCGGCTGTTTTGGTGACTGGTCTACGGGCTTTACCGAGAACTGGCAGGCGAAACGGGATAAGCCGTTTTCTCAGTTAGAGCGGGCGGCGTTTATACGTCGCGTCGAAGAGGCCCGGAAACACGCCGAAGCGGAACGCCAACAACAGTATGCCGATGCCGCTGCAAAGGCCGCATCGATCTGGAATGCAGCCACACCAGCGAATGATGATCATCCTTATCTTGTGCGCAAGGGGATCAAAGCGAATGGTGCGCGGTTGCATCAAGGGGCTCTGGTTATCCCGGTGCGTTCGGGTGGTGAACTTCACTCCCTACAATTCATCAATGATGACGGCGGCAAGCGATTCCTGGGCGGCGGGCGGATTACCGGCGGTTATTTCAGTATCAGCACCATTCAGGGGGCTGATGCCTTGTGTATTGCCGAAGGATTCGCCACGGGCGCGACCATTCACCAGGCCACAGGCTATCCGGTCGCGGTAGCATTCAATGCGGGCAATCTGGAATCGGTTGCCAAGGCGATGCGTCACAAGCTGCCGGACCTTTCGATCATCGTTTGTGCCGACGATGATGCAGACACCGAAGGCAATCCCGGTATCACGAAGGCGAATCATGCTGCGCTGGCTATCGGCGGGAAGGTTGCCTTTCCTAACTTCGGAGATCAGCGCCCCGCTGGCGTGACGGACTTTAACGACATGGCGGCATTGCGTGGACTTGAAGCAGTTGCAAAGGCCATTCATGGGGCTTTAGCAACAGAACAGAACGACAATGACGGCTGGCCAGAACCGCTTCTCCTGACGGCAAAGATTGATCCCGAACCTTACCCCGTGGACGCCCTGCCGGAGACGCTACGCGCTGCCGTGGAGGAAGTCCGCGCCTTCACTAAGGCACCCATCCCGCTGGTGGCATCCAGCGCCCTGGCGGCGTTGTCGCTGGCGATACAGGCCCATGCCGATGTAAAGCGGGCTGAAAAGCTGCAAGGGCCTACCGGCCTCTTTCTGCTGACGGTCGCCGATTCCGGCGAACGCAAGTCCACCTGCGATGGCTTCTTCATGCAGGCGATCCGGGACTATGAAGCCGAACAGGCAGAAGCCGCCAAGCCGCTGATCAAGGACCACAAGGCAGCGATGGAATCCTGGGAGGCAAAGCGCGGCGGCATCAAGGAGAAAATCCGCCAGCTTTCCAAGACGGGGAAGCCTGCCCGCGAACAGGAAGAGGCCCTGCGCGACCTAGAGCATGACAAACCAGAACCGCCACGGGCGCCCCGGTTGATCTATGGCGACGCTACACCGGAAGCCCTGAAATGGAATCTGGCCAAAGGCTGGCCGTCCGGCGGCGTGGTATCAAGTGAAGCCGGGCTTGTGTTCGGAGCGCATGGCATGGGTAAGGACTCGGTCATGCGTAATCTGGCCACCCTAAACCAGCTTTGGGACGGCGTGGACATTGCCACCGAGCGGCGCACCAGTGAATCCTTCACGGTGCGTGGGGCGCGGCTGACTATTGCCTTGCAGGTACAGGAAGCCACCCTGCGCAGATTCTTCGACCGATCCGGTGGGCTGGCAAGGGGTACGGGCTTTCTCGCCCGGTTTCTGCTCGCCTGGCCGGAATCGACCCAAGGTCATAGACCTTTTACCGATCCACCGGAGTCCTGGCCCGCCTTGGCGCGGTTCAATCAACGCATCGCCGGGATTCTCGAACAGTATGTTCCCATAGATGAAGACGGGGCGCTGTCACCCCCTGTCCTTCCCCTGGCGGCGGATACCAAGGCCGCATGGGTGAGGTTCCATGATGCCATTGAAAGCGAACTCCGATCCGGCGGAGAACTCTACGATGTGCGCGACGTAGCCAGCAAGACCGCCGACAACGCGGCGCGGATCGCCACCCTGTTTCAGATATTCGAGCATGGTAGTGGCGGCGCTGTCGGATTGGCGGCCTTTGAAGGCGCTTCACGTATTGCCGCATGGCACCTGCACGAAGCCCGGCGTTTCTACGGCGAACTGGCATTACACGATGAACAATCCGACGCGGCGCGATTGGATAACTGGTTGCTCGACTACTGCCGAAGGGAGGAGACAAACATCGTTCCCCGCCGGGAAGTGCAACGCAACGTGACACCGGGACACCTGCGCCAGAAAACCGCGCTGGATTTTGCCCTGGCCGAACTAGTCGAAGCCGACCGAGTACAACTGATTCAGGACGGAAGGCGCAAGGAGATTCACGTCAACCCGGCCTTGCTGAAAGGGGGCGAGCAATGACCCTTTCCGCATTGATCAAAAAAGGCGGGCTTACTGGCGGTATGACAGCGACACCCGCGACAACTGCGACACAAGAAGCCGATAAGCCGGTAACTGTCGCACCAGTCGCAACTGTCGCTGTCGCAGGGCAATCAGAACTACTTCCTGAGCTATCAACGGATGAGGAATCCAACATCCGGGCTTGGCTGGCGCACATCGAAGAAACCGACCCGGCAATCATCGCCGAGGTAGTTGACAAGTGCCGTAATGACCGGGAGGCCCGCCGGTATTTCCTGAAACGGTCTGAGGAAGTACCGGAGCCGGTCACCGTCAATCACCCGAAAACCTGCGGCGAATGCGCCCACTTCGAGCGGATTGACCATCCGCACCTTGGACACTGCGCCAAAGGAGAGCCGGAAGCCATCGCCGGATTGTGGGATACCGACCGGCGATACTGTGAACGCTTTTTGCCAAAGCCACGGCAAACCAGTAACGACCAACCAAGGCCCGCAAGGGCCGGAACAAAGAGGTGAATTTCTCAAATGATCTCGGATAAAAACTCTGGAGGCGAACATGGGCGGCATGGGTAGCGGGCGGCACTGGTACTGGGGTGCGAAAGACTCTACCGACGATTACCGATCCATCGACGTGCGGCGCTGGAAACGGGACGGCTTGCTCACGCCGCACCGTTCCTTCGGCTGGCAGTGGTCACGCCATGGTAAGGTAGTCGCCTCCATCCGGGTGCGCACTGAACCGGACCGAGTGATTCTCACCTACCGTCACCGCAGCGGTGGCGAAGACTGGAAGGATGAAAGCTACCCCGTCTATCTCGATTGGACCGCCTGTAACCTCGGAGGGAAACGCCCCTGGTTTCTCTGCCCCGCCCGTGGTTGCGGTCGGCGCGTGGCGATCCTCTACTGCGGCGGCATCTTCGCCTGTCGGCATTGCTACCAGTTGGCCTATCCAAGCCAGCGGGAAACCTGGGATGACCGGGCAGCAAGGAAAGCAGACCGAATCCGCGACAAGCTGGGATGGGAACCGGGCATCCTCAACGGCAACGGCTGGAAGCCCAAGGGGATGCACTGGAAGACCTTCGAGCGGTTGACTGCCCAGCATGACGCCTTTGTACAGATTTCATTGGCCGGGATGGCCGCAAAGCTGAACCTGCTAGGGGAATCGCTGGATGATTGGATTTAATCCTTGCGGGGGACTAATTGGGGGACTTAATGCGATAACATAAACAAAAAAGCCCCTGAATTCAGTGGCTTGATGTTTATGATTGGCGGAGAGAGAGGGATTCGAACCCTCGATGGAGCTATTAACCCCATACTCCCTTAGCAGGGGAGCGCCTTCAGCCACTCGGCCATCTCTCCAAGAAACTGATTCCAGATACTGTGTTCAATGGTCCTTCGGACCATGCGGGAGGAGCGTATTGCGCGGGGCCTCGTCGTCTCTCTCCCTTTCAGATTATCCCTGCCAATGGAGATGCCCTTCGCCACTGGCAGAATAATGCTATTCGTCCATGCCTCCTTCTTCCGAAGGCTGCTGGGCCGCCGCTTCTTGCTGCGCCCGTTCCGCCTTGATCCGCTCATAGATTTCTTCGCGGTGTACAGAGACATCGCGTGGTGCATTTACACCGATACGGACCTGATTGCCTTTGACACCCAGCACTGTCACCGTGATGTCATCGCCAATGATAAGTGTTTCGCCGACTCGGCGGGTTAATATCAACATAATCCAATCTCCCTGTTTTCCAGGATGTGCACCGCGGCCCAAGACTATTGTTGTCTTTTTGGGCGACAGGCTCACGAAGCCAACCAAAATAACCGGCGCCAAATATTTTGTTCTTCGGCGTCCGGCCCGATTCTACCAATAGATTGGACCCTTAAAAAGGCCTTTTAACGCATATTCCCCAAGAGGTTGCGTGTTTTTGGAAAACGCCATGGCCCATCAGGCATTGTCTTCCCCATGAAGTTCGAACGCCTCGTGCAACGCCCGCACCCCCAACTCGAGGTACTTCTCATCGACGACCACGGAGATCTTGATCTCCGAA
>JALSTP010000125.1 GCA_026983675.1 Sedimenticola sp.
CAGCGCTTCCGGCAATGCATCCGGGTCGTTTCCTCCCGCCTGGGCCATGTCGGGACGGCCACCGCCCTTGCCACCCACCTTTTCCGCCACCATGCGCACCAGATCGCCCGCCTTGAGGCGTTGGGTGAGGTCCTTGGTAACGCCGGCGACGAGGCTCACCTTGTCCCCTTTAACCGTCGCCAACACGACCACGGCGGAGCCCAGCTTGTTCTTGAGTTGGTCCATGGTATCGCGCAGAGACTTGGGATCGGCGCCTTCGATCTTGGCCGCCAACACCTTGACACCATCCACGTCCACCGCCTGCCCCGCGAGGTCGCTGCCGGCGGCGCTGGCCAGCTTCGCCTTGAGCTGTTCCAGCGCCTTTTCCAGACGGCGGTTGCGCTCGATGAGCTGCGCCACCTTGTCGTCCAGATCCTCCCGCCCCGCCTTGACCATGGCGGCGATCCGAGTGAGGCGCTCCTCGTCGTCCTCCACCCAGCGCAGCGCCGCCTCGCCGGTCACCGCCTCGATGCGCCGCACGCCGGCGGCGACACCGCTCTCGGAGACGATCTTGAACAGACCGATGTCGCCCACTGCCTTGACGTGCGTGCCGCCGCACAGTTCGGTGGAGAAGTCACCCATGCGAAGGACGCGCACCTGGTCGCCGTACTTTTCGCCAAACAGGGCCATGGCGCCCGTTGCCTTGGCGTCCTCCAGCGACATGATGCGGGTCTCCACCATAACGTTCTTACGGATCTGGGCATTGACCAGCCGCTCGATCTCCCGCAGTTGTTCGGCGGTCACGGGCTCGAAATGAGAGAAGTCGAAACGCAGGCGGTCGGGGCCCACGAGAGAACCCTTCTGATTGACGTGTTCGCCCAGCACCCGCTTAAGCGCGGCATGCAGCAGGTGGGTGGCGGAGTGATTGAGGGCCGTGGCCTGCCGTGTCGCCCTGTCCACCACGGCATGCACCGGATCACCAGTCTTGAGCGCCCCCTTTTCCACTTCGCCATAGTGGACATGGACCTGCCCACCCTGCTTCTGAGTGTCGCGCACGCGGAACAGACTGCCATCGCCTTCGAGGGCGCCCCGATCACCCACCTGGCCCCCGGATTCGGCATAGAAGGGGGTGCGGTCCAACACCACCGAGCCCTGTTCACCCTCGACCAACTGCTCGACAGGCTGGCCATCGCGGAACAGGGCAATGATGGTCGCTTCGTCCTCCAGCCGATCGTAGCCGGTGAACTCGGTCTCGCCTTCGAGCCCGATCGCGACACTTTGGTCGGCGCCAAACTGACTGGCCGCGCGGGCCCGTTCCCGTTGTCTGTTCATCGCCGCCTCGAAGCCCGGCATGTCGAGGGTCAGGCCACGTTCGCGGGCGATGTCGGCGGTGAGATCGGTGGGAAATCCGTAGGTGTCGTAGAGCTTGAAGACGGTCTCGCCCGGGATCTCCCTGGCTTCGAGACCCGCGATGGTCTGTTCCAGGATCTTCATTCCCTGTTCCAGGGTCTCGGCAAAGCGCTCCTCCTCACCCCGCAGCACCTTTTCCACTTGTGGGCGCGCCCGCACCAGTTCCAGATAGGCATCGCCCATCTCGTCGGCCAGCGGTCCGACCAGGCGGTGGAAGAAGGGTTCATGTTGGCCCAGCATGTAACCATGCCGGACGGCGCGCCGGATGATACGACGCAGGACATAGCCACGCCCTTCATTGGAGGGCATCACACCGTCGCTGATGAGAAAGGCGCAGGACCGGATGTGATCGGCAATGACGCGCAACGACTTGTTGTCGTCATCTGTGCTGCCGGTAGCCTGGGCCGCCGCCCGAATCAGGTTGCGGAACAGATCGATCTCGTAGTTGGAATGGACGCCCTGCATCACCGCCGCCAGCCGCTCCAGGCCCATGCCGGTGTCCACCGACGGACGCGGCAGCGGGGTCATGTTGCCTTCGGCGTCACGGTTATACTGCATGAAAACCAGGTTCCAGATCTCGATGTAGCGGTCACCCTCCTCTTCCGGCGTGCCAGGAGGCCCCCCGGCGACCCCCGGGCCATGGTCGTAAAAGATCTCGGAACAGGGACCGCAGGGACCGGTATCCCCCATGGACCAGAAATTGTCGCTCTCATAACGGCGCCCGCCCGGCTTGTCGCCAATGCGGCTGAAGCGAGAGGGATCGACGCCGATCACGTTCAGCCAGATCTCTGCTGCCTCGTCATCGTCTTCATAGACCGTGACCCAGAGTTTCTCCGGCGGCAACGCCAGCGTGGCGGTGAGAAATTCCCACGCGAAACCGATTGCCTCGCGCTTGAAGTAGTCACCAAAGCTGAAATTGCCCAGCATCTCAAAGAAGGTGTGGTGACGTGCGGTGTAGCCCACATTTTCCAGATCGTTGTGCTTGCCGCCAGCGCGCACGCAGCGCTGGGAGGAACAGGCGCGGCTGTAGGGCCGCTTTTCACGTCCCAGAAACACGTCCTTGAACTGCACCATGCCGGCATTGGTGAACAACAACGTGGGGTCGTTTTCGGGCACCAGCGAACTGCTCGGCACCACCTCGTGACCCCGCTCGGCGAAATAGTCGAGAAACGCCCTTCGAATTTCTGCACTCTTCATGGTCTCTGTAACGCCCGGCGGCGGCCGGGTCGACACCTCTCGATCGATCTGGAATGAAGCAAACGTACCATATTCTTCTCCCCTGTTATGCAGGTTGGCCTTCACACCGGCCTGCCGGGCGACGGCCCGATCTACAATCGGTCAGAGAGAAGCAGTGGTCCAATAGGCATTGTATTCCCCGAATGCCAGCGCCGTTCAGTCCTCTTCCCCCAGAAGGCGGCGCACCTGCCCGCCGGAAAAACCCCGATAGCCGAGGAACCGGCTGCGCGCCGCCCGCTCCTTCATACTGGCCGGGGCAACGGCACCGTATTTCTTGTCATGGACGCGCCGGAGGGTCTCATACCACACGGGATCATGTTCATCGACTATGAGATCGATCAATCCATCCGCCACGCCACGCTCGCGTAATTCGGCACGCACGCGCAGGGGTCCATAACCCTTGGCGCGACGCAGTTCCACATACTGCTCTGCATAGCGCTCGTCGCTCTGCAGACCGTCGGCCACGAGCGAATCGAGGGCCTGCTCCACCTCGTCAGTGCTGTATCCCCGCCGGAGCAGTTTGTTGCGCAACTCGAAGCGGCTGTGCTCGCGGGAGGCGAGTAGCCGCACCGCCACCTGGAGGGGGGGCGTGGCCGCCTGAGTCGTCAGACCTCGGCCTCGGCGGTTTCGGGCGTCGTGGCTGCCTCTTCCGCCTCGGGGAAGACGACGGCACGGATCTGTTGCTCGATCTCTTCGGCCAGCTCCGGGTTCTCCTTGAGAAACTTGCGCACGTTCTCCTTGCCCTGCCCAATGCGGTCGCCCTTGTAGCTGTACCAGGCACCGGCCTTGTCGATGATGCCATGCTTGACGCCCAACTCGATGAGTTCGCCCTCGCGGGAGATTCCTTCACCGTAGAGGATCTCGAACACCACCTGCTTGAAGGGCGGTGCCACCTTGTTCTTCACCACCTTGACGCGGGTCTCGTTGCCCACCACCTCGTCGCCCTTTTTGATGGCGCCGATGCGGCGAATGTCGAGGCGCACCGAGGCGTAGAATTTGAGGGCGTTGCCACCGGTGGTGGTCTCCGGACTGCCGAACATGACGCCGATCTTCATGCGAATCTGGTTGATGAAGATGACGATGCAGTTGGAGCGTTTGATGTTGGCGGTGAGTTTGCGCAGCGCCTGGGACATGAGTCGCGCCTGCAGGCCAACGTGAGAATCGCCCATGTCCCCCTCGATCTCTGCCTTGGGGGTCAATGCGGCCACAGAGTCCACCACCACGATGTCCACCGCACCGGAGCGTACCAGCATGTCGGTGATCTCCAGCGCCTGCTCGCCGGTGTCGGGCTGGGAGACCAGCAACTCGTCCATATCGACGCCGAGCTTCTCGGCGTAGGTGGGATCCAGGGCATGCTCGGCATCCACGAAGGCGGCGGTGCCGCCCTGCTTCTGGGTCTCCGCCACGGCGTGGAGAGTCAGGGTAGTCTTGCCCGAAGACTCCGGACCGTAGATCTCGATCACACGCCCCTTCGGCAGTCCGCCGATGCCGAGACCGATATCCAGCCCCAGGGACCCGGTGGAAATGGTTTCGATATTGCGCTGGGCCGCAGAGTCGCCCATGCGCATCACGGAGCCCTTGCCAAACTGCTTCTCGATCTGGCTCAGCGCCGCACTGAGTGCTTTTTTACGTTGCTCGTCCATTCTCTCTCCTCTCGCGGAAAAGGGGGCGATGGACCTCCGTGTCACCGCCCGGGATTGGGAATGGGACGATTATCACACACCCATGGGCTCACGTCATGAGCCTGTGGCGGCTACCTGGCGTCCATCGCCAGGGCGCGCGGGCGCAGTTCCAGACTGTAGAACATCTCCAGATAACGCCGGGTCTCGGCACGTTCCATATCGGTGATGTATTTCCAGAACCCGTAGACGCGGGAGAGGGTCATCATGCGCTCTGCATAGCGACGCCAGGTATAGCGGGCCTCGACCCGGTGCAGGGCCCCTTCGGCGATGCGATCCCAGTACGCCGGATCCTGGCGGCAGTCAGCAAAGAATCTGGCGATCTTTTCCGCCGCCTCGTCACCATGGTTGGGGTCGATATGGAAGCCCGACACCCCTTCCTCGATGATCTCCAGCGGGCCACCGAAGCAGGTGGCGAAGGTGGGAAGGCCGGTACTCATGGCCTCGATCACGGTGAGTCCGAAGGCCTCGAACAGGGCCGGCTGCACGAAGGCGCCGCGCCGGTCGGCAATGTAACGATAGAGTTCGCCGTTGCGCTCGCGGTCCACCTGTCCCTCGATCCAACGCACCTGACTCTCCAGATCGTACTCCTTGATGAGCGCGTGCATCTTTTCGATCTGCGCGCGTTCTTCCGTGTCGCTCGACAACGCTGGGTCGATGTAGCCGGAGACGATCAGCAGATTGACCTCATTGCGCAACGCCTCGCTGCGGCCATACCACTCCAGCAGGCCAGTGATGTTCTTGATCCGGTCCATCCGCGCCATGGTGAAGAGCAGCGGCTTGTCCCGGTCGGCGAGCATGCCATGAAAGGCGCTGTCGCACTCCTCACCGTAGACCAGCGCTTCGATCTCGGGCAGCAGGTGGGTGAGACGACGCGCCTTCTCGGTGGGCGGAAAGTAGACCGTGGCATCCGCCCCGGGCGAGACGATGTTGAATTTGGGGTCATAGACGTCCACACCGTTCACCACCCGGTAGAGACCGGGCATGGTGAAGGCCTGGTGCGCTTCGTACTGACCGATGGTGTCCTCGGTGCCGGCAATCTCCTGGAAGGTGCTGGTGATGATGAAATCGGCTTGATTCATGGCAATCAGGTCGGCGGTGAACTGGCACGAGAAGTGGTACTGCGCCTCGTTGTCCTGCCAGAAGAGATCCGAGTAGAGGTACTTGGTCTTCTCCAAGGCATGGGCGATGTTGCATTGGGTGACCCCCATGCGATGCGCCATGATCGAGGCCACCAGGTTACCGTCCGAGTAATTGCCGACAAGCAGATCCGGCCGGCCGCCCAATTCACCCGGCAGTTCCCGCTCCGCTTCCAGGGCATAGCGTTCCAGATAGGGCCAGATCTCGAAACGCGAGATCCATTGCGGCACCACCTCGCCATTCTCGTTGCGGAAGGGGATACGCAGGATGGTGGCGTGGCGGGTCCCGGCGATGGGCTCCAGCCGCTGATCGCAGGTGGTGCCTTCGGCCTCGGGGATGAGGCGCGTGAGCACCACGATCCGGGGATCGATGTCCAGCCCCTGGGCATGGAGGCGATGCGCCATCTCCTGTTCCAGTGCGCGCACCTGGTCGAGGATGTAGACCACCTGCCCACCGGTATCCGGACGCCCCAGCACCCCCGCCTGACCGAACCAGCCATGGGGCGACAGGATCACCACCGAAAAGATCATGGGGATGCGGCCGAGGAAGTCTTCCAGCGCATCCGGTGACGGCGCCTCCAGGAGATCGAGCAGCAGTTGCATGGTGTCGCGGATGCGCGTCACCTCGCGCCCCCAACCCGGTTCGAAGCCCATCGCCCGGAGCTCATGCACCACATCGTCCCACACGGCTTCCGGCGGCTGCTTCGCTATGAGCGCCTCTGCCGCGCGCAACGCGCGACGCAAGGCATCCACATCTTTCAGCGTACCGTTCAGCATCAGTTGCTGCCCGCGGTAGCTGTGGAGACGCAGAAAGTCGAACAGGTGCGCGCCACCCCGCCCACGCCGGTCGAACAGCCGACTGGAAAGCCGTCGATTCAGAAATTCCACCCCACGGCCAATGGAACGTGATTCACTGGGCTTGTCGAAATGGCGTGAGAACGGCCCCAGATCCACTTCCAGCACCCACTCATCCTGCGCCCCGTCCGCGGTTGCCAGGACCTCCTTGAAACGCAGAAACTCGCTGACGGGAACCACTTCCGCTTCCATCCGTTCCAGATGAATGCGCACATGGAACCAGCGCCCGATGCGGCGGCGCACGGCAAAATAGATCCAGTTAGGATCCAGCGCCGCCTCCTGGCTCTGCTGGATGACCTCGGCCAGCGGTGAATCGGAATCGCAGGCATCGTCTGCGTTCTCACAGAGTTCCGCAAAACCGTCCCTCAGGTCGCTGCGCAGAAAGAAACGCCGCCCTGTGGAGAGAAAATGGTGCAGCACCCGATGGGCATCGCTGCGATGGTTTTGTAGATATTCCTGAAGGGTATCAACGAATTCTTGTCTGTTCTTAGTATTCAACCGTCGCTCCATGTCTCGATAAAGGGGGTATAGAACCCTGTGTCACGGGGTGTGGCGCCGCGAATGCCGACCACGGCACTGGCAAACTCCTGGGCCCGCCGCAGAGCGATGTCCAGCGGCCACGCCTCCAACAGGCCCAGCAGCATGACTGAGGCAAAGGCATCCCCGGCCCCGACGGCATCCACAACCTGAACGCCGGTGCCGGGTGTCACTTCGTATACCTCGTCCGATGCAGTACGCACCATGGCCCCCTGGGCGCCACGTGTAACAATCAATAGCGACAGTTTGCGGTCCTCCTGTAGGGCTGCCGCGCGGGACATGAAATCGGCCCCTGCGGAGGCAGGCGCCAGCAAGGCCAGTTCGTCCTCGTTGAGCTTTGCCCATTCGGCGTTACCGAGATGGTCAAGCACCACCTCCCTGTCCCACCAAGGGGCGCGCAGGTTGACGTCCACGAAGACCGGCGCCGCCACACTGGCGTGCAGCCGTTCGAAGGCCCGCCTCGCCTCGGGCCGGCGCAGGGCAAGGCTGCCATGGTAGAGCATCGTCCCGCCTGCCAGCGGCGGCAATGCCGCCGGGTCGATGAAGTCATAAGCCTGATCGGGCAGGATGTCAAAATGCGGCTCGCCCCCTTCGATCTCTACCTGCACACGTCCCGTAGGGTGTGCCGAATCCAGTTGTAACCCCGCCAGATCCATCCCCCACGACTGCATCGCGGAACGAATCTGCCGCCCCAGGGAATCGTCACCCACGCGGCTTATGAACACGGGTCTGGCGCCAAAAGCCTGCAGGTGCCATGCCACGTTGAAAGGCGCCCCCCCCAACACCGCCGCCCCATCGGGGAACTGATCGAACAGCACTTCACCGAATACCACAGGGCGCTCTCTTTCCTTCATCGTCATGTCATCTCACTCCACCATTGTTCAGTCTCAGGGCGAAAATGGCTCAGCCCCTCCAGAATCCCCGCGGCGTAGTTACCATTCATCCCCCTGTACCCTCCCTTTGCCATATACAGGGTGCCGTCATTGCCGTTGCGCGCGGCAATCTGTCGCGCCTGCTCACGGACATCCTGAGCCGCGTTGGCGACCAGCACGCTCTGCAAAGGGCTGACAAGCACCGGCAGATCGTTGCCACTGTCGCCGGCGAAGACGGTCTCTTCCCGGGAAAACCCCTGGCGCTGCATCAGAAACTCGATGGCGTGCAGCTTGGTCGCCCGTTTCGGTAGCACATCCAACAGACCGACGCCGGCGGGATCATCGACGCTCCACACCAAACTGGCGGACACCCCCACCGATTCCAGCCGCTCCCGCATTTCCTGTTTCAACACCATACGGTCTGCCTGCAAGGGAACGTAGTAACTGAGCTTGTAGGTGTTCTGTTTCGACATCTCTTGCATGCGTAACGTCTTAAGGTCGGCAAACAGCCGCTGCAGTTGGGCGTGATCATGCCCCGCCCAGTCTTTACTGATCTCCTCCGTCCACTCCGGCCACACCGCCCAGTCGCCGCCCCTGGTCTCGTAGATAGTCGTGCCCACGTCGGCCAACACAAAATCGGGCGCGGGCAAAAAATAATTCCTTATCGCCTGCTCAACCAAAGACCGATGGCGACCGGTGACATAGGCGAGGCAAAGTTCTGGCCGTGCCGCGAGCCTGGCAAAGCATTTCCTCGCGGCGGGAGATTCCGGCTCCGCTCCGTTTGGCAGCAACGTGCGGTCGAGGTCGGTGCACAGCAGAATCCGCGGATTCATGTTTGTGGCACCCGGCAGCGACTGAAAAAGTCATAATGGTCGATTGCCTCCAAAATCCCGGCGGCGTGCGGCTGCTGCGCGAAATAGATGCGCTCTACGTCGGTCAACTGGGAGAGTTCCTCGTCATGCCGGTTGGCCACCACCACGGCCAGGGTATTGCCGCGCATCATATCCTCATCGGTTCCCGAACCGCCGGCCGCAAGTATGTGCGCCAGCGGGATCCCCCACCGGTCGGCGAAGTAACGCAGGGCAAACCCCTTCGAGGCCCGGATCGGCGTGATATCCAGGAACTGGCCAAAGGAAAGGAAGATGTTCACGGCCTGATCTTCCTGATGCAGCAAGCTGGTGATCTCTTCAAGACAGGGCGCTTCCTGGGGATCGATGTAGTAACTGATCTTGTAGCGGCTCTGTTCGCTCTTGGGCTGCAGTTTGATCCCTGGCAACTCGGCGAGGGTGCGCAGCACGTCCTTCGGCGTCCAAAGATGGTCGATATGCCGGGCCCATGCCTCATCTCGGGTCAGGTTGGGGGCATAATGAATCTGGGTGCCGAGGCTGGTAATGAGCACATCGGGTTGGGGAATGCTGTGTTTTTTCATCAACCGGAGAGCGGAATCGAGCCGCCGGCCGGTGGCGATGCCAAAGGAGGCGCATTTCCGATGCGCCCTTACCAACGTGGAAAGCTCAGCCAACGATTCGGCATCGCCGAGAAGGTTCTGATCGAGATCGGTGAACAAGGCGCGATCGTGATACAACATGGGCCGCCGGCCGGGGCGTGGAGGACGTGCCTCGGTCGGCGCACCCTCCAACAACGGTTTGACCTGGGCAAGATACGCCTCCACGTGAGCCTGCCAGGAATAGTGTCTGCGCACCCCCTGAATACCGTTCTTAGCCAGGCGTCGCCAATCTTTGGCATTTCCGAGCACCTTGAGGAGCGCCTTCGCGATATCTGCCTTGTCCAGCGGATCGATCAGATAGCCGTTTTTGCAATTGGCCACGATATCCCGCGGCCCACCGTCTTCGGTAGCCACGATGGGCAGACCACTGGCGGCCGCCTCGATCAGGGTCAGACCAAAGGGCTCGGTGAGCGCGGGGTTGACGAATACCCCTTGCGAAGCGGCGGCCAAACGGTAGATGAGTGGCACATCGTCTGCCTGATGATGTTTGGGATAGGCAATCCGGCCATAGAGATCATACTGATCGATGGAGAACAGCATATCCACGAGAACCCCTTGGGCCCCTGCATCCATCTCCCGGATATCGTCTCGGTTACCGGCCACCACCAGCAGGTTTGCCTTCTCCTGAAGCGCCTCCGATTCACCGTAGGCCTCGATCAAGGTGCCTATGTTCTTGCGCTCGTCGGGCCGGGAGAGGGCCAGGATGAGGGGCTTCTCCGGTTCCCGCAGGAAACGCCGCACCTCGTCCGCGATGCCAGTCGTCTGTTCTTGGCCGTCTGGGGGTTGGAAGCGCCGCAGATCGGTGCCCGGGGGAATGACCCGCATCTGTTCAGGTTGGTAATGATCGTAAAGACCGTATTGCTCCTCGATCTCCTGATGGGTGCTGGTGATCACCAACTCGGCGGCGCCGAGCGTCTCTTCTTCCGCCTCGATACGCCGGGCCATGTTGTAACGCTCTTCGATCTCGCTGCTTTTCAGGCCGGTGGCGAGCAAACGCCCGCGCTTTACCCGTCCAAGGGAATGGCCGGTATGCACCAGCGGTACACCGAGCTGGCTGGCAAGGCGCACGCCGACATAACCCCCGTCTGCATAGTGGCTGTGGATGATATCTGGACGCCGATCCCGCCCCCGAAGCCAAGCCAACGCGTTGTCCGCAAAGGCGTCGAGATGGTCCCACAATTCTTCCTTGCGCAGGTATCCTTCCGGGCCCGCATCGAGACGTACAATCGTGACGCCATTGCCGAGGGGTTCCACCGGCTCGGCATAATCACCGCTCACCTCGGGATCCACCACGCGCCGCGTGAGCAGCTCAACATGGGCGACTGCGGGGTTTTCCGCCAGGGCCTCGGCCAATTCCAGCACGTACTTGATCTGTCCGCCGGTATCGGCATCTCGACCCAGTTCCAGATCGTGCCCACGAATCAGACCGTGAACACTGATCAATACAATGGATAAATCCTTCATTCGAGTCCCACGAGGCGTATGTCATCAGAAACACATACAGGTGCACTAAAATTTAACAAAATACACGAAGTATGTCATGTATCTTAATGTTTTACATGAATTCTATAAAGCCATCATCCGTGAATTAAAAAAGAGCCAACCGACCAACCGCTGAAGGAGGCTGCATTATCGCCTGCCCTCGTAGGGCGAAGGCAGTTCGGGTCACAGTATATCGGGAACGTCAATCCAGCGGCCAACGCCTAAGGATTTCATAGCGGGGAGGTCCCTGTGTTGAATGCGACGCCGCCAGTACAAACTCCTCGACACGCCAGGGAATCGCAGGGTTCAACACCCGTGCCTTCTGGGGTCGCGCCTTGCGCGCCAGCGTCACGTGCATACGGTAGGGCCGGTGTTCGGGGACAAAGTCACATGCACCCAATGCGGTCTCCAAATCCTTCACCAACGCAAAAAGGGCATCCGGTGTTCTGCGCGGACCGCACCAAAGGATTCGCGGGCGAAACCAGTAGTCGAGAACGTTGATATCGAGTTCAAAATGCGTACCCCGTATGCCGTCCGCCGCCGTCTCCACGCACTCGAAGCGTTCGGTGGGCACCTGTCCAAGAAACACCAGGGTGGCATGCAGATCCAGCGGATGCACCGAACGGGCGCCTTTACCGACCACCCGCTGGCTAAGGGCGTCGAGCGCGCGACGGGTCGAATCGTCCGGCCAAAGGGCGAAGAACAAGCGCCGCGACCCGGTAGGATGGCCCATCCTATATGTTCTCCACACCGTTCATTGGAGATCGCCAAGGTGCCCTAATGCCCCCCGGATCGCAGTTCGCACCGCCTGCCGGCGCACCGCGTCCCGATCCCCGTAGAACAGCATCCGACGAGCGGTGGTGTCCATCCCCCTGCGCGCCCATGCAAACCAGACCGTCCCCACGGGCTTACCGGCACTTCCCCCACCTGGACCCGCCAAACCGCTGACAGCCAAGGCGAGATCGACACCCCCGAAGCGTATCGCCCCTTCCGCCATTTCCCGCACCGTAGCTTCGCTTACGGCCCCGTACCGGGCCAGTGTCTCGGGGCGCACCCCGAGCACCTCCTGTTTCGCCCGGTTGCTGTAGGTCACATAACCCCGGTCGAACCAGGCGCTACTTCCCGGCACGTCGGTCAGCGCCTTCCCGACCCAACCGCCAGTGCAGGATTCGGCAGTCGCCATCATCAACCCTTCCGCATGCAGCCGCTGCCCCAGCCTTGCCGCCAGCTCGAATAGAACATCGTTCATGAAGAAAAGTATCCCCCATCCGCCAAGGCTTGCGCAAACGCCTGCATCCCATCCGGGCTAGCCCGGATTATTTATGAATCACCGCGATGATTGCGCAGAGAGTTGTCCGCACAGGGGATTTTCCGACCGAGCGGAATACGGGCTGTATTGCCAAGGAAGGAAAATTCCCTGTGTGGACAAGGATCAAGCAAGGGCGCGAGCGATTTCATGAATAATCCGGGCTAGGAGTCTGCCGGATTTAGGATTGATCTACTCGGCAACTGCTCCATGCGTTGCTCTACCTCCTGCATCCATGCAGTCGTGCGCTGGTGGGAAAGCGGTCCATTTTTCTTCGATTTTTCGTTGCAT
>JALSTP010000126.1 GCA_026983675.1 Sedimenticola sp.
AGTACTCAAAGGAAGAGGATTCCCATTGTCCATGCAATGGATTTGAATGTGTATAAACCACGTTGTGGATCATGAAGTCCGACGCATGTCAAGTGCCGGCGGGCGCTTGCCGGGTTAATAAAGTCTCCCATAGGGGATCCGTAAATCCCACGCCTTTAGGCGGCATCGTTGCTTTTACGCCCGGGAGAGGGGTGGAGTATTCACAGGTGGCGGTGTGACCGGGGCGCCCGCAAGGCGGCATGTGGCGACCCCGGACCCAGGCAGGGCCGTGGCGGCGCCCGGCCATCGCTTGCAGCGCGGGTCGATCTGTGTATGATCGGATGGAGTAGTGATCGTGGGTATGAGCAGGTCGATGGATTTGAGGCAGCAGGTATTGCGTACCGACGTTGCCGGGATGCCCCTGGAGTGGGTGGGTTACCGGGACGCGGTGCGGCTCTATTTTCTGGGGCAGGTGGCCTACAGTTGTGGCAGCCTGTTGTATCGGATCCATGGCGGTATCAACGCCAGGACGCGCCGGCGCAGTGTCATCGAGGTCAATTCCATCATTGCCACCTATGGCGAAAGCCACACGCTGACGCGGATGCGCCGCGGCTACACGCCGCCGCTCAGCAACCAGACCCTTTTCCAGCGTGACGGGCACCTGTGCCTGTACTGCGGCCAGCATTTCCACGACGCGGACCTCTCGCGTGACCATGTGCGGCCCCTGAGTCAGGGCGGACCGGACAGTTGGAACAACGTGGTGACCGCCTGTGTCCGCTGCAACAACTATAAGGCGGGACGGACGCCCGAGGCGGCGGGCATGCAACTGCTGGCGATCCCCTTCACACCCACCCATGCCGAATATGTCTATCTGCAGGGGCGGCATGTGCGCGCCGACCAGATGGCCTTCCTGCGCGCTCACTTTCCCCGTACCAGCCCCCTCCGCGAACGTCTGAACCTCTGCCAATGACGGCCTGGGCGGCGATCGCAGACCACATCTCGCAAACGACTGGCAAACCCTTCGAGCCGGCCAGCCCGCGCAGTCTCGGCGGGGGCTGCATCAACACGGCCGCGCGCCTGAGCGACGGCGCCCGCGAATATTTCGTCAAACTCAACAGAGCGCATCTGCTCGACATGTTCGAGGCCGAGAGCGACGGACTGGCGGAGATGGCCGCCACGCGCAGCATCCGGGTGCCGCAACCGTTGTGTTACGGCATCGCCGATGGTGATGCCTACCTGGTGATGGAATACATCGCCCTCGGTCGCCACCGCAGCGACGGCGCCGCCGCCGAAGCCGGGAGGCAACTCGCGCGGATGCATCGCCAGAGCGCCGATGCCTTCGGCTGGCATCGCGACAACACGATCGGCTCCACCCCTCAGCACAATGCCTGGATGACGGACTGGGTCGAATTCTGGCGCGAGCGGCGCCTGGGCTTTCAGTTGCGGCTGGCGGCCGAAGCGGGGTACCGCGGCAGCCTGCAGCGGCGGGGCGAGCGGCTGCTGGCCGAGTTCGATGCCCTGATCGACCACGCCCCCGTCCCCTCGCTGCTGCACGGTGATCTCTGGGGTGGCAACATGAGCTACGACAGTGAGGGACGCCCGGTGATCTACGACCCCGCCGTCTACTACGGCGACCGCGAGGCCGATATCGCCATGACCGAACTCTTCGGCGGCTTCGATCATGATTTCCATGCCGCCTATGACGAGGCATGGCCCCTCGACCCCGGCTACCGCGTGCGCCGCGACCTCTACAATCTTTACCACATCCTCAATCACCTCAACCTGTTCGGACGGGGGTACCTGGGCCAGGCCCAGCGGCTCATCGACCGTCTGCTGGCGGAGATCTGTTGATTCTGCGTTTCTCAGGGGTGAGCCGAGTGGTCACCTGCTTCGAGGTGTCGGACCCAGCAGGATGGCGATGGGCCGGGTGTCTTTATTGGCGTCGAGGACGATTTTGAGGGTCATCGTCAGCGGCACCGAGAGGAACATGCCCACCGGGCCGAGTACCCAGCCCCAGAAGACCAAAGAGAGAAAGACGATGAGGGTGGAGAGTCCCAGTCCTTCGCCCATGAAACGGGGTTCCACCACGTTGCCGATGACGATATTGATCACCAGGTAGCCTGCGGCGACCACCAGGGCGGCGGTGGGGCTGATCTGGATCAGGGCCAGCAGCACGGCGGGCAGGGCGGCGATCACCGAGCCGATGTTGGGCACATAGTTGAGCATGAACGCCAGGGTGCCCCACATCACCGGATAGTCGACGCCGACGACGGCCAGCATCACCGCCACCACCACGCCGGTGACGAGACTGGTGGTGGTCTTGATCACCATGTAGTTGTTGATGTTGCGCACGATGGCGGCAAAGTGTTCCATCGAGGCGTCGGGCCGGCGCAGGGCGGCTTTCAGTTTGGCCGGGACGCTGGAGGCCTCGAAGAGGATGAAGATGACCGTGAGCAGAATCAGGAAGGTGTTGGCCAGAACGCCGCCGAGACCGCTGAGCATCTTGCCCGCCATGCGCATGGCCTTGGCCGGGTCCAGATAGGTGGTGAGGGCGCGGTCGGGAATCTGCACCCCTTTCGCCTGCAGCCAGGCGAGGGTGTTGCCGGTAAGCAGCTTCAGTTTTTCCTGGTAGCGCGGGAGGTTGGATGAGAAGTCGTCCAGCGATCCGCCGATGAGGGCCGCCAGAGCGATGCCGGCGGCGACCACCCCCGCGGTCACCAGCAGCAGGGCCAGCGGGGTGGAGAGGCCCTTTTTCTGGAAGAAGAAGAGGGGCGGGGTGGCCAGGACGGCGATGAAAATGGAGAGCAGAAACGGCGCCAACAACTGCTGCGACGCCTTCAACCCGGCGATAATCACCACGAAGGCCGCGGCTGAGAGCATGAACCGGGTGGAGGCCGGAATAAGATAGGCGGGACGGTTCATGCGAGGGTCAGGGGGTCGGCGAGGCGCACAGTTCCGGGGGGGTGGCGATGCGCAATGCTCGATAGGCCAGATCGAGTTCCCTGCGCATGAGCCCTGGCAGCGATTGGCCATGGATCAGCAAGTGGTCGAGCAACGGTGTGTCGGAGGGTTCGGCGACACCGGGTTTCAATGCGTGGAACCGGCCTTCCGCATCTCTCAGTACATCGGCGGTCAGGCGCCAGCGCCCCGCGGGTGTGCGTACTTCAATAGCCACCACTTCGTGTTCCCCCTCCTCGCCGAGCCATGCAGGCATGACGACCAGATAACGTTTCACATTGTGTTTGAGAAACAGATAGCGCGCCATCACCGCAAGCTGTTTCTGTTGTTCGATCCGGCTCAGTCCGGCGGCGAAGGCGGTGCTCTTCCCTTCGGGATCGCAACCGATGACAACCGTTTTGCCTTCGTGTCCCTTGCGGTAATACTCCTCCACGAACGCCAGTGCATGTTCCAGCAATGGACGGGGCGAGGGTCCGGTTTCCAGGACAAGATTCAAGGGCATGATCCTTGGCACGTGACGGGATGCGATTCCACCACACTTCCGTCCCTAATTATAGACCCTGTCCCGGGCCGTGGCGTCCTGTTGGAAAAGAAGATGCCTTATCGGGGATTTCCTTGCCCGAAGGTGGGTGCGGGACTCGCAAGTCGCCATACCTTGTGTTCCTTGTCGTATCGCCATACTTGTTCATCGATCAGTTTGTGCAGCGTCTGGGCGTCTTTCAGGACATATTCGATGCCCACTGTTTGTACTGCGGTGTCGGGGTCGACCAGTGTGGGGGGGGACAACACTTCGTAGGCGGTGACGCGGACGTTGTCCAGACTGGCGGGCGGGGGTTTTGGTTTTGCACCTTTCTCGGGCAGGCGCAGGCGGTAGGCGTGACTGAACATGCCCCACCGGATAGCGGTCTCGTAGGCACGCAGCGTATCGGTCAGGGCATTGGCCCGTTTGCGGGTGGCCAAACTTTCACAGCCGGCGGTCGATACCAGGGCGAACATGATGAGGCCGACCAAGAGAGTGCGTGTGTTCATTTCTGATCCGTGGAGAACGGCTTTGCCAGGCGGCATGGTACGGCACATCGGCGCCGGTTGAAAACCGTTGTTGCTGTTATCATTACGCCCACGAAGCGCGAAAGAGCCTTAAGAATAGATGGAATCTGAACAACAACCAATGAAAGAGCTGCGGGTCAACGGCAGCCACGTGACCCTGCTGGGCACGGCGCATGTCTCCCGCGCCAGCGCGGACAAGGTACGGGAACTGCTCGAGTCGGGGGAGTACGATGCGGTGGCGGTGGAGCTCTGCCACAGCCGCTACACGGCGCTACAGGATCCCACCGCGCTTGAGCGAATGGATCTGTTCAAGGTGGTGAAGGAGGGGCGGGTGCCGATGGTAGCCGCCAACCTTGCGTTGGGCGCCTATCAGCAGCGGCTGGCCGACCAGTTCGGTATCGAACCGGGCGCGGAGCAGCGCGCTGCCATCGAGATCGCCGAGGCGCGTGGTCTGCCGGTATTGCAGATCGATCGTGAGATCGGCACGACGCTGAAGCGGGTGGCGGCCAACGTCCCGTGGTGGAAACGCCTTGGGCTGTTTGCCGGGCTGCTCGCCAGCGTGATCTCGCGTGAGGAGATTTCGGAAGAGGAGATCGAGCGGCTCAAGGAAGGCGACATGTTGGAGACCACCTTTGCCGAGTTCGCCGAGGACAGGAAGGACCTCTACGAACCGCTCATCGATGAGCGTGATCGCTTCATGGCGGCGCGCATCCGGCAGGAACTGGCGGCGGGCACCCACAAGAATCTTCTTGCGGTGGTGGGCGCGGGCCACCTGAAAGGGATCGTGCGCTATCTGCAAGAGGACTCCACGCCACCGGCCGAGGTGGTGGCGCGTCTCGACCGGTTGCCGCCCCCCAGCCGCTGGCCGAAACTGATCCCCTGGATCGTGGTGGCGTTGGTTCTGCTTGGGTTCGTGCTCGGCTTTCAGCGCAGCCCCGATATCGGCTGGGCGATGGTGAAGGACTGGGTGATGATCAATGGCGTCCTCTCCGCCCTTGGAGCGCTGATTGCCGGCGCCCATCCGTTGACCATCCTCACCGCATTCGTGGCCGCTCCCATCACCTCGCTCAATCCCACCATCGGCGCCGGCATGGTCACTGCGGCGGTGGAGATCTGGCTGCGCAAACCGCAGGTGGGTGACTTCAAGCGCCTGCGCACCGACTGCACCACCCTCAAGGGGTGGTGGCGCAACCGGGTCTCCCGCACCTTGCTGGTGTTTTTGTTCAGTACCCTCGGTTCAGCTATCGGCACCTACGTGGCCGGTTTCCGCATCTTCGGCCGACTGGCGGGCTGATCTGCGGACAACGGCCTGTCAGTCGTTGCAGAGCTGGCGAATGATGGTCAGCGCCTGGTCCATGTGTTCAAAGGCGTGGCTCCCTCCTTCGAACAGGTGGATGCGCCCGCAGCGGCGATACATCTCCACGGCGATGCGATAGTCGATCACCTCGTCCATCTTGTCGATCAGCAAGGTGGTGGGCGGACCGCCACAGGGGTCGTGCACGGCGTAGCGGCGGCAGGCGTCCACGAGTTCGGGGGTGAGCATGTAGTGTTCGCCGGTGGCGGTTACTTGTGGTCCAAAGTGGTTTGGCAGCAGCTCCCATGGGCGAAGCGCCGGGTTGATCATCACCACGTGTGCCACGGGAAAGCGGCGTGCGAGGTACTGGGCATAGAACCCGCCCATGGAACTCCCCAGCAGCATCGTCGCTGTATCCGCGGGCCGTTTTCCAATGGCCGCTGCGATAATGCCGCGCAGCATGGCCACCGCATCGTCCGGCCGATGCGCCGGATAGGTCGGCGTCACTAGATCTCCGCAGCCCAGGGTTTCCCTCAGCACCGTGGCCTTTTTGGAGGCCGCGCTGCTGTTGAGGCCGTGGAGGTAGATGAGCAGTGTTGTAGACGGCATGGCGCTTCCCGGATTTGTCGCTTGATTATAGGGGAATCTTTTTCGCCTTATTAACCCGGCAACACTATATATCGTATTCAGCCGCGGCGTGCCGGCCCGCAGTTTGCTCCCAGCCCTTCTTCCCTGACAGGAAAAACGCGCGTCAGGAATGTGATCCGTTTGCCAGATATAAGGGTTTTCCCTGTCTTGGCCGGGCAAACGGTGATGCCGGTCACACTTCAGGTGTGTAGAGGGCCCCTAGACTGCCGCCCGATACGTTGTAGCAAGTACGGGCAATCCCCGATGGAGCTGTCTATGAACATCACATTTCGATCCTTGTCACTGCCCTGTCTGTTGTTGGCGTCAGTATTCGTCCTGAGCGGGTGTAACAGCGGAGGGGCGGTGTCCGCGAAGTCGTCGAGTATAGGCGCCAAGAGCGGAGTCGGATCCGCCAAGCGGGTCGGGGGCAAGTCGCTTACGGCCAGGAACCGGACGCCGGTGGCGCGGATCAAGGCCGATATCAGCACGGGAGAGGCGCCGTTGGCAGTGGCATTCGATGGCGCGGACTCCACCGATCCGGAGCAACGGATCGTCGGCTACCAGTGGGATTTTGGCGATGGGATCAAGGCAACGGGACGCCGCATCACCCACACCTATGTGGACGAAGGCCGTTTCACCGCAACGCTGACGGTGACCGATGACCAGGGGCTCACGGGTACGGCGACCCTGGTGATCCAGGTGACCGGCACCGCAGCGGCGAAGATCGACAGCAACGACGCCGCCCGGTTTCTCGCCCAAGCCACGTTCGGTCCAAGGCTGGAGGACATCGAGCGGCTGAGGCGCATCGGTTATGAGGCGTGGATCGATGACCAGTTTGCGTTGCCGCCGACTTCACATCTGCAACGCGTCGGCGCCCAGACGCCCGGCGCCGAGGGCCAGCACGGCCGGCTGGACGTGTGGTGGGACATCGCCGTGAACGGTGATGACCAGTTGCGTCAGCGGGTCGCCTTTGCCCTGAGTGAGATCATGGTGGTCTCGGACCGCGCCAACCGGCTGGAGGACCCAGCCGATCTCGTCACCGGCTATTATGAGGTGCTGGTGCAGCATGGGCTGGGCCATTTCCGTGATCTGCTGGAACAGGTCACCCTGAATCCGGCAATGGGCATCTACCTGAGCATGCTTGGCAATGACAAGCCGGATCCGGAGACCGGCCGGCGGGCGGACGAGAATTATGCCCGTGAGGTGCTGCAACTGTTCACCATCGGCCTGGTGGAACTCAACCAGGACGGCACGCCGAAGCTTGTGGATGGCAAGCCGGTGCCGACCTATACCCAGGCCGATATCGAAAATCTGGCGCGGGTGTTCACCGGCTGGAGTTTCGACAACGGCGGTTTTGACAAGCAGTGGGTGAAGAAGGGGGCCGTCGTGACCCGCCCCATGGTGCCTTATGACGAACACCATGACAGCGGTGAGAAGGTGGTTATGGGGACACACTTTCCCGCCGGCCAGAGCGCCCGCGAAGATCTGGCCATGGCCCTGGACCTGATTGCCAATCATCCCAACGTGGGGCCCTTCATCGGCCGTCAGTTGATCCAGCGGCTGGTGACCAGCAATCCCTCGCCGGAGTACGTGGCCCGGGTGGCCGCCGTGTTCAACGACAACGGCGCGGGTGAACGGGGCGATATGAAGGCGGTGGTCAAGGCCATTCTGCTCGATCCCGAGGCGCGGCAGGGTCACATCGATCGTGCGGATACCTTCGGCAAGCTGCGGGAGCCCTTGTTGCGGGTCTCCCACTTGTGGCGCGCCTTCCACGCCCAGGGAGGACGGATGCCCGATGATCCCGCGGAACGCTATACCGCTTTCCACTTTCATGGCTATTCCGACGGCTTCCGCCAGCAGGCGCCGTTGCGTGCGCCCACTGTATTCAACTGGTTCCTTCCGGACTACCGCCCTGCCGGCGTCCTGAAGGATGCGGGGTTGGTGGGACCGGAGTTCCAGATCGACACCGAATCGCAGCTTCCACGCATGTATGAGGCGTTGACCACACTCGCCACCAAGGACGGCCTCGACGATGAGACGGTGGCAAAGCTCAGCCTGGACCGCGAGATCGGGCTCATCGCCACGCCGGAAAAACTCATCGATCACCTGAACCTGGTGCTGATGTCGGGCGCCATGTCGACAGAGATGCGCCAGGTCCTGCTCGACTATGAACAACGTAACCGCGAGGCCCTTAACGAGGAACAGCGGGTGCGCAACCTGATTGCCCTCATCATCACCTCCCCCGAATACGCCGTACAGAGATAAGGAGACAGCCATGACCGACCACAAGATGAGCAGAAGGCATTTCCTTCGGTTACCCTTGGCCGCCGCCATCGGCGGTTCGCCGGTGCTTTCCATGATGATGCGTGCCGGTACGGTGCAAGCCGCCGATGCGCCCGGTGACTACAAGGCGCTGGTCTGCATCTTCCTGGCGGGGGGCAACGACTCCTTCAATATGGTCGTTCCGCGCAGTTCGGCCGCCCACAGCGCCTACGCCTTGGCGCGGCAGCAACTGGCGGTTCCCCGCGACCGTCTGCTCGCGATCGCACCCACCACCTACGATGACGGTGTGGCATACGGCCTCCACCCCAGTATGCCGGAAGCGCAGCAGCTCTTTTCCCAGAAGAGGCTCGCCGTCATCGCCAATACGGGGATGTTGGTGGAACCCCTGACCAAGGCGGAATATGAACAGGATGCCGGCCGGGTGCCCCCTCAACTCTTTTCGCACAGCGATCAGCAGCGTTCCTGGATGCGGGCGAATGCGGTGGGTTCGCAGGGTCTCGGCTGGGCCGGCGCGTTGGCCGACCGGATCTACCCGGACGCCGCGCAGGCACCGCTGCCCTCACCCAACATCACCGTGGCCGGCGCCAACCCGTGGCAGGTGGGCCTGCGTGGGAGCGCCTACGACATCCCGGCCTGGGGGGTGCAGGAGCTGGAATTCGAGTGGCATGAGGGGGGCTACAAGACCGACCAGGCCTACAGAGACCTCTTTGCCCTGGGCCTGAAACATGGCAACCGGCTGGTGCAGCAGGACGCCGCCCTCCAGCAGCGCTCGATGGACTACTCGAAATTGATCAAGGAGGCCCTGGACACGGCGCCCGAGTTTGCCACGCCCTTTCCCGGCAAGAAGCGCGAGGAACGGGGGGCGTTGGGTAAACAACTGCGGATGGTGGCCAAGCTGATCGCCGTCCGCGACCGGCTGGGGGCCGGCACGGGGCGGCAGCTCTTCTTCGTCCGTTTCGGCGGCTGGGATACCCACGATAACCAGGTGGACAAGCATGCGCAGCGGCTGTTGCACCTGAGCAAGTCCTTGGATGCCTTCTACGCGGCGCTGGCCGAACTCGGCGTGGAGAATCAGGTCACCGCCTTTACCGCCTCGGAGTTTGGCCGTTCGCTGACTCCCAACAACAACGGTACCGATCATGGTTGGGGTGGCCACAGCCTGGTGATGGGAGGCGCCGTCAGGGGTGGCGATATCTACGGCATCATGCCGCGCATCGAGCGCAACAGCCCGGATGCGGTGGAGGACGGCCGCATCATCCCCACCACCTCGGTGGAGCAATATGCGGCCACCCTGGCGCGCTGGTTCGGTCTCGATGAGGCCGGTATCGACGCCGTGTTCCCCAATCTCGGCAACTTCAGCCGGCGCGACCTGGGCTTCATGGCCGGCTGAAGGCGCCGGCGTTCACTGGGCAGGATCGATGTGCAGGCTCAGTTCGCCCGATCGGGGATGTTTCCAGGAGGGCAGGAGAAGTTTCAGCTGCATGTCGAGGGCCTCGTTGGCGGGTTTCCAGGTGTTGCCGTCGAAGCTCACCCACTCCTTGTAGGAATAGACATCGCGGGCCAGGGCGACCTTGAGGGTCTGTTCGTCGCCGCGGGTGAACAGGTGACCGTCGACATGCACCGGCAGGCTCACGGGCTTGCCGGCGGGGAAGTGGAGCACAAAGCGGCCATCCGGGGGCGTCTGTTCCCCGTAGGAGATCACGGGCAGAGCGGCGATCTCCTCCCGGGAGGGGCCATTCATGCTGGCGCAGCCTCCGAGCAGGGAGGTGGTCAGAAGCAGGATGGAAAGGGGTGCGGTTTTCATGATGCAGTCTCCTTCGATTTGGCATTTCAACGGGTGGAAAGGGGATCTCCGGCGGGAGAGGTCTCGCCGTCGGGGTCCGGTAACAGGGCGTGAAGCGTCTCCACATAGGCGGCGAATGCGTCACGCCCCTGTGGTGACAGCGAATAGATCGTCTGGGGGCGTCTGCGACCGCGTGTCTTGCGGGTTCCGATATAGCCCGCCCCCACCAGCTTTTTCAGATGCGCCTCCAGGTTGCCGTCGGTCACCTCAAGGGCCTCTTTCAGTTCGGTAAAGGTGGCCTCGCCACGGGCCGCCAGGAAGGCCGCGAGGCGGGTGCGTACCGGCTGGTGGAGGAGGGGGTCGAGGGGCGTGGTCATGGTTCAATCACCGAAGTTCAGGGTCAGATGCAAGCGCAGCCGGGCGCCATCGCCGGGCAGCAAATCACCCGCCACCGCCAAACCGCCGTGCAGGCGGAACTCTTCCAGCCGCCGCCAAGGGCCGTCGAAACGCAGGCGGTCCTCACCGGGGATCACGGTGGCGGGGCGCAGGAGCCGCATGGGGATCATCACCTCGCCTTCGGGTACCAGGGTGTCGCCCTCCATCTCCAGCCGCAGGGGGATGCGAGTGCCGGCCGGCAGCCGCACGGCGCTGTTGCCGGTCATCGTATATGACTGCTGGAGGTAGTCCCGATAGTCGATGACGGCGCCCTCCGCCTTCGCGGACGGCCGGGTCAGGGCGACGGCAGTGGCCACCGGCAGGAGCACCAGTGCGATCCACGCCAGGCTCAGGCCGAATTCCTTCAGGGGACTGCGGCGCTCTCCCTGGACCAGCAGTGAGAGGATGGGCAGGCCGAGGCCCAGCGCACTGGCGGTGGTCCACTCCTGGATGCGGATCGGCGGCGAGGCGGCAGCCAGCGCCAGCCCCACCACGATCAGCAGGCCACCACCCCAGGACAGCGCCTGGCGCGAGAAGAGGCCGTGGACATAGAGGGCGATGCCCACCAGCACCAGGGCGACGCCGAAGAAGAGATAGCCGCCGCCATACAGATTCATGCCGATGTTGATGGCGACGATGAGGCCGATGAGCAACCACCAGACCCGGGTGATCTGACGTTGCACGAAGGGCAGGGTCTCGCCCTTGCGTTCCCGGATGCGACGGGTCCAGTGCCAGTCGAGGATGCCGGCGGCGAGCAGGCAGACGGCGATGAAGAGGTTTTGATAGAGGATGCGATCGCCACCGTCGGCGAAGCGTGCGTGGGAAAAGATCTGTGGCACGCTGAGAATAAGGAATGCGCCGGTCAGGCCCCATATCCAGAAGGTGTGTCGTTCGAGGCGAATGCCGCGGTGGCCGGCGTCGAGCATGGCGTGGATGGCCTGGATCTGTTCTGTGGAGGTGGTCATGGTGCGCTCCATATATTCTCTGTAATGCAGAGTTATTATAGCTCTGCATTACAGAGTGTCAAGGTGAGGGAAAAGGGCGCCATCCCGGCGGGAGGAGGGGCAGGCGGGTTTTGCGGCTGGTGGGTCCTTGAAAAACGGGTTTTCTTCAAGGACCCGTGATCGTGGTAGAGAGATGCACCGTCTTGAAAGCGCCCGAGGATGGGCGCTGTCAGCCTAGCCCGGATTATTCATGAATAATCCGGGCTAGCCTCCCGTCAGATCTCTTCCTGGGCGTGCAGCAGATGCAGCCGCTTGTGCATGGCGGCGAAGTAGACCACGGGGATCACCACCAGGGTGAGCAGGGTGGAAACGAAGATTCCCGAAATGAGCGAGACGGCGAGGCCGCTGAAGATGGGGTCGTCGAGGATGAAGAAGGCGCCTGCCATGGCGGCCAGGCCGGTGAGCACGATGGGCTTGGCGCGCACCGCGCCGGAGCGGACCACCGCTTCGCTGAATTCCTGTCCGTGCAGCACCTCGTGGTTGATGAAGTCCACCAGCAGGATGGAGTTGCGGACGATGATACCGGCCAGGGCAATCATGCCGATCATGGAGGTGGCGGTGAACTGGGCGCCAAACAGGGCGTGACCCGGCAGGATGCCGATGATGGTGAGGGGGA
>JALSTP010000127.1 GCA_026983675.1 Sedimenticola sp.
GTCGATCGCCTCCACCTGCTCCAGCAGGCGCCGTTCGTCGAGGCCATGCACCACGGTCAGCCGGCGGGAGTGGTCGGTGATCGCCAGGTACTCATGTCCCCGCTCACGCGCCGCGTCCGCCATCTCTTGCAAGGTCGCCTGACCATCGGTGGCCACTGTGTGGGTGTGCAGATCGCCCTTCAAATCCGCCCGCCTCACCAACGTCGGCAGTGCACCTTCCCGCGCCGCGTCGATCTCCCCTTGCCCCTGGCGGAGTTCGGGATCGATATACGGCAGTCCCACCGACCTGAACACCGAGACCTCCGTTTTTCCGGCAACCCGTCGCTCGCCCCGGAATACACCGTATTCATTAATCTTGAGGCCACGCTTCTGGCCCAGCCGCCGTACCTGGATATTGTGGGCCTTGTTGCCGGTAAAATAATGTAGCGCCGCGCCATGGCTCTGCTGCGGAACCACCCTCAGGTCCACCTGAAGACCACTGCGCAGAATCACCGTGGCACGAGTATCGCCCCGTGACACCACCTCCACCACCTCATCGTAGGCCACAAAGGCGGCCATTACCCGGCTCTTGCCCTTGGTGGTCACCAGGATATCGAGGTCCCCCACCGTCGCCTTGCCCCGGCGGTAGCTACCCGCCACCACCACATCCAGCACATTGGAAACTTTCCTCAGGTAGGCCGTCAGCGCCTTGGCATAAGGCACCACGGTAGCGCGCAGGAAACGCCTCTCCGCTACCCGATGGACGTCGAGCGCATGGAGGATCTTTTTTTCGATACCGGCGCCAAAACCGGGCAGCGTCCGCACCTTGCCCGCCCGGGCGGCCCTTTCCAGTTGTTTTATGGTCTCGATCCCCAGACTTTGGTACAACGTCTTGACCCGCTTTGGTCCGAGTCCCGGGATGTGTAACAGCTCTTCGACGCTCGCCGGCACTTCCTGCTGCAGCCGCTCCAGCGCTTGCATCCTGCCGGTCTCCAGCATCTCGATGATCTTCGCCGCCAGTTCCTTTCCGACCCCCGGCAATCGGGTCAGGTCGGCCCCTTCCGCTACCAGATCGGCCACTTCTTGCTCCAGCCCCCGCACGCTGCGAGCAGCATTGCGGTAAGCCCGTACCCGGAAGGGGTTTGCCCCCTCGATCTCCAACAGGTCCGCGATCTCATCGAAGGCGTGGGCGATGTCCTCGTTATGGATCGGCATGGTTTACCTCACACAGAAAAGGCCTCGTCGCGAGGCGACCCCGCCCTCCACCGTCGCAGGACATGGAGCTCGACACATATCCAAACCAACGCTTCATCCAGCGTCCTTCTTGAAACGCCGGAAGATCCCGTGACCCCACGGGCGCATCGCCAGCACCACGGTGGTTCCATCCCGTTCATCCGATGGCAGGGCCACATCGTCACACGTGAGCTCGTCGAATTCTTGCACAAGGTGTTCCATCTTGCGCTTGAAAACGGCGCGGGAGCCGCACCGACAGCATACCATTCACCACCACGAGGTGTTCCTCCGGCTGGTCGAAGGAGGAACTGAAGAACTCCGACTGGAGTTTATCCATGAAGAACTGCTGAATAGGCCCGTTTTCCAGCCATTTGAAGTGGGGCGAGGCCAGGAACTTCTGGGTTGCCACCCAGTAAACCAGTAAACAGGTTTCCGATGGGCTCATCCCGGGGATAGAAGCGCCCCCCGTTTTGATGTCATCTGTCAGATTTCGACACCTTGACGATGGTTCGCTTGTACTCGCCTTCTCGATCCATACCCAACGCACCGCATGCGTACGCCTTCTCCCTCGACGCTCACGACAACGGTCTTTAGCCAATGCCGCTCAAGGACGGTTTGAAGCCGGCCCCCGCAGGCAGACTCCGGAGGGTCGGTTCCGACATCACTTCAGCAGCTTCTCATGCTGCACAGTCAACTCCCTGTCGACCGATCCACATTGCTGCGGCACACACTTCTATCCTGACAGAGGGCGCCACGGCACCATCTAAAATACCCGTAATGACCACTGGTTCTGGAAACACCCGTGGCCCTCCCTGCCACTCTTCACCACCACTTTTTTCAACCACGTGGCGACCACAATCATCGCCGTCTATAGATTCGACCCGAGGGAACCCATCGGCTGGTAATGGGGCCTGGGCATGTCGGCTTACGTCCCCTCATGGTTCGTTTCCAACGACGCAATCCAAATGACGGTACTGCGCGCTACTACCGAACTAAGTACCATAAAGATATCATCTGAGCGCGAGCCAATACCCCTCGCCACGCGGACGTCTCACGGCCGACAAAGCACGATACAAACATCGTATTAACCCGGCAACAATATATATCGCATTCAGGACTTCAGGCAGGCGCCGGAACAAGGCGCAGTGCGCAGGCAAGGGTCGTTCCCTTGCCAAGGTCGCTCCAGTGCATCCATGCACTCGCGACACTTGGACATCCTGTCCAGCGCGCTGGACCGCAGGTCCGGTGCCTGCCTGAAGCCCCTAACCCTATGATATTCAAAAACAGGCCGCGGCGTGCCGGCCCGCAGGCTGCGTTGCCCCATCTTGCTGAAGGGTAGCTACAGCAAGATGGACCGCCTTGCTGCGAACCGGCACGCCACGGCTGAATACGAT
>JALSTP010000128.1 GCA_026983675.1 Sedimenticola sp.
CAGGCACCGGCGGTACTGGGAGCGGTACCGGCACGGGTTCAGGCACCGGCGGTACTGGGAGCGGTACCGGCACGGGTTCGGGAACCGGTGGTACCGGGGGTGGCGCTGGAACAGGCTCGGGAACCGGCACTGGCAATACCGGAGGCGGCGCCAGCACCGGATCGGGAGGCAGCGGTTCCGGCGGCGGTGGTGGGGCGGCCGGTCTGGGTCTGCTGCTGCTTGTGTGGATGGGTCTTGGACGGAGGCGGCGCGTGGTGGTCAGCGGCAGGCGTCCATGACGATGCGGTTGTAGCGTTTGGCGTAGGCAGTCATTTTCTCCATCCGTTCGAGTTGCCGGGCGCCGTATACCTGATCGCCGGAGCCGCGCAGGAGCTTTACCCCGCATCGGGCCGTGTAGGTCGCATACTGATCGGATGGGACGCCGGGCAATACCGTAACCCGGCTGGCGATTCCGAACAGGCGGGTGTCCCCGCGCGCCAGCGCCGCCTTTGCATCCGCTTCCGGCCGGGCGTCTTCCACCCAGGCCAGGGCCTCCATGGACCGCGCCTCTTTTTTCGCATTGCCTTGATCCGACACCGCGTCCTCCTGATTGCAGGCCGACAGAAATCCCATACCTGCAAGACATGAAATAATGATATTGCGTCCTGTATGTGTCATGTTGCTGTCCCGTTTTCCTCTATTCGCTCCGGAGCCGCGCCGCGGCGATTACCATGCCAGCGATGGCGCCATATAGATGGGCGTCCACAATCACCGGGCCGCCGCTGAGGTGCTCCGACGAGGGCAGCGCCCCGTGGAACTGCTCCCATCCCAGTTTGAATGCCAACCCGATCCCGAGGCCGGTGGCCATCAGCGGCGCCGTCCGGTATTCCTCGATCAGCGCTGCGGCGATCAATCCGTGCAGCACGCCCGACAGGCCCACATACCATTGAATGCCGGGGCTGAAGGTCAGCAGTCCGAGGCCGACGCCCAGGGCGCTGACCAATGTATACAGCCACCATCGCAGGCCGCCGGAATGGCGCATGAACACGGCCCAGATCAGCCACAATGCGGCCAGGTTCATCACCAGATGCCCGTTGCCGAGGTGCACAAGATGGGCGCTGAGCAGGCGCCATACCTCGCCTGCCAGGACCGCATGCCGTTCATACCGCAGCAGCAATGTAGCGGGTGCGCCAGCCAGCGCCACCAGCACGGCGGCCGCCGAAATACCGGCGGTGAGTGCAAGGACAGGGTTGAACGTGTAGCGCCTCATGATAACCGACATCATATCAGGCCATCGCCCCTTATTCTTGATCCCGTAGCAATATGTATCCGGGGCGGTTTCAGCTGCGTTGCGCCGGGGGGAATGCCTGGATGAAAAAGTCGATCTGTGACATTCTCAATGGCATGGAACCTTCACTCACCCCGATAGAACGGCTGTTGGAGATCATGGCCCTTTTGCGCCACCCGGAGAAGGGGTGTCCGTGGGATCGGCAACAGAGCTTTTCCACCATTGTTCCCTATACCCTGGAAGAGGCCTATGAGGTGGCCGATGCCATCGAACGTGGCGCGATGGACGAACTCCGGGAGGAACTGGGCGACCTGCTTTTTCAAGTGGTGTTCCATGCCCAGATGGCGCGTGAACAGGGGTATTTCGACTTCCACGACGTGGTGATGGCGGTCCAAGACAAAATGGTCCGCCGTCATCCCCATGTCTTTGGAGGCGCGGTGGTGGACTCGGCCGAGGCGCAACGTCGTGCCTGGGAGGAACATAAGGCGGAGGAGCGTGCACAGACACGGCCTACCACCGGTCTGTTGGACGGTGTTGCGACCACCCTGCCGGCGCTGATGAGGGCGGAAAAGCTTCAGCGCCGGGCGGCGCGGGTCGGATTCGACTGGCCGGATACAGGGGGCGTTCTGGACAAGCTGCGCGAAGAACTCAAAGAGGTGGAAGACGCGCTGGACGATTCCCGAGGGCTGCGGGAGGCTGTCGCGGAAGAGGTGGGCGATCTGTTGTTCACTTGTGTCAATCTTGCCCGTCATGCCGGAATCGATGCGGAAAGCGCGTTGCGCGCCGCCAACCGCAAGTTCGAACGGCGCTTCCGCGCCATCGAGGCGGCCCTTGACGGTCAGGGACGGCGGATCGAAGAGGTGGAGGCGGAGACCCTCGAGGCCCTGTGGGACGTGGTCAAACGTGGTGAAGAGGAGGCCGGCGAATGCGGGACATCATCCGTCTGAGCACAGACCGTCGGGAGACGTTGGTGGATATCACGCCGCAGGTGGAGGCGGTGGTGGCGCGCAGCGGGATCCGCGACGGCCTGGTGTGCGTCTATGCCCAGGGGGCCACGGCGGCGATGATGATTCAGGAGAACTGGGACGAGAGTGTGCAGACCGACGTGGTCAATCTGCTGCGCCGGATGATCCCGCGAGGCGTGTGGCTGCACGACGCCCAGGACGGCAATGGCGACGCTCATCTCAAGGCCGGACTGGTGGGCCCCTCCGAGACGATTCCCCTGATCGAGGGCCGTCTGGGGCTCTCCCGCTGGCAGAACATCTTTTTCTGTGAGTTCGACGGGCCGCGCAGCGAGCGGC
>JALSTP010000129.1 GCA_026983675.1 Sedimenticola sp.
GCGCAGTGCGCAGGCAAGGGTCATTCCCTTGCCAAGCACTGGAACGCAGGTCCGGTGCCTGCCTGAAGCCCCTAACCCTATGATATTCAAAGACAGGCCGCGGCTGAATGCGATATATATTGTTGCCGGGTTAATAACCCCATGCACCGCGGAAACATCCGTGAGGGGGTGCCGGTCTTCTCGTATGGACCACGTCGAACAAGCCACAGGATGAGAATGTCACCTGGTTTCACCCACAGCCTGAAATTCCAGGTCAGCGTCGCCCTGTTGAGCATCGTCGTCCTGTTCACGGCGGCGGCCATCTACACCTCGACAGCCCTGAAACGGCAACATAATACCGCCGTTATCATCAACCTGGCGGGTAAACTTCAACTGACCGCGGAATATCTTGCCAATCAGGGGATCAACTATAAGAGGAACGCCCCCACCGACTATACGAGCTACCGGCGTGACATCAACCTCTACTACAACGACCTGATGCGCCATGTCGCCACCTTCGATCAGATTGCCAACGCCTTCATGCGGTGTGAGTTCGGCCCGGAGATCACCGGCCTCGACGAGGTATTGCGTCCCAAACTGGGCGACAACGCACGTCGGGCCATCGACAGTGTGGAGAGCGCCTGGGAGGCTTACCGAACAAAGCTGTTCGATGCACTCGGTCCCAATAAAGACAATCCACGCCTGGAATACGCCGCAGCCTACGTTATCGCCAATAACAGGACCCTTGAAGAGGTCACCGGCAAACTTGCAAACCACCTTCAAAAATGGGCAGACGCCGAAACGAGGAACATCAACCTCTTCAACCGCCTGGCCCTGGCAGCCGCTCTACTGATATCGGTCATCATTATCGTCGGCTTCTATCGCAACGTTCTAAACCCCCTCAGCCGGGCAACCGGGGGTTTCCAGCGTATCGCGCAGGGGGATTTCGGCCATCAGGTTCCCCTCGAAGGGGATAACGAAATCACCCGCCTGACAGCATCTTTCAACTACCTCTCACGACGGTTGAAAAGCCTGTTTCTACTCATCGACCGTATCCAGCAGGGGGGCGACTTGAGTGAAACCCTCGCCTTCGTAAGCCGTGAGTTCAAGGATTTGCTGCGCATCGAATGGACCGGCGTGGTCTTCGTCACAGGCGACGGCGGCGCCGCGCGGCTGGAGGTGAGTTACCTCGATGGGGAACAGGAAGTCGCCGTGCGAAGACTCTACCGCCTTGAGGGCACCTATCTCGAACAGACATTACGGCAAAACAGCATGTTGCACATCCCCAACATGCTCAAGAGCGTCGAGGGGAACACCCCTTATGAGTTCTTGCGTACCCTGGTCACGAAAGGGATGCGCGACGCCCTGTTCCTTCCCCTTTCACCGCAAAGCCCCATACCCGGGGTGCTCGTCTTCGCCACGCGGCAACCCAATACCTATACCGGCGAGCATCTCAAACTGCTCACCAACATTGCCCACCTCATCACCCACAGCTTCAGCCGCACCGCCCGCCTGACGGAAAGCGCCCGGCTTGCCGCGATTGGCGAATTCACCTCGGGCATCACCCACGAGATACGCAACCCCCTGGCCACCATCTCCATTGCGCTTGACTACTTCAACAAATTGGATCTTCCCGGCTCCGGCCACCAACGGGCGGCGTTGGCGCGCAAGGAAGCGGACCGCATGGAACGGTTGCTCGAAGAGATCCTGCTCTACTCGAAGCCGCTGAATCTCGAATTTCAACTGCTGGATATGACCGAACTGACCCGCGGCTTCATCGACGAACACACCCATATCGCCAGGGAGAAACAGCAGCGCTTCAGGCTGGACACCCTTGAACCGCATGCCCGCATAATGGGCGACCGTGACCGACTGGTTCAGGTGTTCCTCAATCTCGCGCGCAATGCCTGTGAAGCCGCGCCCCCCGACAGCCTTATCGAATGGCACATCGACGACGCCCCCGAGCAAGGCACCCTCATCATCGAAGTGATAAACAGGGGCCCGCCCATTGCCGCTGAGATCCTCTCCCGGATCACCGAGCCCTTCTTCACGACCAAGGTCGCGGGCACAGGACTGGGACTGAGCATCGTGAAACGGATTGTTGAGGCACACGGAGGGGAATTGAAGATCGTCTCGACGGAGGAGACTGGCACCCGCGTGCAAACCGTTTTGCCACGCGTAGGCTAATCGGATGAGTGTATGCCAGCCCATCCCTGGCCGGCGTTCACACGGATCGCAAACAGATCAGGCAGCGCGCTCCTGAGAAGAGATGCTGCCCACCTTGGCCTTTTTCTCCTTCGCGGCCTCGATACGGGCCTGCCCACGCTCCACAAGATCGGCAAGACTGATGCCCTTCAGGAAGTTGAATATCTCTTCGCTCAACTCGTCCCACAGCGAATGGGTCAGGCAACGACTTCCGGCGTGGCAATTTTCGCGGCCGCCACAACGGGTAAATTCCACCCATTCGTCCACCGCGCAGATGATGTCTGCCACCGTTATCTCGTCGGCGCCACGTGTCAGATAGTAACCGCCGCCGGGGCCCCGCACTCCACGCACGAGTTCCTTGTTGCGTAACGCCGCAAAGAGCTGTTCCAGATAGGAAAGGGAAATCCCCTGGTTCACCGAAATGTCGGCCAATGTCACTGCGCCTTTGCCCTCGTTGAGGGCCAGATCCAGCATTGCGGTCACTGCATAGCGACCTTTGGTAGATAGTCTCATTTTTGCTCCACTCCTTGGCCCGAAGCCAAGTTACCTAGCAATTTACTCGGGAATTAGCCTAGCATTTACCCACCAACGCAGTCAAGATATATTTGAATCATTCTAAAGGAAGGGATCGTGAAGATCCCAGCGCGGGCGGCGGGTACAGATACCGACCGGATGCGCAACAAAAATATCACGCAGTGCCGGGAGCGCTCAGCCCTCGGCCAAAATCGTCATGCGATTGTCGCGAATACGCGGATCGCCATTCCGGGCATCGAAGGAGTGGCCCTGTCGTTGGCAGAATGCGAGCCATTTGGCCATAAAGAGACCGATCTTCCATTTCTGCTCCAACGTCGGCGCATCGGGATCACGGTCCAACGGCAATGCCGACTGCCGCAGATCAAGCACTTCCACCTGATCCGCATCATGGTACACCCTCAACAGGGCGTCGGGGTCGGGCAAATGGTCGGGGTGGGCGGGAAAATAGTGGGTCAGATGGATAAGCGTCGTGTAGGCCGTCTGCTCCCGCACCTCGAGATGAAGATCCATATCATTCTCCAGGTGTGAACATGCAGCGCCCTGCATCCGCTGTAAGTGGGGGGCCATGCGCATGATACGACGGTAACACTCCTCACCAAGATCAAGCAAAGCCCCCATGTTCGGCTTGCCCGTGAGAATGGCGTGGAGACTCCATGGATAATAGGGCGTCTGCATACAGTGCGTTCGGGTCTCTGTCGAAGAAACCCGTATTATAAACCACTGGATCGATGGCGATGCGGATGGCTTATTAACCCGAAAACCGCGGTATTTTGCCCATGCGGGCCGATCAGACAAACGATGCCGCTTGTCTGTGATCAGAAGGCCCTGTCAGGCCTTACCCTCTTCGTTCTGTTGTTCTGCGATCTGTTTCCGCACTTCCGCCATATCCAGCTCCCCTGCCTTGCCAACCAACTCTTTGAAGGCGGACTCCGGTAGCGCACCGGGCTGACTGAAAATGATGATCTGGTCGCGGAAAATCATGAGTGTTGGAATAGAACGAATTTGGAAATGCGCCGCTATCTCCTGTTCATCCTCGGTATTCACCTTTGCGAAAACGATGTCCGGGTGTTCCTCCGAGACCTTCTCGAAGGTTGGCGCAAACGATTTGCACGGAGCGCACCATGGCGCCCAGAAGTCGACGATGACGAAGGCATTGTTGTTGATCGTATCTTCAAAATTGTCTTTGTTCAGTTCTACGATGGCCACGATGGGTCTCCCATTCTGATATGAACCCGGCATCCATATATGCCAGGTTCAGCCGTTGCGTGGGGCGTTCAGCAAAGCTCCGAGGACCACCAAAATTGGCCACGGCGTGCTTCAAGAAGGCTGTAATGTGCTGATATGCGACGGCGTGTCGTTAAAATATTCGCCATTTGGCGGGTTCTCCAATCTGCACCGACCGGTATTCCCGTACCTGACCGCGCAAACTCGCGCAGGCTGTGCACTGCACCTTGAATCAATGCCATCCGGACAACCCATAACCTGATATTTATGGCAGCTCAGTCAATAAATCGACCGCCATCATAACAGGCTCCCGATGCAAGGGCGAACCCAAGCTTTCGGGGTCGATCATACCAAGGGGCGGAGCGTCCCGCTCCACCCCGACTATCGTCTGGACTATAGCCTTGTCACCTGACTGAATCTGTGGTTTCAAGCTCTATTTAACAGCATCCAGACCCGTGAAAATCTGGTCACGGATCTCTTCGACCGAACCGACTCCGTTGACCTTGACATACTTCACGTTACCGGCCTCGGCCTCCTTGCGGTAGAAATCGATCAATGGCTCGGTCTGTTCGTGATACACCCGCAAGCGCTCCCGCACGGTCTCCTCCTTGTCGTCATCACGCTGGATCAGGTCTTCGCCAGTAACGTCGTCCTTGCCTTCAACCTTCGGTGGATTGAAGACCACATGGTAGGTACGTCCGGAAGGCAGATGCACCCGGCGACCCGACATGCGTTTGATGATCTCCTCGTCGGGCACGTCGATCTCGACCACGGCGTCGATACCGATGCCCGCCTCTTTCATGGCCTCGGCCTGGGGAATCGTGCGCGGAAAGCCATCGAACAAATATCCGTTCTTGCAATCGTCTTCCTTGATGCGCTCCTTGACCATGCCCATGATGATATCGTCGGATACGAGGCCGCCTTCATCCATGATCTTTTTCGCCGCCTTGCCCAGCTCGGTCCCCGCCTTGACGTGGGCCCGCAACATGTCGCCGGTGGAGATTTGAGGAATACCGTATTTTTCTTTGATGAAGTTGGCCTGGGTGCCTTTTCCGGCCCCGGGTCCGCCCAACAGGATAACGCGCATGACGACAGACTCCTTTTCAAGTGTTGTGTTTGGCAAAGAAGCAGCCCTTCGAGGGAAGAAATCATGGATTCAACGGACGCGATGCCATGAGCAACGTGGCGTCTGCCGAACGGAGCGGCCCACCACTGCCCAAGGGATTGCCTCGCAGCGAAAGGATACGCTCCCCTGAAACCGTGATTGTTGCCTCGAAAGGATGCCCGCCCGCATTTCTCGCCCCCTTCTATTGCGACATTCAAGGGTGTGCCCTGGCCGGTTTTCACCCCGACGGAATGCTCGACATGGTATCGTCCATGCCTATACGCCCCGGCCGCAAAAACCACCCATCCCACACGCTTGCGCCGTCGCGCTGACGGCGGCGAGAAATGCGGGCCAGGGAATTCTGCCACAGCCCGCCGCAACAGGCCACTTGAGCCTGCCAATGGGAGGATCGACGGCGTTTATGGTACCGCCGCCCCCACTTTTCCCCGATTCATCCGGTGGAGTCTGAGCCGGAGAGACTGAGCATAAGGCGGTTGAGACGCTGGACGAAGCTGGCCGGGTCTTCCAACTGCCCGCCCTCGGCAAGCATGGCTTGGTCGAAGAGGATATGGGCCAGCTCGTCGAAACGTGTATCGTCCTTCTCGTTCTCCAGCCGTTCCACAAGGGGATGCCGGGGATTGATCTCCAGAATAGGTTGGGTGGATGGCGCTTCCTGCCCCAGTTGCTTGAGTACACGCGCGAGATTGGCACTCATGTCGTGCTCTTCCACCACCAGGCAGGCGGGGGATTCGGTGAGACGATGGCTCGCCTTCACGTCCTTGACCGCATCACCGAGCACCTTTTTGATACGTTTGATCAGCTTCTTGTGTGCCTTCGAGGCCTTTTCGACCTCCTTCTTCTCCTCCTCATCCTCCAGTTCACCCAGATCGAGTTCGCCCTTGGTGACCGACTGGAAGGGGATCTCCTTATACTCCGTCATATGAGACATCAGCCACTCGTCCACCCGGTCTGTCATCAGCAGGACTTCCACGTCCTTTTTGCGGAAGATTTCCAGATGGGGGCTGTGACGCGCGGCGGCGAGGCTGTCGGCCGTGATGTAATAGATCTTTTTCTGCCCCTCCTTCATTCGGCCGATATAGTCGTCCAGCGAAACGCTCTGCTCATCACCCTCGCTCTTGGTGGAAGCGAAGCGCGCCAGGCCGGCGATGCGTTCACGGTTGGCGAAATCTTCTACCGGTCCTTCTTTCATGACCTTGCCGAACTCTTTCCAGAAGGTGGCGTATTTCTCCTGGTCGTCCTTCGCCATCTTTTCCAACAACCCGAGGATGCGCTTGACGTTTGCACCACGGATGGCGTCGATCTTGCGGTTGTGCTGGAGCATCTCGCGGGAGACATTGAGCGGCAGATCGTCGGAGTCCACGATGCCTTTCACGAAACGCAGGTAGTGTGGCATCAGCTTGTCCGCCTCGTCCATGATAAAGACCCGCTTCACATAGAGCTTCACACCATGTTTCTGTTCGCGGTCGTAGAGATCGAAGGGGGCATGCTTGGGAATATAGAGCAGCGCGGTGTACTCGTTGCTGGTGGCCTCCACCCGGTTGTGGGCCCAGGCGAGCGGCTCCTCGAAGTCGTGGGAGATCAGTTTGTAGAACTCCTTGTACTCCTCGTCCGTGATCTCCGATTTGTTGCGCATCCAAAGCGCGGTTCCCTTGTTCACCTGCTCCCACTCGGGCGCCTTCTTCTCCTCCTTCTCGTCATACACCTCCTTGCGCATCTCGATGGGCACGGCGATATGGTCGGAGAATTTGTTGACGATGGCTCGCAGACGAAAACCGTCCAGAAACTCGTCTTCTCCCTCCTTCAAATGGAGTATGACATCGGTACCCCGCCCCTTTTTCTCCACCGTCTCGATGGTGTAAGTGCCCTCGCCTGCTGACTCCCACTGCACACCGTGTTCCGGTTCCATGCCGGCGCGACGACTGACGAGCGTGACCTTGTCGGCCACAATGAAAGCGGCATAGAACCCTACGCCGAACTGACCGATCAGCGTATTGTCCTTGCTCTGGTCACCGGTGAGCGACTCCAGGAACTTGCGCGTGCCGGAACTGGCGATGGTGCCGATATTCTCCATCACCTCCTGGCGACTCATGCCGATGCCGTTATCGGAGATGGTCACTGTGCGCTCGTCCTTGTCGAAGTCGACCCGGACACGAAGATTGGGATCGTCCTCATAGAGGGCTTCGTCGGTGAGCGCCTCGAAACGCAGCTTCTCGATCGCATCCGAGGCATTGGAGATCAGCTCGCGCAGGAAGATCTCCTTATTGCTGTACAGGGACCGGATCACGAGGTTCAGCACCTCGCTCACCTCCGCCTGGAATCCCAGGGTTTCCTTGTGGGCTTCTACTGTTGTCATGGATACGCTAATGCCTCCCGTATTTGTAACGCTTTGTTTCACAATGCGCAATTTTAGCAAACCGCAGCTTATGGGTGGCCTAATATGAGGCCCGCACGCGCCTGTTTCAACCCCTCATCTCGCAACCACCGAAGCGCTATGCTTCAATATCGTCCAATCGATCAACCGTGGATATCAACGAAATGAACATACAGCACCGTTCAACTAGGCCCTTTTCCGATCAGCGTCCCGGCACCTCCGGACTGCGCAAGAAGGTCAAGGTCTTCCAGCAACCCCATTACCTGGAGAACTTCGTGCAGTCGATCTTCGATACCCAGACGGACTTGCGGGGGGGGACGCTGGTAGTCGGCGGCGACGGCCGTTTCTATAACCGCGAGGCGATCCAGGTCATCCTGCGCATGGCCGCCGCCAACGGGGTCGCCAAGGTGATGGTCGGTCAGGGAGGGTTGCTTTCCACGCCGGCGACCTCCTGTGTGATCCGCAAATACCACACCCAAGGGGGTATCATCCTCTCCGCCAGCCACAATCCGGGCGGGCCGGACGAGGACTTCGGCATCAAGTTCAACGTGCCCAACGGCGGCCCCGCGCCCGAGAACGTGACCGAGGCCATCTATCGACGCACCCGTGAGATCGACAGTTACAAGACCCTGGAAGCGGATGATATCGATCTGGACACCCTCGGCAGCGTCGCCCTCGGCGAGTTACAGGTGGACATCATCGACCCGGTGGACGACTACGCCAGCCTGATGCAGGCGCTGTTCGATTTCGACGCCATTCATCAGCTCTTCAACTCCGGCCTGTTTCAAATGAAATTCGACGCCATGCACGCCATCACCGGTCCCTACGCCAAACGCATCCTCATCAAGATGCTGGGCGCCGAACCGGAGACCGTCATCAACGGCACCCCCCTCCCTGACTTCGGTGGAGGCCATCCGGATCCCAATCTGACCCATGCCCACCAATTGGTGGAACTGGCCTCCGGTCCGGATGCGGTGGACTTCGCCGCCGCCTCCGATGGCGACGGCGACCGCAACATGATCCTGGGCAAGAATTTCTTCGTCACCCCCAGCGACAGCCTGGCAGTGCTCGCCGCCAATGCCCATCTGGTCCCCGGCTATCGCAGGGGACTGGCGGGCGTGGCCCGCTCCATGCCCACCAGCCAGGCGGTGGACCGGGTGGCCGATGCCCTCGGTATCGAATGCTACGAGACCCCCACCGGCTGGAAGTTCTTCGGCAATCTGCTCGACGCCGGACGGATCACCCTCTGCGGTGAGGAGAGCTTCGGCACCGGCTCCAATCACGTACGGGAAAAGGACGGGCTGTGGGCGGTACTGTTCTGGCTCAATCTGCTGGCGGTGCGCCACCAGTCAGTGGCCACCATCGTCAGAGAACACTGGAAGCGATACGGCCGCAATTTCTACACCCGCTACGACTACGAGGCCGTCGACAAGGATGCAGCGGAAGGACTCATGGATCATCTGCGCAGCCGCCTCGGGGATCTGCCTGGCGCGGCGCTTGGCCACTACAAAGTGGAGTATGCCGATGACTTCGCCTACACCGACCCGGTGGACGGCAGCCGCTCGGAGCGACAGGGCATCCGCATCGGTTTCGAGGACGGCTCGCGCATCGTCTACCGGCTTTCGGGCACCGGCACCGAGGGAGCGACCCTGCGTGTCTATCTGGAGGCCTACGCCCCCGACCCGGCGAAACATAACCTCGAAACAGCAGAGGTCATGCAGCCGCTGGTGCTGATCGCCCAAGAGCTAGCGGAGATCGAGCAACGCACCGGACGCAAGGAACCGACAGTGATCACCTGACCTGTCGTGGCCGTGATGGTTGTGCCTGCCGGACTTCGCCCGAAAACGCCAAGGAGCATGGCGGGAATGCGTCAAGTTCGATGGCCGTCCAACCGACACAACGGGTGTAGAGACAGATTTTGTGCCGTAGAGGAGCCGCCACCATGAGCCAATACGTCAGGCCACTGAACGAACTCGGGATCGACGACGTGCCGGAGGTGGGGGGCAAGAACGCCTCCCTCGGGGAGATGATCCAGCACCTCACCACAGCCGGCGTGCGCGTTCCCGGCGGCTTTGCCACGACCGCCAACGCCTACCGCGATTTTCTCGCCTGGAACCGACTCGACACCCGCATCCAGAAGGCCCTGGCCGATCTGGACGTGGACGATATCGACGCCCTCACCCGCACCGGCGACCAGATCCGCCAATGGATCCTCGACGCCGAGTTCCAGCCTGCCCTGGAACACGCCATCGACGAGGCCTACGCCCGGCTCATCGAAGGCGCAGGCGGGGACGTCTCCTGGGCGGTGCGCTCTTCCGCCACCGCCGAGGATCTGCCCGACGCCTCCTTCGCCGGCCAGCAGGAGACCTTCCTCAACGTACGCCGGCTGGAGAACGTCAAGCACACCATCAAAGCGGTGTTCGCCTCTCTGTTCAACGACCGCGCCATTGCCTATCGCGTCCACAAGGGCTTCGACCACCGCCAGGTGGCCCTCTCAGCGGGGGTGCAGCGCATGGTGCGCAGCGACATCGGCGCCAGCGGCGTGATGTTCACCCTCGACACCGAATCCGGCTTCCGCGATGTGGTCTTCATCACCGCCTCCTGGGGTCTCGGCGAGATGGTGGTCCAGGGCGCCGTCAACCCGGACGAATTCTATGTTCACAAACCCACCCTCGCCGCCGGCCACCCGGCCATCCTGCGCCGCTCGTTGGGCGGCAAAGCGATGCGCATGGTCTACAGCGGGCCCGGCCACCTCGGCGAGCCGGTGCGGGTCGAAGCGGTGCCGCAAGAGATGCGCAACCGGTTTTCCCTGACCGACGCCCAGGTCGAAGATCTGGCGCACCAGGCCGTGATCATCGAGAAGCACTATCAGCGTCCGATGGACATCGAGTGGGCGCTGGACGGCCAGGACGGGCAGATCTATATCGTCCAGGCACGCCCCGAGACGGTACAGAGCCGCAGCAGTCAGATGATCGAGCGCTATGCACTGAAGACCCAGGGGGAGGTGCTGGCCGAGGGCCGCAGCATCGGCCAGCGCATCGGTCAGGGAAGCGCGCGGGTGATCATGTCCATCAAGGAAATGGACCGGGTCCAGCCCGGCGACGTGCTGGTCACCGACATGACCGACCCCGACTGGGAACCGATCATGAAACGCGCCTCCGCCATCGTCACCAATCGAGGGGGACGCACCTGCCACGCCGCCATTATCGCCCGCGAGTTGGGTGTCCCGGCAGTGGTGGGCACCCTCGACGGCAGCAAGCGTATCCGCGACGGCGAACCGGTCACCGTCTCCTGCGCCGAGGGTGACACCGGCCGCGTCTACCGCGGGCTGCTCCCCTTCGAGCACACGACGACCTCCATCGACCGTATGCCCGAGGTACCGGTGAAGATCATGATGAACGTGGGCAATCCCAGCCGCGCCTTCGACTTCGCCCAACTGCCCAACGACGGTGTGGGGCTGGCGCGGCTGGAATTCATCATCAACAACACCATTGGCGTCCATCCGCGCGCGCTGCTGGAATTCAACGACCTGCCTGAGGCGCTTCAGGCCGAGATCGCCCCCCGCTTCGCCCCCTATGGCGACCCGGAGACGTTTTATGTCACCCGCCTCACCGAGGGCATCGCCACCCTCGCCGCCGCCTTCCACCCCAAACCTGTGATCGTGCGGCTCTCCGACTTCAAGTCTAACGAATACGCCAACCTCATCGGCGGCGACCGCTACGAACCCCACGAGGAAAACCCCATGATCGGTTTCCGCGGCGCCGCCCGCTACATCGCTGACGCCTTCCGCCCCTGTTTCGACATGGAGTGCCGCGCCGTGCGCCAGGTACGTGAGGAGATGGGGCTGACCAACCTGGAGGTGATGATCCCCTTCGTGCGCACCCTTGAAGAGGCGGAAGCGGTCATCGCCGCCCTGAAGGAAAACGGACTGGAGCGCGGCAAGGCGGGGCTGCGACTCATCATGATGTGCGAGATTCCCTCCAACGCCCTGCTGGCCGACGAATTCCTCAACTATTTCGACGGCTTCTCCGTCGGCTCCAACGACCTCACCCAACTCACCCTTGGCCTCGACCGCGACTCCAGTCTGGTCGCCCACAGTTTCGACGAACGCAACCCGGCAGTGAAACGGCTCATCGGCATGGCCATCGACGCCTGCCGCCGCCGGGAACGCTACATCGGCATCTGCGGACAGGGCCCTTCAGATCACCCCGACCTCGCCGCCTGGCTGCTGGAACAAGGTATCACCAGCATCTCACTGAACCCGGACACGGTGGTCGACACCTGGCTGCATCTCGCCCGGACACGGTAACCGCCCTCTCGAAGGCAGCGCCTACCAGCGCTGCCGGATCTCCACCACGATACCCGCTTCGAGGGTCGTGCTCGCGGGTTCCACCACGGCCCCCACCACTTCACCATTGCGGGTCAATGGGACATCCTGACTTCTGTCAAACCGCCAATAGTCGATGACGGGACCGGCGTGCATACTGAGTGCGTCCCCAACCTCCCGCTGCCACACCAGAGACAAACGGAAGCCGACCCCTCCCCGCAACGACAGACGCACTGGATCGTCGACGCCATTGAGGAAATTCACGTCGAGGGAGGTATCAAACGGCCTCCGTACGCACAGATCCACAACAAGGTCGTCCCGGTCGGAAAGGCGTCTCCCGGAACGAACGCCAAGCGTCGCATACGCCCACTCATAACGCTCCTGAAGACCGAAAATCGTCCCCACCGAATCGATCGCTCTGCGCCATTCCCGAACACCCAAGCCGCCATAGAGATCAAGGTATGACGCCCTTCGGTCCAACTCGAAATGCCTGCCAAGGGAAATGGAGAACGACCGGATGCGTTCATGGGTCGTGGATTTCAGCTCTTCAGAAGACGACATCGGCGCCCTGTAATCGACAGCATCGTCCCGATAGCGAAACTCCGCGCCGCCAAACCAGCCCTCTGTCCCCATCGCATCGAGCTTCAGGCCGATGCCCGGCAACCCCCCCTCCTCCTCATCGAGGAGTCGGTTCGCCTCATCCCGTTCCTGATAGCGGAAAGCCGCCACCGAGACACTGACGGCCCCTGCCCATTGCAAGGCGCCCGCTGTCATCGGGATCGCACAGAGCAGCAGAAAAAACGCCACCCGACCACCCTGGCAAAACCGCGATACCCGAATTTGAAAATGGGGATGACGCGTCATCCCCATTTTCCCAGGCAGTCACCGGGCCAAGGCCGTTTCAATGGTGAAAAGTTCGCCACCGTCGACCGACTGATTATTATTAACCCGCTACCAGTTTTCAGTCTGCGCGAACTCGAAGGTTCCGTCACCGTCCTCGTCGACCTCCAGCATGTACTGGGTATTGCTCAGGACCGTTAGCTTGCACTGGCTGTTGTGGTCACCCTTGAGCAACAACTGACCCTCTGTCGGCCAAATGTCCGCGCCATAGATTTTCAGTGGCGCCAGCGTGCTGACATCCACGTAACCGAACGTGGGATGGAAGTAGCGCCCGGTCAGCGTCTCCTCGACATACTGGAAATTACCGGTTATCAGCACCTCGAAGTCCTCCAACTTCTCCACTTCGCCCGTAGTATTGTTCTTGGACACCAGATTCATCAGGGTATCGACGGTGTTTGCACCCATTGGCGTCGCATCGACGGTACCGGTCAGCGTAAAGCTCTCCCCATCCGCGGTGACATTCAGGTCATTGAAGGCCAAGTGCATTGACGTGGCGGTATCAAGGTTGATGTCGTAGAGCCCCGAAAAACCCAACGAACCGTCGAAAACCGATCCTTCCTCTTTACACTGCTCGAAGGTGAGCGAACCGTCGAATGCCTCTGTAACGTCATTGATGGAGATATGAATAGTGTAGGAACCCCCGCCTCCACACTGAAGCGTTTCATCGGCCTGCGCGCCAGGCAGGGAAGACGGCTTCGACAGATCCACCCTCATCACCGACTTCGTCAGGACATCCGCCACGATGAGATTCAAAGGGCGGCCTCCTGCGCTGCTACTGACGACACCCACCGCCGAAGCCGGGTTTCTGTTCGACGCCCCCACCGAACCCTCGGACAACGGCTTGGCGCTCTGACTGTCGACAACCGCAGGCGTTGTCTTTCCCGAATAACCAGAGGAAGCCGAGGCACTGTCACCCCCACCTCCGCCGGCGCCGCAACCACCGACTGCCACTGACACAAATGCAACCGCACACCAAACTCGTGTTTTCATTCTCCCTTCTCCTTGTTTCAATTCCACACTCAAACATAAAAACAGATCATGACTCAGGCCAGCATCTCATCGACCCGAACGCAACCCCACCGCTGCTCCCTGAGCATCAACCGCAACCCAAGCGAATACCAAGCTACCCCTGATCCCGTACAGCAGCGATTTTTGATGCTGGAAAATCACCGACCTCGGAAGCGCGAATTATAACGATACAAATATTACACGTAAAAACAGTTCGTTACGGAAGTTTATCACCAGCGCTATTGCGTAGCGTGGAAGATTGCTGTAAATTCCACCCTCTTCCAGGCGCGTAGCTCAGTTGGTTAGAGCACCACCTTGACATGGTGGGGGTCGTTGGTTCGAATCCAATCGCGCCTACCACTCCGACAAGCCCGGCCCCGCCGGGCTTGTCTCTCATGTGTCAAGCAACCCTATCCCTCGACGTGCCAGCGTAGCTCCGGGGCGATGATCCCGGTTTCCATCAAGTGAATGTAGTCTGCCCAAGGCGCGCGGACCGTCAGGGGCGTTATTTACCCACTTGGCTCAATACACGGGGCCAGCGGCCTTCTGGAACAGTGGGTTCCAAACGGCCGCCATTGTCTACTGCTCGACACCCAGCGCCTCCAGCGTCCGGATTGTCAATCCACCCCGCGGCAGATCGTTGGCGCGCTGAAAGTTCTCGACTGCAGCCAGCGTGGCCGCGCCGAGGATGCCATCCACGGAACCCGGATCGTAACCTGCCTTTTGCAGGGCCTCCTGAACGGCGGCGATGATCTCCTTGGTCATATTGGTCTCACACAACACCTGGCGCCATTCGAGACGCTTGCCATGCACCTTCACCCGGGTCTCGACGGTCTTGTATTCCGCCGGGATCTTGGTGCGCACCACGTCGGCCTTGGTGATCACCTTCCCGATCTTGACCGTCTCGTAGACCGCCGGGATTTGTTTCTTCTCGAATCTGGCCGGCGTCTTGACGACGTGCTTGGTCAGCTCAACATATTCAGGTGGGATCTCCTTCAGGCAGATCTGCTGGCCCGTCCATTTGCCCACGGGCTTCTTTGGATCGTGGACCCCCTGCCAGACAAAGGTATCGTCGCTGACCATTTTCTTCAGGGTGACGGACTGGAACTCTGCCGGCACGTCAGTACGCTTTTCCTGGGGCGGCGTCACCTGCTTGCGGATCTTGATCGTCTTGTACTCCGCGGGAACCTCCACTTTTTTGAAACTGGCGGGGGTCTTGACCACCTGTTTTTCGATGGTCTTGTACTTAGCGGGAATAGTGACCAGGCACAGGAGTTCGCCCGTCAGGTTGTCGATCTTCTCCACCAGTCCCCGACCTTTTTTCCACACCGTCTGCTCGGGTTCCACGAGGACCTTCTCGGTCACCGTTTCGTAGACCGCCGGTTGTTCGACAATCTTCACCGTGGCCTCCTTGACCATCACCTTCTTCTCTTCCCATGCGTATTCCGCTGGAACGACCTCCAGCATTTCGGATGCCTCGGTAACCAATACATCCTTTTTCTCCTCGGCGTACTTGGCAGGAACGTAGTATTCCCGGAAACACATGCCTGGGATCGCCTCGTCGGTGTTCGCGCCTCCCGCCTTGGCCGCCGCCACCAACCCCGGACTGACAGGGATCCCGCGCTTGCTCAGGCTGTTGACCCAGATGGTTCGGCCGGGACGGGTCTCCACACGCTCCACCATATCCTTGAATTCCGCCTGTACCGGGATGAGTTCCGTGGTTGGTTCCTGTACCAGTATCCTCTCCTCCGTCCACGCGTATTCGGCCGGTTTGGGTGTAATCTTTTCCGCCGCTTCCCGTACCAACACCTTGTCCGTCCGCTTCTCATACTTGGGGGGAATGATCACCTTGGCGTAGCACTGCCCTGGTTTTGCCTCCGGGAGAATGTTCGTCGCATCCGTCACCTCCTCCGCAATCGCCTGACCGCCCACCGATATACCCATCGAAAACGCAATCACTGTAACCTTCATATTCATCGTACGGGTTCCCCTCGCGCCTGTTTTGCGCCACAACCTGAGACAATCAAGAGGGTTTCGATGGTAATACAAAGCCCACACGAATGGGAATAAAGTTCCTTCTTCGTCCAGTACACAGGTTGTCGCTCCCGGGGTTTGCTGCCAACATAGTGCCCTTCCTCATTTCTGTAGTTACCCAAGAGGCAGTGGTATGCATATCGGCCCAAGAGAGATCACTACGCCGTTCAGACCCATCCCGCTGGAGGTGCCGGAGGGCATGGCACCCAACGAGTTCTTCAACAGTACGGAAAATCTCAACGATCTGGTGCACAACAACGGCCTGCTGGTCAATCCGGAAAACCTGTTGCTGTACCGCAAGGCACTGGGACACAGCAATGTCTTCGATACCTCGATCATCTACAACACCTCCAACTGCATTCTGAATCCTCTCGGCCGGCCGGTGCGCCGCACCCAGGTCCCCGACAATGTGAAACATGTCTGGAACCGCATGAACCAGATCCTCATCGACTATATGGTCGAGGCATTTCCCGACCCGGACGACCACCTTATCCTGGCGGGCGAGGCGAGCCTGGACGCCACCTGGCCACTCACCTCGCCGGGGGTCCCGAGCATCCGCATGCTGCACAATCACTTCATCGTCTTCGACATGGAAGCGTTGCGTAACGCAAAGGCCGCCGATCCCGCCAATCCGAATCTGACCGACGGTGGCCAGCACAGCCTGTTTCAGGCCTACATGCATCGTGTCTACAGGCAATTCTTCGAATCCCTGGAGTTCGACCTGCTACGCCCCGCTGACGACGATACCGCGCGGATCGGGCTGACGGGTTATCCCCAGGGACTGCCCAGTTGGGAGATCCCGAAAGGGGTGGAGACTCTGAAGGAGATCGGTTTCTGGCGGGAATACGACAAGATCCTGAAGGGCTTTATCGATTTCTACCGCACCTTTTTCAGCCAGGTCTCGACGCGCAACGCCCCGCCGCCCAAGGATGCTTATTTCCCGGAACATATCGAACAACATCTACTGTTCAACAATGACTTTCTGGCCACCGCCAAAAAGGTGCGTGACCGTTGCATTACCGACGCCAAATACGCCAATGCCATCCGTTGGCAACCGGCATTCAAACAACTGATCTACCGCAACGACGCCGGTAAGCTGATCGTCACCATCAGCCAGAATTCCATTGGCAATGCCATCACTGAACTGCTTGGCGTGGTGGTCAATCGCACGCCCGATGCCGAGGGCTACGAAAAACACGAGCCGCAACTCATCGAACGACTGCTGGAGGTCAGACGGCGCTTGATCGAAGCGGACCTGGGCGACGGGATCGAAACACGGTACTGGGGCAAAACATAGCCACCGGACCGGGGCGAGACGCTCAACCGGTATTGCGCATCCCCGCAGCGATCGCATTGATCGATCTGAGAAGGGGGTCCAGGTTGGCCTCGCGCTCCGCTTCCGGCCGCTTTTCGTCGCGATAGCGCGCCAGGAGTTCAAGCTGGATGTGGTTAAGCGGATCGAGGTAGGGATCGCGCCTCATCAACGATTTCTGCAGCAAGGGATTTTCGTCCAGCAGCGCCTCTATCCCCGCCACCCGGCAGACCCACTTGCATGTACGCGCGTATTCCTGCTCGATCATGGTGTAGATGCGCTCCCCCACCTCGGGATCTTCGCAGAGATCCGCATATTCCCGCGCAATGAGCATGCTCGATTTGGCCAGCGCCATCTGAGTATTGCTCAACAGGGCGCGAAAGAAAGGCCATTCCGCATAGAGCTGCTGAAGCTGTTCCAGATTCTCCGGCCGATCCTTGCACCAGCGCACGAGCGCCGTTCCGATGCCATACCAGGCCGGCATCGTCTGGCGTGACTGGGCCCAACCGAATACCCAGGCAATGGCCCGAATGGAGGCGCGGGAGCGGTCCTCACTGGCGCGATGTGACGGCCTGGAGCCGATATTCAAAAGGGCAATCTCCCGCACTGGCGTGGCCTCGTAGAAGTAATCGAGAAAGCCCGGCGTCTGTTCGGTGAGTTGCCGATAGTGCGCCTCACCAAACTGCGCCAGACGCTCCATCGTGCGATGGGCGTCGGGATCGTCCTCGGGCACCTCGCGGATGAGCCCCAGGCTGGCCTGGATGACCCCCGTCAGGCCCATGGTCAGCTCGTAGATGGCCGTCTCCCTGTTACTGTATTTATAGAACAGCACCTCGCCCTGCTCGGTGAACTTGATCTGGCCGAGCACCGTCCCGGCGGGCTGCGAGGTGATCGCCTCGTGGGTGGGGCCGCCACCACGACCGATGGTACCGCCACGGCCATGAAAAAGACGAATGCGCACTCCCCGGCTGCGGCCCAGTTCGATCACCTGCTGTTGAGCACGATATAGATGCCAGGCCGAAGCCAGTATGCCGCCGTCCTTGGCCGAGTCTGAATATCCGAGCATCACCTCCTGCAGGCTGTCGTAGGCCCGCAACAGGCCCTGATAGACGGGATCATCGAGCAGGCGGCCTATGACCGGCTCGATGTGATCCAGATCCTCGATGGTCTCGAACAGGGGGGACACGCCAATGGTGCAGAAATAGCCCCTTTCGTTCCGTCCAGCCAGCCCGCAGAGACTGGCGAGGAACATCACATGCATCACATCGGACGCATTGTGCGCCATGGAGATGACATAGCGGCCAATGACCAGTGGCCCCACCCGTTCCTGCATCTCGCGCACCACGTCGAGCACCCGCAGCACCTCCTGCGTCTCAGGCGCCAATGCCGCGCGCGACGGTGTTGCCGGTGGATTTTCGATCAGCGCCCCAAGAAGCTGCATACGCGCCGCTTCATCCAGCGCTAGATAGTCGTCGTGCCGGCCCATCTGCCGCAGGATATCCGCCACGGCCTCGCTGTGAACCGCGGATTCCTGCCGGATATCCAAGCGTGCAAGATAGAAACCGAAAGTATTGGCCAGCCGTAGCAGATCCAGCAGCTCCGCGTTGGCCGCGTCCGCATCGCCGTGGCTGATGAGGGAATCACGGATGAGCTTCAGGTCCCGAATGAACCCTTCCTCGGATACATAGCCTTCGATGCCATCGTCCCAATGGCCCGCCTGCTGACGCTTCTTCACCCGTTCGAGGGTCTTGCGCAGACGCAATCCCATAATGTAGAGCTTGCGCCGATAGGGCTCGAACTGAAACTTGGCTGGCCGCTCGGCATCGTGGCGCGCGCGGTACGCATCGTCGACCTCCAGGCTGTTCAGAAACGCCTGCGAGGGACTGCAGAAGTCCTGTGAGTGGGTCAAAAGTCCGATCAGGCGGTCACAACGCTCCAGATAGGCGGCCAGGATCGTCTGCTGCTGGATCAGGATCGCATTGGCCGTGGTCTCCGAGGTCACATTCGGGTTGCCGTCGCGGTCGCCCCCGATCCAGGAGCCGAAACGGATCAAGGTGGGCAACTCGATACCGTCGAAGTCCGGATGCCCGGAATAGGCGCGCGTTATTGCGCCCTCGAGGCGTTGGTAGACCACCGGAATCGCGTCGAACAGGCTGGCATTGAAGTGATGCAACCCCATGCGGATCTCCTGATAGACATCCGGTTTGGAGGGACGCACCTCGTTCGTCTTCCACATGATTTGAATGTGGCTCTTGAGCCGCCGCCGGTACTTTTTCTTGTGATCGATCACCATCGGTGGCGCATCCAGCGCCTCACTGTCTTCGAAAATGCGGCGCAGATGCATAAGGATGGTGCGGCGCTTCGACTCGGTGGGATGCGCGGTAAATACCGGCATGTAACGCACCTCATCGAGCAGGTCCTGGAGCTCATCGGGGGTGATACCCACAGCGCGCAAATCATGCAGACACTGATCGAAGGAACCCCGCCACAGAAGCCCACCCCTGGCAGCCAGAAGCCGGCGCTGGCGGTGTTGAAACTGCTCCTCCGCGATGCTCACAAGCTGAAAATAGATGCTGAAGGCGCGAATCACCGGCCGCAAGGCATCCGGAGAAAGCTTGTGGATCATCTTCTTGAGGCGTTTCAGGCGATGTTCGTCGGGATCCCGGCGTAACCGGATAAACCCCTTGCGCAGCCTTTCGATGGCACGCAGCACCTCGTCTCCGGATTGCGCACGCACCACCTCTCCCAGCAGTTTTCCCAACAGCTTGACACGCCGCCGCAACTTCTTGTCACGTCGCATACAGGCATCGACAAAGGTATCGCTCATCACGTCTCCAAAAAAACAACCGGCAGGCGCGGCGCGCCGAACGCCCCAGTATATCGAAATCCGCGACTGCCTGCGCTCACAGCAAGGGATCAAAGCATGCGGTAGAATAGCGATAACAGCGCTCCGATCTCCTGCCGCTCCGCTGGAGAATAGGGCTGTAACGATCTACCGGGTCAACGACATTATGGTTCAAGTGGAAATCATCATGCGCGCATTGGCGGACACCACCCGTCTGCGTATTCTCCATCTGTTGTTGGGTCATGAGGAACTCTGTGTCTGCGAATTGACCAGCGCCATGGAGATCGTCCAGCCCAAGGTCTCGCGCCACCTTGCCATTCTGCGCGAGGCCGGTCTCGTCCTCGACCGCCGGGAAGGACTCTGGATCCATTACCGTATCCATCCCGATCTTCCGGTTTGGGTGACCCATCTGCTGAAGGCCGTACACGAGGGCTGCCAGACCACCCCCCCCTATACGGATGACCTGAGACGGCTGGAAAAACTCGATATCAACACCCGCGCATCCTGTCATACCTGACCATCCGGCTTCCCCCGGATCGGGACTCCGCCATCGGCGTGCACGGCATGTATTTTCCAGTCGGCTCGTGAACAACGCAATCATATTATTAACCCGGCAACAATATATATTGTATTCAGCCGTGGCGTGCCGGTTCGCAGCAAGGCGCCCCATCGCCGCTTGATATATATCAACGAACGTATATAGCTTTTTCCCTATAATTTCTGCATCGATTCGACAAGAACAAGCACCATCCTCTTTGAATCCGTGAGCTTGAGAAAGGGTCGATCCGGCGCCTTGGGCGGCGTTCGATCCTTGTCATACGGGGAATTATGGATGTCCGCGGCTGTTCCGTGTTCCGCCTTCCCTCCAGGAAACGACATGAAAAAAATCATCCTTTATCTGCTGGCTGCCCTGATCATCGCCGCACTTGTGGCAGGTGGAATCAAGCTTCGCCACAAACGCCAACAGCAGTTGGCGGACGCACCCACGGTGGAACAATCCGCCTGGGCCGTGGAGACCGCTGTCGTGAAGCGGGGGCGGGTGACACGGGGATTCCCCACGCTGGCCCTGTTGAAAGGCGCCAGCGAGGTGGCGGTGGCGCCGCGTCTTGGGGGCATCATCCTTGAAATGGGCGCGCGAGAAGGCGAACGGATCAAGGAAGGCACGGTGATCGCCCGCATCGACACCCGCGAACTCGAGGACAAACTCGCCAGCCTGGAGGCGCAACTCGCGGGCGCCAAAGTGGATGCACAACGCAAGGCGCGTGATGCCCGCCGGGTACGCAAGCTACTGAAGGACCACAGCATCAGCGAGTCCCAGGCGGACCAGACCCTCTCCGCAGCGCGCAGCGCGCGCGAGAAGGTCCACAGCCTGCGCAGCCAGATGGCGGCGGAACGCATCCGGCTCGGATATGCGGAGGTCAAGGCGCCTTTCGACGGGGTCATCTCCGCGCGGCTGGCCGACCCTGGCGACCTCGCCGCGCCGGGCAAACCCCTTTATCGTCTGATCGCCACCGGCAGCGGCCGGCTGGAGGTGCGCCTGCCCGCCGAGGTTCTCGGACAGGTGCATCCCGGCACTGAAGTGGACGTTCGCATCGGTAACGAGACGCTGAACCTGCAGGCGACCCGGGTTTTCCCCTCGCTGGACGAACGCTCGCTGGGTCGGCTCGAAGTGGATCTCGATCACATCCCCGCTGGCGTTGTCCCCGGCGCCCTGCTCCCCGCCCGGGTCGTCCTCCAGGCGCTCGACGACGCACTGACCGTCCCCCCCAACGCCTTGATCCTGGGAGAGCACACCGGCAAAGGCGGGGTCTACAGGATCGACCCAGAGAACCACACGCTCTCGCGGGTGCCGGTCAAGATCCTGCTGCGCGGCAAGGAAGGGGTTGCGCTGAGTGGCGACCTCCAGCCTGGAGACCAAGTCGTGACCGGTCACGAAACCACCCTGTTACGACTGAGAGCGGGTGACCGCGTGGTGATCCATAAGGCGGACGCCCTTTCCACCGGGGCGGATCGATGAACGCAGTGGAACGCCTGCTGCGCCACCCCCATGCCATCGTCGCCTTCACCCTGGTGGCGGTGCTTGTGGGCGTCATGGGCTACCTGAAGATGCCGATCAACCTGTTCCCGGACACCAACCGACCCATGGTTTCTGTGGTGACCCAGTGGCCGGGCGCCACTGCCGATGACGTTGCGCTGGAGGTCACCCATCCGGTCGAGGTGCGTCTGTCGGCACTCGAAGGGGTGCGCAGGGTCACCTCTACCTCCCGTGATCAGGTCTCATTGGTGCAGGTGGAATTCGAGTATGGCAATGACATCGACCTCGCGGCGGCACGGGTGGAGACCGGACTGAAACGGGTCACCGGCGCACTGCCGGAAGGGGTGCGAGAGCCACTCATCTTTCGCATTACCGACGCCGCCCACGCCGCCATGGTGCTGGCCGTACGGGCGGCCCCCAGTACCGCACTCGACCTGGGGCAGGTGCGGCGCATCGCCGAAAATCCGCTGCGTGACCGGCTGCTGAACGTCCCCGGCGTCTCCGAGGCCGAGATCTTCGGTGGCGACCGCCGTCGGGTGGCCATCGAGCTGGACCGCGATCGGCTGGTGGCGCACGATCTCGACATCAAGCAGGTGGCCGCCGCACTCGCCGCCGACAACGACTCCCGGCCCGCCGGTCTGGTCGAACGCGACCCTTACCGGCTGCTGTTGACCACCCGTAACCTGGCGCACGGCCTGGACGATCTGGCCGGCGTTCTGGTGCCCGTGAAGGGCGGTGGATTCGTGCGCGTGGGCGACCTGGGCACGGTATCCTGGGGCCGGGTGGATCCCACCAGCCTCTATCAGGGCAACGGCAAGGCCGCCGTTGCCGTGGCCCTGCTGCGGGGCGAAAAAGGCAACACCAACGATGTAGTCAAGGCCATGAAAACGGCGCTGCCCGCCATCCAGGCCGAATTTCCCATGCTTGAGATCTCCGTCGCCGATACCCAGGGCCGGCTCATCGACCTGACCGTCTCAAACATGCTCGACGCGCTGCGCGATGCAGTGATCATGACGGTACTGGTGATCCTGCTGTTTCTGGCGGACAGCCGCGCGGCCTTCGTCACCGCCCTCTCGCTGCCTTTCACCTACCTGCTCACCTTCGCCGTCATGTGGCTGTCCGGTTACGAGCTGAACATGGTCACCCTGACCGCGGTGATCATTGCCGTGGGGATGTTGGCGGATGACGCCATCGTCGTGATCGAGAACATCCAGCGGCGCATGGAGCAGTTCGGCGAGTCGGGCATGACCGTGGCCGCACGTGGCACCCAGGAGGTGATGCTGGCGGTACTCTCCGGCACCCTCTCGAACGCCATCGTCCTGCTGCCAATCATCTTCATTGGCGGCTACGTGCAGACGGTTCTGCGGCCGCTGTCGGTAAGCCTGGCGATCGCCCTGTTCGCCTCCTTCGTGGTCTCCATCACCGTCATCCCGTTGCTCACCCCCTGGCTACTCAAACCCGGCGCCCGCGACCCGCTGGGACGCCTGCTGCGGCCCTTCGATGGTCTCGTCCTGTCGCCGCTGAAGCGCTTCTACGCCGGCCTGGTAGACTGGGGGCTGCGCCACCGGGCGCTGGTGTTGCTTGTCTTCCTGGGTCTGTTCGTCTTCTCCGCGAAACAGATGCCACTGGTGGGACGCGAACTGATGCCCTTGATGGACACTGGCATCTTCCTGATCAATTTCGAGGCAGAACCCGATACCGACGAAGCCCGGATGCAGCGCATCGCCCGCCAGGTGGACGCGGCGGTGCGCGAGTCCATCCCGGCGAAATGGCTGCTCTCCAGTTCCACGGTGATCGGTTCCGAGGCCGGTGTGCGGGCCTTCGGCGCGGCGCGCACCTTCCAGCGGGGACAGAGCACGGTCAACCTGATCGACCGTTTCTCACGCGACAAGAGCATCTACGAAATTGAGCAGGCGGTGCGGAGGCGGGTCCGCGCCATCCCCGGTCTGATCAGCGCCAACGTCAGCGAGTACGGCGCCACTCCGCTCTCCTCCATCCGCGGCAGCGTCGATGTCATGATCAGCGGCCCGGACTGGCGAGTGCTCGACCGGCTCGCCAACGAAGCGATGGAGCGACTGGCAAAAGTGCGCGGACTGACCGGCATCGAACGCTCCTGGCAGGGCCATTCGCACCGCATCCAGCTCGATGTGGACCCCCTCCAGGCCCACCATTTCGGCCTCACCGCCGACGCCATCGCACAGCAAGTGGCGGCCGCCATTGGCGGCATCCCCGGCGGTCGCCTGCGCGTGGCGGGCGAAAACCCGGTCCCGGTCTGGGTGCGGCTCGAAGGCGACCAGCGCAACGACCCCGAGATGCTCGCCGGTCTGCCGATCCGCACACCGTCGGGCAAACTGATCCCCCTCTCCAACCTGGCCAGGACCTCGGTGGAATATGCGCCCGCCTCGCACACCCACCAGTCGCTCGTCCCCACCGTGGATGTCATCGGCTACCGCCGCAACGTGGCGGTCACCCACTTGCAGGAGAACGTGGAAGCCGCCCTCGCCGGACTGGATCTGCCACGTGGTTATTCACTCAGCCACGAGGGCGAAATCAAACAGATGGGTGAATCCTTCGGCCGCCTGATCAAGGCGCTGGCACTCGGCCTCGCCCTGCTCTACTTGTCGCTGGCCGTGACCTTCCGCTCCTTCCTGCACCCCGTGGCGATCCTGGGCACCCTGCCCCTGGCCATCATCGGCGCCGCCTGGGCCATGATGATCGCCGACAAGCATGGCTGCATGCCCTCCTTCATGGGGCTCATCCTGCTGATGGGCATCGTGGTCAAAAACGGCATCTTACTGGTGGACTTCATCCAGGTGGCCCTTGCGGAGGGCAAATCGTTGCGCGACGCCATCCTAGAAGCGGTCCAGCTCCGCACCCGGCCGATCCTGATGACCGCCGGCGCGGTGATCGTCGGCATGATCCCCATCGCGCGGGAGTGGGCAGTGGGGATCGAGCGCCTCTCGCCCTTGGCGGTGGTGGCCATCGGCGGCCTGATCGCCGGCACCTTCCTCACCCTGCTGGTGGTGCCGGTGCTGTTCCATGCCCTGGAGAGCGGCTGGCGCCGCCTTGCAGGGAAGCGGCGTAGCACGTAAAGATCGACTTTATTAACCCGGCAACACTATATATCGTATTCAGCCGTGGCCTGCCTGCAGCCCTGAATGCGATATATAGTGTTGCCGGGTTAATATCGGCAACAGCCCACCGCCACCTGCCCCAGCGACAGTCCGCCGTCGTTGGCAGGCGCCTGTCGCGGCGCGAGAACACGGCGTCCCCCCTGCCGCAGTCGCCCACCGACCCCTTCCAGTAACAGCCTGTTCTGGAACACTCCACCGCCCAGCGCGACGGTATCCAGGCCATGTTCCCGGCACAGCGCGTCGGCGGTGGCCGCGATGGCCGTGGCGACGCCGTTGTGAACGCGTGCACCGATGAGGCCGGGGTCTGCCCCTTGCTCCAGATCGTTCAGCAGGGCCTGCCACAGAGGCGCGACGTCGAGTTGGCGAGCCCGCAACTGCACGGGGTATCCCGCGGCCGCGGGATCGTCCACATGGGGCGCCGACAGCGCCTCCAGTTGGATGGCCGCCTCGCCTTCGTAGGTGGCCCGCTCGCGGCAGACACCCAATGCCGCCGCCACGGCATCGAACAGGCGGCCGGCGGACGAGGCCAGCGGGCTGTTAACGCCTCTCTCCATCATACGGATCAGAGTGTCCAATGGCCTGTCTTCAAGGAAGCGGATCAGCTCCAGCCCACCGTAGCGCGCCCTCACCGTATCCCACTCCAGCACAGTGGCGAGATGAGCGAAGGTGTTACGCCAGGGCTCATGAATTGCCTTGGCGCCGCCTGGCATGGGTACCGGCTGGAAGTGGGCCAACCGCCGGTACCTCCGGTAATCGGCCAGCAGAAACTCGCCACCCCACAGGGTCCCGTCCCCGCCGTACCCCAGCCCGTCCAGCGCCACCCCGAGCACCGGCGCATCCTCGGGGCGAATGCCGGCCTCGGCCATGCAGGCGGCGATATGGGCGTGGTGATGTTGCGCCTCGACGAGCGGAATCCCCAGTTCGTCGGCCAGCGCCCGGCCCACCTGGGTGGAGAGATAACCGGGATGCCGGTCCACTACGATGCGTTCGGGATCGAAATCGAACAGCCGCCGGTAGTGCTGGATCATGCGCCGATACTCGCGCAGGGTCGCCGCCTCCTCCAGATCGCCGAGGTGCTGCGACAGGATGGCCTGGCCGTCACGCAGGAGGCAGAAGGTGCTCTTCAGTTCGCCGCCCATCGCCAGTATCCGCGGCGCGTTCCGAAATGCCGCCGGCAACGGGATCGGCCGCGGCGCATGACCGCGCGCGCGCCGAAGCATGCGTGGCGCGCCATCCATAATCCGCACCACCGAATCGTCCAGGCGGGTGGCGATCTCCCGGTCATGCAGCAAAAAGTGGTCGGCGACACCGTGCAGGCGTGCTCTCGCCTCATCGTTGCCGATACACTGCGGCGCGTCGCTGAGATTACCCGAGGTGAGCACGATGGGGCGCTGCATGTGCTGCATGAGCACATGGTGCAATGGGGTGTATGGCAGCATGAAGCCCAGGGTATCCTGGCCGGGCGCCACCCCTTCCGCCAGCGGTATTCCCGCCTTTGGCAGAATCACGATTGGGGCGGCGCTGGAACTCAGCACCGCCCGCGCTCCGTCGTCCAGCCGGGCATGCCGTTGGATCTGATGGAGATCGCGGGCCATGAGCGCAAACGCCTTTCGAGAGCGTTGCTTGCGTATCCGCAACCGCCGCACTCCCTCCGCATCGGCAGCGTCGCACGCCAGGTGAATGCCGCCAATGCCCTTGATCGCCACGATCCGGCCCTCACAGAGCAAGCGGGCGGCGGCGGCGATGGCGTCCTCCGTCGGCGCCACCGTTCCCGCCGCATCCTCCAGCCATACCCGCGGACCACATGCGGAACAGGCGTTTGGCTGGGCGTGGAACCGGCGATCGGCGGGGTCATCGTATTCCGATCGACAAGCCGGACACATGGGAAAGGCCGCCATGGACGTGTTTGCGCGGTCGTAGGGGATGCGTCGCACGATGGAGAGGCGCGGACCGCAGTGGGTGCAGTTGGTGAAGGGGTAGCGGTAACGCCGGTCCGCCGGGTCGAGCACCTCGCGCAGACAGGCTTTACAGGTGGCGGCGTCGGGCGCCACGCCGGTGTGCGTCTCGCCGTCGTGGCTGACCACGATCTGGAAGTCATCCGGCGGGGCGCCGTGCACCAACGGCGTGCGTTCCACCGCCTCGATCACCGCCAATGGCGGCGCGTCCTGCTTGAGTGCGTGGACGAACCGATCACACACCGCTGGCTCACCCCACACTTCGACGACCACGCCACCGGCATCGTTCCACACCCGCCCCGTCAGCCCTTGGGCCTTCGCCAGCCGCCAGGCGGTGGGGCGGAAACCGACGCCCTGGACGATGCCCCGCACCCGGATCCGCTCACCCCTCAGCATATGCGCGGCAGTGGCTCCCCCGCCAGCCAGTCCACCACCCGGTTGCCGCCGAAGCGGGTCTCCATCTGCACCAATCCGTCCGCGTCCGCCACCACCTGCCCAATGTGGGCCGCCCGGCGTCCCAGCGGATGGCCTTGCATCGTCTTCAGCAAGGCGGGGGCATCCTCCGCTGCGCAGATACAGACCAATTTGCCCTCGTTGGCCACGTAGAGAGGGTCCAGCCCCAGCAGTTCACAGGCGCCGGACACCTCTTCGTCCACCGGGATGGCGCGCTCTTGCAGGTGCATGCCCACGCCGGACTGCCGCGCCAGTTCGTTGAGTGTGGTGGCAAGACCGCCGCGGGTGGGGTCGCGCAGGCAGTGGATACCGGGCGCCGCCGAGACCATCTCCGCCACCAGTCCGTGCAGCGCCGCCGAATCCGATTCTATGGTGGTATCGAACTCCAGGTGCTCGCGGCTCGACATGACGGCCACGCCATGATTGCCGATGCTGCCGCTGAGCAGAATGGCGTCACCGGGCCGCGCACGGTCTCCCGAAATGGCCACGCCCTCGGGCACCATGCCGATGCCGGTGGTGGTGATGAATACCCCGTCACCCTTGCCCCGTTCCACCACCTTGGTGTCGCCGGTAATCACCGGCACACCAGCCTCGCGGGCGGCCTCACCCATGCTCGCCACGATGCGATCCAGATCGGCGAGCGGAAACCCCTCCTCCAGGATGAAACCGGCGCTGAGGTAGAGCGGGTGGGCGCCCGCCATGGCCACGTCGTTGAGCGTGCCATGCACCGCCAGCGCGCCGATGTCGCCGCCGGGGAAAAAGAGCGGCGAGATGACATGGCTGTCGGTGCTCATCACCATGCGTCCAGCCTCCACGTCGAAGGCCGCCTGGTCGTTGCCCTGACGCAAGAGGTCGTTGTCGAAGTGGCGCACAAACAGCGCATCGATGAGCTGCGCCATGGCGCGCCCGCCGCTGCCGTGGATCATCTCCACAGCGCCCCTCCGCACGTCCAGACGTTGGGAAAACCGTCTCGGCGTGCCGCTCATGCCGATGCAGCCTCCCCCGCCTGGCGGAAACGTCCGTAGCTCCAGTAGGCGGCGCAGGCCCCCTCCGACGAGACCATGCAGGCGCCCATAGGGCGCTCGGGGGTACACACGCTGCCAAAGAGCTTGCAGTCGGGAGGCCGCTTCACGCCCCGCAAGATACTCGGACACTCGCATCCCTTCACGTCCGGCGCTTCGATGGCGGGCACATCGAAACGCCGCTCCGCGTCGAAGTCGGCCCAGGCGGACCGGATGCGCAAGGCGCTCGCCGGCACCCGGCCCAGCCCACGCCATTCGAAGCTGTCGCGCAGTTCCATCACCTCCGCCACCAATGCTTGCGCCTTACGGTTGCCGTCGCGGGTCACCGCGCGGGTGTATTCATTCTCCACTTCGGCGCGGCCCGCGTTGAGCTGGCGGATCAGCATCAATGCCGACTGCATCACATCCAACGGCTCGAAGCCGGCGATCACCACCGGTTTGCCATATGCCTTCACAAACACCTCGTAGGGCCGGCTGCCGATCACCGTACTCACGTGGGACGGCCCGAGGAAACCATCGATGGCGATGTCCCCCCGCGTATCGAGGATGCGATGCATGGCGGCGGGGGTGAGTACATGGTTGCAGAAGACGCTGAAGTTTCTGAGTCCCTCCGCTTGTGCCTGGCGGATGACCACGGCCGTGGGCGGGGTGGTGGTCTCGAAGCCGATGGCAAAAAACACCACCTCCCGGCCGGGGTTCGCGCGCGCGATTTTCAGGGCATCCTGGCTGGAGTAGACCATGCGCACATCGCCCCCTTCGGCCTTCACCCTGAGCAGGTTCCTGCGGCCGCTGGCGGGTACCCGCAGCATGTCGCCGTAGCTGCAGAGGATGACCCCCTCCCGCTCCACCAACCGGATGGCGTTGTCGATGCGGCCGATGGGCAACACGCAGACCGGGCAACCGGGACCATGCACGAAGCGGACGTTCTCCGGCATCAGCCCCTGGACCCCATAGCGAAAGATGGCATGAGTATGACCACCGCAGAATTCCATGAGATGGTACTGACGGTTTGGCGCCGCCTCGCGGACGATGGCCTTGGCAAGCGTCTGCGCCAGATCCCTGCGGCGGAATTCGTCGATGTATTTCATGCGGACAGGCCCGCCTCGGCGAAGAGCGCCAGGGTGCGCTCCGCCTCCTCGGCGCTGATTCGATTCAGGGCATAGCCCACGTGAACGAGCACGTAGTCGCCCACCGCCACCCCCTCCACCAGCGCCAGAGAGATCTCTTTCTTCACCCCGCCGAGCGAAACAGTGGCCATGTCGACCGCCGTGTCGATGGCAATGACCTCGGCGGGCAAGGCCAGGCACATGGGATCAGACCCCCAACGCGGCGAGCTGGCGCGTCGCCTCGATCCAGCGGTACCAGGCGTCCATCCCTTCGCCGGTGGTGGCGGAGATCTGCAACACCCGAATGCGCGGATTGACGCGCCGGGCGTAGTCGATGCAGCGCGCCACATCGAACTCCACATAGGGCAACAGGTCGATCTTGTTCAGCAGCATCAGGTCGGCGGCGTGGAACATATCGGGGTACTTGATCGGCTTGTCCTCGCCCTCGGTCACAGACAGGACCGCCACCTTGTGCGCCTCACCCAGATCGAAGGCGGCGGGGCAGACCAGATTGCCCACATTCTCGATGAACAGTACACTCTCCTTTTCCGGCTTCAGGGTCTCCAGGGCGTGTCCCACCATGTGCGCGTCCAGATGACACCCCTTGCCGGTATTGATCTGCACCGCCCGCACACCGGTCTCGCGAATACGCCGGGCATCATTGCTGGTCTGCTGGTCACCCTCGATCACCGCCAGCGCCATCTCCGCCTGGAGATCGCCAAGGGTGCGTATGAGCAGCGCTGTCTTGCCCGAACCGGGGCTGGAGACCAGATTCAACGCCAGGATGCCGCGCTCGCCGAACCAGCGCCGGTTGGCTGCCGCGTATTCGTTGTTCTTACCGAGGATGTCCTCCTCGATCTGCACCCGGCGCGACCGGCTGAGTCCGGGGGCGTGGGCATGGGCCGGTCCTGGCCCATCGTGGCGGTGATCATGTTCATGGTGGGGATGCGCGCCGTGATCACGCGAATGGGCATCTCCCTCGACCGTCGTTTCACCTTCGCCACAACCGCACACGGTACACATCACTCCACCTCCAATTCTTTGACTCTCATTTCAGCGCCGCCGGTCACCCGAAGCGGGTAGCCGCCGCACTCGGGACAGGCATCGTAGCGCTCATCGATGTTCACCGTCTTTTCGCACGTCATGCACCAAGCCTCGCCGGTCACTTCGATGATCTCGAGCCGCGCCCGGTCCGCCAGGGTACCGCGGCACACCACCTCGAAACTGAAACGCATGGCATCGGGCTCCACCCCAGACAGCCGACCGATCTCCAGCCAAACGGTCTTTACCTTCCGGAAGCCGTGGCTGACCGCCTTTTCCTCGAGAATCTGCAACACGCCTTCGCAGATCGATATCTCATGCACGCGCTGCTCCCCCTCTTCTAGCCCGCACGGGGATCGAATGCACGCACCACCAATTGCGCCCGCCTTTCCGACTTCCCCGCACCGCCAGCCGGGGTGGCAAAAGAACGGGCCACCCGGTCCCTTTACAGACCGATGCGGTGAACGGGCAATCCACACAGCGTATCGGCCATGCCGATGTCGAAATACGAATGAGGCGCCGCGGCAGTCCGTGTCACTTCTCCATTCTGTAACCAACTGGCGAACTGGGCAACCTCTGCCCGCGCCGTATTCGGCCTTTACCGCCATCGGCAACGGCGTATCGGCGCCTGGTGTTATTAACCCGGCAACAATCACACCCGACATTTTATGACACTTTATTTGTAACACCTATTGTGATATTTATATCCGCATGAAAAAGCCATCAGAAAAATTCACGCTGGACGAGCTGTGCGAACTGGTGGGTTTGTCCAAGCGCACCATCCGTTTCTACATCCAGCAAGGTCTGATGGATCGTCCGGAAGGCGCCAAACGTGGATCGTATTATCTCAGGCGCCACCTTGAACAGCTGCTCGAGATCCAGAAGTGGCAGAAAGCGGGGCTCAGTCTGGGGCGTATCAAGGAACTCCTCACAGGACCGGCGGGTGAAGGACCGCTTCCACCACCCAAACCCCGGAAACCGGGCGATGTAGAAGTGTGGAGCCATCTGTTGATACGCGAAGGCGTGGAACTCCATATCGAACCCAGACAGGCAGATCTCACACCGGAACAGATTCGGTCATTGGCACAGGGTGTAATGGCATTGGTCAAGAAAATCGCTGAGAAGGAGAAATCGTCATGAGCATGCACACGGCAGCGGTACTGGAAACGGCCCAGGGTGGCCGTATTCTGTTGCAGAAGGTAGACGTGGAGGGCCACCTCCACGACCTGATGTCAGATATCGCCATCACACAAACCTATAAAAACAAGGAGCCGGTCACCATCGAGGGGGTCTATACGTTCCCCCTGCCACTTGACGCCGTCCTGCTGGAACTGACGGTCACCTTGGGTGAACGTACTCTTGCTGGGCATGTAGTGGCCAAGGCCGAGGCCGAGGAACGCTATGAGGAGGCCATCACCGACGGCGATGCCGCCATCATGCTCCAGCAGGTCGAACCCGGGCTCTATACCATGAATGTAGGCAACCTTAAGCCCGGCGAAACGGTTGTGATCCGTTTCAGGTACGCCGTGCTTCAACGCTGGAACGGCGAGCAACTCCGTTTCATGCTGCCGACGACCATTGCACCCCGCTATGGCGATCCCGGTGCGGCCGGTCTCGCGCCTCATCAACAACCCGAATACGATATTGTGGCGGAACTGTTCTACGCCTTGCGTCTTCGGATCTCCGGCCTCCTGGCCGATAGCCATATCGAATCTCCTTCCCATCCCATTTCGGTCGAACGGGGTGATGGAGAAGCGCTCGTGGAGCTTGCGCGTGGCGTGGCCTCATTGGACCGGGACTTCGTGCTCAACTTCCATCTTCTCGAGGGCGGAGAAGCGACCGCCTCCTTTGATCGTGACCTGAACGGCTATGTCGCGCTCGCAAGCTTCAAACCGGAGTTTGGGCCAACCCGCTGCGACACCCCCCGGCACCTCACTCTGGTCATCGACTGCTCGGGCTCCATGGGCGGCGACTCCATTGCCCTGGCGCGCATGGCCTTGCTGCGCATTCTGGATTCGCTCCGGCCGCAGGATTGTTTCGACATCCTCGCCTTCGGCAACCACTACAAGGGGCTGTTCGGCCGGCAGATGGACGCATCGGGCCGGAATCTCGATCAGGCGCGGGGGTTCGTTCGGGGTCTGGATGCAGATATGGGGGGCACCGAAATCGGCGGTGCTCTGCAGGCAGCCTACCAGATCGGGCGCGAATCGGATGCACCGCGTGATCTGTTGCTGATCACGGACGGTGAAGTCTGGAACTACGAAAACATTCTCCAACAAGCGCAGCAGTCGGGGCATCGCATATTTACCGTGGGTGTGGGTTCGGCTGTCGCGGAGGGTTTTGTACGCCAGCTGGCCGAAGCAACTGGCGGCGCTTGCGAACTGGTATCGCCAACAGAGAATATGGCGGACAAGATCCACCGCCATTTCCAGCGCATGTATTCACCCTGTACCGACAGCGTCCGCCTCGATTGGCCCGTCGATCCGGTTGCCTGCTTTCCCGAAACACCCGGCCCCATATACGAAGGGGACACCTTCCACGCCTTCGCCTGGTTCGACACACCGCCTGAAGGCGATGTGACACTGGAGATTGTGCTGCCCGGCGGCAAACGCGTCTCCCAACAGGCTGAAATCAGCCCCATTTTGAACCACGCCGAACACGCGACAGCAACAAAAGTCCCACCAACGCTCAGCCGGATGGCGGCGGGAACGAAACTTCTTTCCGTGGACGATGCCGACAAGGGCACAACACTGGCAACAGACTACCAGTTGATGAGCCCCTGGACGAATTATCTGGTCATCGACGTGCGCGCGGAGGCCGATAAGGCAGGCGATCTGCCCACGCTGCGCAAAGTACCACAAATGCTGGCAGCCGGCTGGGGCGGGATGGGCGCAGTCGACCCCCATGATTTAGAATATTTGGATATTCCCGTTTTCCTCAAGTCCAGTGAGGACACACAAACAACAAGGGGACCGAGCGAGTTCGTAGAGAAGATAAACGCGATGCCTCAGAAACGGTTCGTGCCAAAGCTCAAGGTTAATACTGTAGAGTCGCTCAAGGCTGCGGGATTGCCCAAACACGTTACAGATATATTGCAGGGCGTTATCGAATCGGGAAATGAGGAAACAGAGGTAGTGATATGCTTCCTCTATTTCCTTGCCACGTCAGAAGTTGGCCAATTGCTCAGCCGCAAAGCCCAACGAGCCATCCGTAAGGCTTTTAAGGATACTGCACCCCGGCCACAACGGATTGCGATTGTCAAAGACGCCCTGTCGGGCATCGAACTGTGGAATGTCATCACGTTGCCAGCAGTCTAGCCCGGATTATTCATGAAGTCGCTCGCGCCCTTGCTTGATCCTTGGTCCACACAGGGAATTTTCCTTCCTCGGCAATACAGCCCGTATTCCACTCGGTCGGAAAATCCCCTGTGCGGACAATTCTCTGCGCAATCATCGCGGCGATTCATGAATAATCCGGGCTAGGAGCGCACCTCACTAAGCCACCCCTGATGAAGACCGGCCTGCTGGAGCACGGCTCTCGGTAGACGATGGTTTGCCCCCTGCAATCAACGCAGCGGGGCAGCCCCTGTTCCGAAACAGGCACAAAAAAGCCCAATCGGCACTAACCCATTGGGCTTTCTTGATAAATTGGTAGCGGGGGCAGGATTTGAACCTACGACCTTCGGGTTATGAGCCCGACGAGCTGCCAGACTGCTCCACCCCGCATCTGGAATGGGAAAATAATAACGCTTTTTGGATTTCTGTCAACCCTTAGACTCGTCTTCCAGGAAATGAACCTGAGACCCCGGTGAAGAGGCATCCAGGCTAACTGAATGAGAACGTCGATGAATTTGTTAGTCCGGCAACAATATATAACCGCATTCAGCCGCCCGAAGGCCCGCTTCTCGCGCGCTTGGAGAACGGCCATACCAACGTCTCACGACATGCCCGATTCGCAACAATACAAACGGATAATTCCCAGCCTCATCTCAACGGAAAGCAGTGCGACCCCACCCACTATTAACCCGGCAACAGCGGTATCCCGGGAAGACACAACAGTTCAGGGGGTCCGCTTGAATACCAGAGCAAAGGTCACTGGCACCCCTTTGGCGATACTTGGTAATTTGGCGATCTGGCGAAGTCTCTCAACGCCTTGAGCCAACCCAAACGCCGCAGTATCCACGATGACCGGATCACGCGTCACTACCAATATTCGATCCGTCCCGATACCGACTACAATCAGCCGAGCCTCTATCATCTGACTCTGGCCATGCAGAGTCAGCTCGGCATTCACCACGGCGTCGGCGGCACTTCCGGGCTGGTGATGTTCATAGCTCGCATCGGGCAAGATACCGACAACAGAAGCCAGCGGATAATGATCGGTCTCAAACAGCACTTTGCGCATGCGTTCGTCCCGGACAGGGATATTGGTGGCGACACTGTTGAGATCGACGTCGAGCCGAAATCGCCGTTGCGAGTCGATATTGCCGCTTAAATGATTGAAATGGTGAATCTCTGCGACACTGCCTTTCTTGATAGATACAAATCCAAGGGATGAATTCGCTGGAACCAGAGTCCAGTCGGCAACGACCGGAAACGACACCATCAACAGTAAAAAAAGAAAACTCCGACAAAGATACATGTGCCCCCCCTTTGACTTGAAGTAACGTGTTGTCCTTCCAAGTATAGCCGGCCCGGCTATTCATCCTTTGTCAGGAATCCCGCGCGACCGATCCGTTTTATTAACCCGGCAACAATAATATATCGCATTCAGGGCTTCAGGCAGGCGCCGGAACAAGGCGCAGTGCGCAGGCAAGGGTCATTCCCTTGCCAAGGTCACTCCAGTGCATCCATGCACTCGCGACACTTGGACATCCTGTCCAGCGCACTGGAACGCAGGTCCGGCGCCTGCCTGGAGCCCCTAACCCTATGATATTCAAAGACAGGCCGCGGCTGAATACGATATATATTATTGCCGGGTTAATAATTGTTCAATGCTGCCGGCGCCGGCACTTTCGCTATTTCACTGCCGCGGCGCAGAGGGCCAGCAGGCCTGCGGGGAACACCCCCAACAGCAACATCGCGAGGCCATTGATGCTGAGCATCCATTGGGTGTCGACGCCGGCGGTAATGGGGGCCTCATCAGTGGGCTTGTCGAAATACATGAGCTTGACGATGCGCAGATAGTAAAAGGCGCCGATGAGGGAGAAGATGACGCCGACGACAGCGAGCCAGACGAGGCCGACATGAACCACGGCCTGGAGCACCACCAACTTGGCGAAGAAGCCCACCAGTGGCGGCACGCCGGCCATGGAGAACATGAGCAACAGCATCATGGCCGCAAACCAGGGATTGCGTTCGTTCAGTCCCTTGAAATCGTCCAGATTCTCGGCCTCGAATCCCCGGCGGCTCAGAAGAATGAGCATGCCAAACCCCCCCACGGCCATGAGCGCGTAGACGAGTGTGTAGAACATAGCCGCTGTATAACCTTCCTCCGTACCCGCCAGAATCCCGAGCAAGATGAACCCCACATGCGAAATGGTGGAATAGGCGAGCATGCGCTTGATATTGCTTTGCGCGATGGCGATGAGGTTGCCGAGACCCATGGAGAGGATCGAGAGAATGATGAGCATTCCCTGCCATGCACCGTGCAATTGGCCGAGCCCGTCCACCAACATGCGCATGGCAATGGCAAAGGCGGCGATCTTGGGCACGCTGCCAATGTAGAGAGTCACCGCCGTCGGCGCGCCGTGATAGACGTCTGGCACCCACATGTGGAAGGGGACCGCGCCGAACTTGAAGGCCAGACCGATGACCACGAACACCAGGCCGAAGACCAGCACAGTGTTGTCCATCCCCTGCTGTTGCAGGGCCTGGGCGACGGCGCTGAACTGGATGGAGCCGGTGGCGCCATAGACCATGGAGATACCGTAGAGCAGCATGCCCGAGGCCAGTGCCCCCAGCACGAAGTATTTCATGGCCGCTTCCGCGCCCTTGGGGGCATCCCGGTCGAAGGCCACCAAGGCATAGAGCGAGAGCGCCAGCAGCTCGAGACCCAGATAGACACTGAGAAAGCCGCCCGCCGACACCATGACCATCATCCCCAACAGGGCGAACAGGCCCAGGGTAAAGTATTCACCGTGGTACAAATCCCGCATCTGGAGGTATCCGCGGGCATAGAGGAAGGTGATAAAGGTGGTCAGGTAGAGGAAGACCTTGAGCAGGTCGCTGAGCGGATCGCGCACGAAACTGCTGTCGAAGACCACTTGCCTGTCCGAGCCGCCCAGCCACAGGGTCAGCACCGCGGCTGCCACCAGGGTCGCCTGGCTCATGAGGTAGGTGACGTCGCGCTGTTCCTTGTTCAGGAACAGATCCACCACCAGGATGAGGCAGGCCATGCCCAGGACGAAGAGTTCCGGCAGAACGGGGATCAGATTGGCTGTGTCGAATTGCATGCTAGTTTACCGTTTATCCTGTTCCCGTCAGATCTTGGAGACCGCGAGGTGCTTGAGCAGGTGGTCCACCGAGGCGCTCATCACATCCACCAGCGGCGCCGGCCACAAGCCAAGGACGAGCACGGCAATGGCGAGCGATGCGAGGACGAAGAACTCCCTCTTACTGATGTCCTGCAAATTGGCCACATTGTCATTGGCCACCGCGCCGAAGATCACCCGCTTGACCATCCACAGCGTATAGGCGGCGCCCAGGATCAAGGTGGTGGCGGCGAGGAAGGCAAACCAGAAGTCGGCGCGGAAGCTGGCCAGGATCACCATGAACTCGCCGACGAAGCCGGAGGTCCCCGGCAGACCTGCATTGGCCATGGCGAAGAAGACCATGAAGGCGCCAAAGATCGGCATGGTGTTGATCACCCCGCCGTAGTCGGCGATCTCGCGGCTGTGCATGCGGTCGTAGAGCACACCGACGCAGAGAAACATGGCCGCAGAGATAAAGCCGTGAGAGACCATTTGCACCATGCCGCCCTCGACGCCAAGCGCCGCGCCGCTGCTCACGTCGGAACGGGCGAAGATAATGAAGACGATGAAGAAACCCAGGGTGACGAAGCCCATATGGGCAATGGAGGAGTAGGCGATCAGTTTCTTCATGTCGCGCTGTACCAGGGCCACGAAGCCGATATAGACCACCGCCACCAGCGACATCGTGATGATCAGCCAGTCGAGGTGGCTGCTGGCGTCGGGGGTGATGGGCAGACTGAAGCGCAGGAAGCCGTAACCGCCGATCTTGAGCATGATCGCCGCCAGGATCACCGACCCCCCGGTGGGCGCCTCCACATGGGCATCGGGCAGCCAGGTATGTACCGGCCACATGGGCACCTTGACCGCAAACGCAGTGAGAAAAGCGAGGAAGATGAGGATCTGCTCGCTCAGACTCAATTTGAGATCGTGGAAGGCGAGGATGTCGAAACTGCCCGCCTTGTTGTACATATAGATCAAAGCGACCAGCATCAACACCGAACCGAAGAACGTATAGAGAAAGAACTTGATGGTGGCGTACACGCGGTTTGGTCCGCCCCATATACCAATGATGAGAAACATGGGGATCAGCATCGCCTCCCAGAAGACATAGAAGAGCATGCCGTCGAGGGCGGAGAAGACACCGACCATGACCCCTTCCATGATCAGGAAGGCCGCCATGTACTGTGAAGGCCGGTACTGGATCACCTCCCAGCCCGCAATGATCACGTAGATGGTGACGAAAGTGGTGAGGATTATCAATGGCATGGAGAAACCGTCCACGCCGAGGTAATACTCGATGTTGAACAGCGGTATCCAGGGGGTCCGCTCCACGAACTGCATCTGTGCCGTGGTGGTGTCGAAACCGCTCCACAGGGGCAGGCTCACCAGAAACGTCAGCACGGCGAAGACGAGCGCCGTCCAGCGGGTGAAGTTCGGCACCTTGTCGCCACTGAGAAGCACCATGATCCCCCCGATGATGGGGAGCCAGGTGACGACGGTGAGTATTGGCCAGTCCGCGTACATGAAGACGTCTACCTTCTTGGTCAGAACACCACGAACCAGGTCAGGAGCAACAGCAGACCCAGGATCATGGCGAACGCATAGTGATACAGATAGCCGGTCTGGATATGGCGGATGACGCCTGCCATCCAGCCCACTGTCCTTGCCGAACCATTGACGATCAGCCCGTCGATGAGCAATCGGTCGCCGGCCCGCCACAGCAACTGGCCCACGGCGCGGCTGCCACCGCCGAACAGGAACTGGTAGGCCTCATCGAACCAGTACTTGTGGTCGAGCAGGGAATAGAGCCATTCCGCCTTGGCCTTCGCCTTGTCGGCAATGGACGGATCGCGCAGATAAACGTACCAGGCGGTGCCCAACCCGGCCATGGCCAGCCAAAACGGCAGGCCGAACAGACCGTGCAGCATGAAGCTGAAGGATCCGTGGAACTCTTCACCCATCTCGTGCAGGACATTGTGGGCGTGACTCACGAAGAGCGCATTGCCGAACCAATCGCCGAACAGCATTGCCTTGATGGTGAGATATCCCAGCCCGATGGAGGGAATGGCAAGCAGCACCAGGGGCAAAGTCACCACCCAAGGGGATTCCTTGACGTGCTCAGCGGCATGCGCGTCGCGCGGTCCCTCGCCATGGAAGACGAGGAAGAACATGCGGAAAGAATAGAGCGCAGTGACAAAGACACCCAACAGCACCAGCAGATAGGCATAGCCGGAACCGGCGACCTCCGAGGCCGCCACCGCCTCGATGATGGCATCCTTGGAAAAGAATCCGGAGAAACCGGGGAAGCCGATCAACGCCAGCGACCCGATCAAGGCGGTGATCCAGGTGATGGGCATGCGCTTCCACAGGCCGCCCATGTTGCGGATATCCTGGTCGTGGTGCATGCCGATGATCACTGAACCGGCAGCCAGGAACAACAGCGCTTTGAAGAAGGCATGGGTCATCAGGTGGAAGATGCCGGCGGCATAGGCCGAGGCGCCCAGCCCCACCATCATGTAACCGAGCTGGGAGAGCGTGGAATAGGCGATGACGCGCTTGATGTCGTTCTGCACAACGCCGATCAGGCCGGTGAAGAAGGCCGTAGTGGCGCCAATCACCAAAATCACCGTAAGCGCCGTCTCGGAGAGTTCATAGAGCGGCGACATACGCGCCACCATGAAGACGCCGGCGGTGACCATGGTGGCAGCGTGGATCAGGGCCGAGATGGGCGTCGGACCTTCCATCGAGTCGGGCAACCACACGTGCAGCGGTACCTGAGCCGACTTGCCCATGGCGCCGATGAAGAGCAGGATGCCGATGAGGCTCATCAGCGAGACGCCGCCAAACACCTGCACCTGGGTGTCGGCAAATTGCGGAGCCTGCCTGAATACCTCGGCATAGTCCAGGCTGTTGAAGTACATGGCCACGGCAGCAATGCCGAGGATGAAACCGAAGTCGCCCACCCGGTTGACCAGGAATGCCTTGAGGTTGGCGAAGATGGCCGTCGGCCGTACCGCCCAGAAGCCGATCAGCAGATAGGAGACCAATCCCACCGCCTCCCAGCCGAAGAAGAGCTGCATGAAGTTGTTGGACATCACCAGCATCAGCATGGAGAAGGTGAACAGCGAGATGTAGGAGAAGAAGCGCTGATAGCTGTTGCGCCCCATCAGGCTGTCGTTGGGCCAGTTGTGCTCGTCATCGGCCATATAGCCGATGGTGTAGATATGCACACAGAAGGAGACAAAGGTGACCACGGACATCATCACGGCCGTGAGCGGATCGATCAGAAAGCCCACCTCCATGCGCAGTCCATCGCTCACCAGCCAGGTGTAGACCGGGCCGTTGAACACCCCAACGGTGCCCTGAATGAAGCCATTCAGTACATAGAACGCGAGCAGCGCCGAGATGCCCACCCCGGCGCTCGCCACCCAGTGCGCACCGGCCCTGCCGATACGTCCCCCGAAGAAGCCGGCGATGATCGCCCCCAGGAGCGGGAACAGCACGATTGCCAGATAGATCTTTTCCATGCCCATGCTCACCCCTTCAAGGTGTCGAGGTCGTCCACGTTGATACTGTGCCGGGCGCGGAACAGCACCACCAGGATAGCCAGGCCGATGGCGGCCTCGGCCGCGGCCACGGTGAGGATGAAGAAGACGAATACCTGCCCCACCGTATCATTGAGAAAATGGGAGAAGGCGATGAAATTCATGTTCACCGCAAGCAGCATCAACTCCACACACATCAACAGGACAATGACGTTCTTGCGATTGAGGAAGATCCCCGCCACGCTGACGGCGAACAGGATCGCCCCCAGGATCAGATAGTCGGATAGCGCGATCATTTGATCTCCATCTTCTTTTCGCCGGGCACTTCCACAATGCGCACCCGGTCGTTGCGGCGCACCGCGATCTGCTGCGTCGGGTTCTGATAGCGGGTGCCCGGCCGTCTGCGCAGGGTGAGGCGGATGGCGGCGATGATCGCCACCAGCAGGATCACCGCCGCAATCTCGAACGGGTACATGTAGACGGTATAGAGAACACCGCCAAGTTCCCGGGTGTTGCTGTAGTCCGCCGGATGCGCCGCCGGCAGTTTCCAATGATCGAACCCAAAATGGGCGGGGCCCACCACCAGCGCGATCTCCGCCACCATGAGGACCGCCACCAACAGACCCACGGGCAGGTAGCGGATAAAACCTGCCCGCATTGCGTCGGTGTCGATATCGAGCATCATCACCACGAAAAGGAACAGCACCATCACCGCGCCCACATAGACCAGCACCAGGGTGATGGCGAGAAACTCCGCCTCCATCAACATCCAGATCATGGCGCTGGTGAAGAAGGCCAACACCAGGAACAGAGCCGAATGCACCGCATTCCGGCGTGATACCACCATTACGGCGGCAAACACCAGGATGATGGCAAACACATAGAACAGAAACTTTTCGAATGTCATCGGCTCTTCCCGTCGGCAATCTGCGCCGACAGTCCTGTAGTCCTCATCTGTAGGGCGCCTGCGCCGCACGGTCCGCAGCGATCTGCGCCTCGTATTTGTCACCCACGGCCAGCAGTTTGTCCTTGGTCATCACCGCGTCCTCGCGGTTCTCGAAATGATATTCGTAGATGCGCGTCTCCACGATGGCATCCACCGGGCACGACTCTTCACAAAAGCCGCAATAGATGCACTTGAACAGGTCGATGTCGTAGCGCGTGGTGCGCCGCTGACCGTCCTCGCGCGGCGCCGCCTCTATGGTGATCGCCAGCGCCGGGCAGGTAGCCTCACACAGTTTGCAGGCGATGCAGCGCTCCTCGCCGTTGGGGTAACGGCGCTGGGCATGTAGGCCGCGAAAGCGCGGCGAAACCGGCGCCTTCTCCTCGGGATACTGGACGGTGAACTTGCGCCGGAACAGGTAACGCCCGGTCACGCTCATGCCCTTGAAGAGTTCGAGCAGGAAAAGGCTCTTGATGTAATTGCGCAATGCGTTCATGACATGCTCCGCCTCAATCGAACCACCAGGGAAGACGATAGACCACCGCCAGCCCGACCACCAGAATCCAGACGATGGTGATGGGGATGAACACCTTCCAGCCGAGGCGCATGATCTGGTCGTAGCGGAACCGGGGAAAGGTCGCCCGGAACCAGAGAAACAGGAACATAAACACGAAGGTCTTCAGCACCAGCCAGATGAACCCGGGCACCCAGTCGAACAACGGCCCGAGCAGCGGCCAGCCATGGAACGGTGACAACCAGCCGCCCATGAACATCAGCGCGGTGAGCGCCGAGATCAGGATCATGTTGGCGTATTCGGCGAGGAAGAATACGGCAAACGTCATGCCAGAGTAGTCCACATGGAAGCCGGCCACGATCTCGGACTCGCCTTCCGCCACGTCGAAGGGGGCGCGGTTGGTCTCCGCCACGCCGGAGATGAAATAGATCACGAACAGCGGCAGCAACGGCAGCCAGAACCAGTGGAAGATACCACCCTCCTGCGCCTCGACGATCTCCACCAGGTTGAGCGATCCCGCGGCCACCAGCACCCCGACCAGGGCGAAGCCCATCGCGATCTCGTAGGAGACGATCTGGGCCGCCGAGCGCATGGCGCCGAGAAAGGCGTATTTGGAATTGGAGGCCCAGCCGGCGATGATGACGCCATAGACCCCCATGGAGGTCAGCGCCAGGATGTAGAGCAACCCCGCGTTGACGTTGGCCAACACCATCTCAGGACCGAAGGGAAACACTGCCCAGGCGGCCAGGGCCGGCGCAATACTCAGCATGGGCGCCATCAGAAACAGGAACTTGTTGGCGCCGGTGGGGATAACGATCTCCTTGAACATCAGCTTGACCGCATCCGCAATGGGCTGCAGCCAACCGCGTGGGCCCACGCGGTTGGGGCCGATGCGCACCTGCATGTAGCCGATAATCTTGCGCTCGGCGTAGGTGTAGTAGGCCACCAGCAGCATCAGGGGGGCGACGATGATGACGATACGCACCAGGATCCAGATCACCGTCTGCAGATCCTGTGGCAACGCATTCCAGAGATCGACGAAGAAACCCATGGTCCCCTACCCCTTTTCCAGTCCGACTGCGCCGAAGGGAACACCCAGTCCCGCGCTGCCCGGCACGCCAGCCGGGATACGCACACACCCGTCCGGTACCGCCGGGTCGATTTCGAGCGGCAGAGTCACCGAATTTTCGCCCTGGGTCACCCGCACTTCGCGCGCGTCCGCCAAGCCCGCCCGCGCCGCCTCCGTGGGGTTGAGGCTCACAAAACCCGTGGTGGCATCCGGCGTATGCTGCAATGCGCCGGCACGCCGCACCAGCGTGTCCGCCGCATAGATCGGAACATCGCCCGCACGCACCAGCCCGTCATTCTGCAACATCAAAGCTGCATCGCCGAGTTCGATCTCGCCGGCGGCCGGTTCGAACCCTTCGCACTCCGCCTCCAGCTCGCTGCGAACGGCATCCGCACTCTCATAGTCGAAACCCTCCAGGCCGAGCAGATTGCCCAGCACCCGAAGGATCTTCCAGGCCGGCCGCGCCTTGCCCACGGGGGCCACCACTCCACGCGCGCCCTGCCAGGTCCCTTCGCCATTGACGTAGGTACCGGACGTCTCGGCGAAGAGCGCCATGGGCAGCATCACATCGGCCACCTGCTCCAGCGTCGGGGTCCGGTAGGCGGTGAGGGCGACCACGCATTCGGCCCCGGCCAACGTGGCGACCGCACCCGCGGGGTTGGCGCAATCGAGTTCCGGGTCGATACCCGCGATCAGATAGGTCCTGAGCCCCTTCTCCAGCATGGCGCCAGCATCCAGGGCGGCCGCGTCCGTCCGTTTCCAGCCCGGCAACCGCCCCGCTTCCGCCCCGGCGATCGCCGCGCCGACGCTGTTGGCCGCGACGGGAAGATAACCCAACCCGGCGCCCACCGTCTGTGCCAGCTCTGAGGCCAAAGCCTGCAGCAGCACATAGTCGGGATGGGCCGCCGCCAGGTTGCCGAGCAGGATGCGGCCATGCCCGGCGTCCCTCAACCTCTGGGCGATGGCTTTATGGCGATCATCGGGTTTGGCGCCATCGATGCGTTTTTTCAGATCCCCTGTCGCCTTGACGCCCGCCGCCTTGGCGATAGCCGCCAGCTCCGCCACCATGGACGCCGGGGAGACCGCAATCTGTTCCGCGTCATGGCTCAGCGGGACCTCGAAGGGATTGAGCAAGGCGACATAGGCCCCCTTGAGCGCCGCCTTGCGCAGACGGTGCGCCAGCAGGGGCTGCTCCTTGCGGGTATGGGAACCAATCACCAACGCCGCATCCACATCTTCCAGATCGGCGATGGCCCCATTCAGCCAGGGAAACGGGGGGTGGTCGCCAAGGCTGCGAAAGTCGGTCTGACGCAGGCGGTGATCGATGTTGCCGCTGCCGAGGCCACGGGTGAGTTTCTGCGCCAGATAGAGCTCCTCCACCGTACTGGTGGGTGCGATCAGGGTGCCGAACTGGGCGGAGTCAGACCCCATGGCCGCCCTGAGGCCGTTCACTGCCGCCTCCAGGGCCTCTTCCCACTCCACCTCGCGCCACGCGCCGTTGTCCTTGAGCATGGGCTGCATCAGGCGGTCGCTGCTGTAGAGCCCCTCATAGCTGAAACGGTCGCGGTCGGAGATCCAGGTTTCGTTGATCGCCTCATTCTCCTTGGGGACGACGCGCATGACCTTTCCGTTCTGCACGTGAAGGTGGATGTTGGCGCCCACCGCATCGTGAGGGGCGATACCGTCGAACTGGGTCAACTCCCAGGCGCGGGCGCGGAAACGGAAGGGCTTGGAGGTGAGCGCGCCCACCGGACAGACATCGATGATGTTGCCGGAGAGTTCGGAGTTGAGAGCGTGTTCAACGTAGGTGCCGATGCGCATGTGTTCGCCGCGGCCGGTCGCGCCCAGTTCCCGAATGCCGGCGATCTCGGCACCAAAGCGCACGCAGCGGGTACAGTGAATGCAGCGGGTCATGTCCGTGGACACCAGCGGCCCGAGGTCGGGATTGGGCACCACCCGCTTGGCCTCGACGAAACGGGAGACATCTCCGCCATACCCCATGGCCACGTCCTGCAACTCGCACTCGCCGCCCTGGTCGCAGATGGGGCAATCCAGCGGGTGGTTGATGAGCAGGAACTCCATGGTCCCCTTCTGCGCCGCGATGGCCTTGGGCGATCGCGTGTAGACCTTCATGCCATCGTTTACCGGGGTGGCGCAGGCGGGCAGGGGCTTGGGCACGTTCTCCACTTCCACCAGGCACATGCGGCAGTTGGCGGCGACGGAGAGCTTCTTGTGGTAGCAGAAGCGCGGGATGGGGATGCCGGCGGCGTCCGTGACATTGATGAGCATGTCACCGGCCTTCGCCTGGATCTCCCGGCCATCCACCTCGATGGTTACTGTTGCCCGATCTTCTGACATTGGCGTTGCTCTCTACCCTGCGCGTCCCGAATCAGTTTGAATTACCATTGCCATTGCCGCCCACCATGCATCTGCCGTGCTCGACGTGATACGCAAATTCGTCACGAAAATGCCGCAACATGCCGGAGACCGGCATCGCCGCCGCATCGCCCAGGGCGCAGATGGTGCGACCGGGAATCTTGGTTGCCACGTCGTCGAGCAGATCCAGATCCTCGGGACGCCCCTGCCCGGTCTCGATACGATGCACCACGCGATAGAGCCACCCGGTGCCCTCGCGGCATGGCGTACACTGGCCGCAAGACTCTTCGTGATAAAAGTAGGACATGCGCTCCAGCACCTTGACCATGCAGTTGCTGTCGTCCAGCACGATCACCGCCCCCGATCCCAGCATGGAACCCGCCTTCTGGATGGCGTCGTAATCCATGGTCAGGTCCATCATCTGCGCGCCCGGGATCACTGGCGCGGAGGAGCCACCGGGGATCACCGCCTTGAGCTGGCGACCCTCCTTCATGCCGCCGGCCAACTCCAGCAGCTCGGCGAAGGGCATGCCCATGCGCACTTCGAACACCCCTGGGTTGTTGACGTTACCGGAGACGGCAAACAGTTTGGTGCCACCGCTGTTTTCCACCCCCAGCTCACGAAACCAATCACCGCCTTGGCGCAGGATTTCGGGGATGGAGGCGAGCGACTCGGTGTTGTTGATGATCGTGGGCCTTCCATAGAGTCCAAACTGGGCCGGGAACGGCGGCTTGAAGCGTGGCTGGCCTTTCTTGCCCTCGATGGACTCCAACAGCGCCGTTTCCTCGCCGCAGATGTAAGCCCCGGCGCCGAGATGGGCGTGCAGTTCGAAATCGAAGCCGGAGCCCAGGATGTCGTCACCGAGGAAGCCCGCCTCGCGCGCCTCCTCCAGCGCCGCCTCGAAACGCTCGTACGGTTCCCAGAACTCGCCCCGGATGTAGTTATAACCACGGCGGGCGCCGATCACATAGGCAGCGATGGCCATGCCTTCGATGAGCTGATGGGGGTTGTATCGCAGGATATCCCGGTCTTTGAAAGTGCCCGGCTCCCCCTCGTCCGAGTTGCAGACGATGTACTTCTCGCCCGGCGCATCACGATTAATGAAGCCCCATTTGACGCCGGTGGGAAAGCCCGCCCCGCCACGGCCGCGAAGGCCTGACTTTTTGACCTCTTCGATAATCTCCGATGGCGGGGTCTGCTCCTTGAGTATTCGACTCAGCACTTCGTAGCCGCCACGGCTCTGGTACTGCTCAAGCAACCAGGGGCGGTCGAGGTCGAGGGTGCGGAAACAGACTTCATTCGCCATTGCGTGTCACTCCAGCCCGTCCAGAATGGAATCGACGATCTCGGGGGTGAGATTTTCGTAGTATTGTTTGCCGATCTGGAACATGGGCGCGCCCCCGCAAGCCCCCAGACACTCCACCTCTTTCAGGGTGAATTTGCCGTCTTCGGTGGTCTCTCCAAGGCGGATGCCCAGACGCTTCTCCAAGTGCTCGACGATCTTGTCCGAACCGTTGATCATGCATGAAACATTGGTGCAGACGCAGATCTTGTGCCTGCCCACCGGCTTGAGTTCATACATGGAGTAAAAGGTCGCCACCTCGTAGACGGCAATGGGCGGCATGTCGAGATAGGCGGCCACATCGTTCATCAGCTCCGTGGTCAGCCAGCCGCCATTTGCGTCCTGTACGATGCGCAGGGCCGCCATCACTGCCGATTGTTTCCATTCCGGCGGATACTTGGCGATCCAGGCATCGATCTCCTCGCGCACTTCGGGCGAGAAGAGGCCGTCTTTGTCCCTTTCTTGAAGTGCACTGCTCATCGGTCGATCTCTCCGAAGACGATATCCATGGTGCCGATCACCGCCACCACGTCGGCCAGCATGTGGCCCTTGACCATCTCGTCCATCGCCGCCAGATGGGGAAAACCCGGCGCCCTGAGTTTCAGCCGGAAGGGCTTGTTGGCGCCGTCCGAGATGAGGTAGCAGCCGAATTCACCCTTTGGCGCCTCCACTGCGGCATAGACCTCTCCGGGCGGCGGGCAGTAGCCCTCGGTGAAGAGTTTGAAATGGTGGATCAGCGCCTCCATGTCATTCTTCATCGTTGCGCGGCGCGGGGGCGCGATTTTGTGGTCGTCGATCATCACCGGACCGGGGTTGGCCCGCAACCAGTCCACACACTGCTTGATGATACGGTTGGACTGACGCAATTCCTCGACGCGCACCAGGTAGCGGTCGTAGCTATCGCCATTGACGCCTACGGGAATGTCGAAATCCACCTCGTCGTAAGCGGCATAAGGCTGCTTCTTGCGCAGGTCCCACGCAACCCCGGAACCACGCAGCATGGGGCCCGTGAAGCCAAGCTGCATGGCCCGCTCCGGCGACACTGCGCCGATCCCTACAGTGCGCTGTTTCCAGATACGGTTATCGGTGAGCAGGGTCTCGTATTCGTCGATGTAGCCGGGAAAACGGCGGGTGAAGTCCTCGATGAAATCGAGCAGCGAGCCTTTGCGGTTCTCGTTGCGCCGGGCGATCTCGTCGGCGCTGTGCCACTTCGAGTCCTTCACCTCGTATTCGGGCATCTTGTCCGGCAGGTCACGGTAGACGCCCCCCGGCCGGTAGTAGGTGGCGTGCATCCGCGCACCGGAGACTGCCTCGTAACAGTCCATCAGATCCTCGCGCTCGCGGAAGCAATAGAGAAAGACCGTCATCGCACCCACGTCGAGGGCATGGGTGCCCAGCCACATCATGTGGTTGAGGATGCGGGTGATCTCATCGAACATCGTGCGGATGTAGCGCGCACGAATTGGCGGCTCGATACCCAGCAGCTTCTCGATGGCCATCACATAGGCGTGCTCGTTGCACATCATAGAGACATAATCGAGCCGGTCCATGTAGCCGATGCTCTGGTTATAGGGCTTGGATTCGGCGAGTTTCTCCGTGGCGCGGTGCAGCAGGCCAATGTGCGGGTCCGCCCGCTGGATCACCTCGCCGTCCATTTCCAGCACTAACCGCAGCACGCCATGTGCAGCGGGATGCTGCGGACCGAAGTTGAGGGTATAGTTGCGGATCTCAGGCATCGGGCGCTTCCGTCTTTTCGATCGTTTCCGGCGTGTAGGACTTGCCGCTGCGGATCACTCGGGGCACCAGGGTGCGCGGTTGTGTCGCCACGGGTTCGTAGACTACCCGCCCTTTCTCCGGGTCGTAACGCATTTCCACCTCGCCCACGAGCGGGAAATCCTTGCGGAAGGGATGACCGATAAAACCATAGTCGGTGAGGATGCGCCGCAGATCCGGATGACCATCGAACATGATGCCAAAGAGATCGAACGCCTCGCGTTCGAACCAGTTGGCCGCGTTCCACACCTCCACCAGGGAATCCACCACTGGGAATCCGGTGTCAAGAAAGGTGCGCAGACGCAAGCGAACGTTCTTGCTGAACGAAAGTAGATGGACGACCACCGCGAAACGCCGGGGCTGATGGGGGTCGATTTCCAGACCACGTTCTGCGCCCCGGCTGAACCCGCCGCTGGAGGCCGCCTCCGTGGCCCACTCGGCCTGGCCATAGCCGGCATAGTCCACACCGCAAAGGTCAGTGAGCTCTTCGAAACCGAACGCCTCATCGTCCCGAAGGATAAAGGCCGCCTCGCGCCAGACCTCGCGCGGCAGTTCCAGCGTCACTTCGCCCCGATCCTGATGGAGTTCACCGCCTTTGTCGGCAAAGCGCTCCTGAACGGCATGCGTCAGGGCATCCAGGCGCTGCTCGGGGGTGGTCTGCTCGTTCTCGCTCATGCCTTTCCCTTAGCGCGCGATGGTGTTGGTGCGCCGGATTTTCTCCTGCAACTGCAGGACCCCATAGAGCAGCGCCTCCGCAGTCGGTGGGCAACCGGGCACATAAATGTCCACCGGCACCACGCGGTCACAACCACGCACCACCGAATAGGAGTAATGGTAGTAACCGCCCCCATTGGCGCAAGACCCCATGGAGATCACCCAGCGCGGCTCGGCCATCTGGTCATAGACCTTGCGCAACGCCGGGGCCATCTTGTTGACAAGGGTGCCTGCCACGATCATCACGTCGGACTGGCGGGGACTGGGACGAAACACAATGCCGAAGCGGTCCATGTCATACCGGGCCGCTGCGGCATGCATCATCTCTACCGCGCAACAGGCAAGCCCGAAGGTCATGGGCCACATCGAACCGGTCCGCGCCCAATTGATGAGTTTGTCCGCCGTGGTGGTAACCACGCCTTTTTCGAGAATGCCCTCTACTCCCACTCCAGGGCCCCCTTCTTCCATTCGTATATAAAACCAATGACGAGAATGCCAAGAAACAAGGTCATGGCTACCAGACCAACGACGCCCAGCTTGTCGAGCACCACGGCCCAGGGAAATAGGAAGGCGATCTCGAGATCGAAGATAATGAACAGGATGGCCACGAGATAGTAGCGGACATCGAATTTCATGCGCGCATCTTCGAAGGCCTCGAAACCGCATTCATAAGGGGAAAGCTTTTCGTTATCCGGGCGATGCGGGGAGAGCACAAAGCCCAGCACGATCATGGCAAGACCGACGACAATGCCGACCGCCATAAATATGAGCACGGGCAAATAATTTTCAAGCATGGCTTGCGCCCCCCATCGGCTTGGTGATAGTTAGTTGTACAGCCGATACCCATCAACACTAGAAGGATGGCCCAAGTCTAGAGCAGTTACGGTTGCCGTGTCAAGCAGCCATTTAAATTACTATTCCTTTCTATTCAATGGGTTATGTTTATTTTTAGGACATAAAAAAGCGGAATTGCGAGAAACCGCAATTCCGTCTCGAAATGGTGCCGATGGCCGGATTTGAACCGGCACGGCTTGCGCCACTGCCCCCTCAAGACAGCGTGTCTACCAATTCCACCACATCGGCAAATTCAGGTGTTTTCACCCAGGATCAGTTCGACTTCTTCTCCACCTCGCCTGCCTTTTTGGCCGGAGCCGCCACGGCGGGAGCAGACCCCTCGGCTGCTCCATTGGCGGCAGGCACTTGCGGAACGGCGCCACCTGCTGCCTCACCGGCCTGCTGCCCCTCTTTGGGAACCGCCGGAACGGCGCTGGGCGCCACCGGCGGTGGCACCGCCTTTTTCTGCTGTTCGGCGGGCACCACCGAATCCATCAACCCGGGCGCCTCGACGCTTTTGCTGGCGAAATACGCAAGGGTCATACTGGTGAGAAAAAATAGTGTAGCCAAAAGCGCGGTGGCCCGCGTCAGGAACGAGGCCGCCCCACG
>JALSTP010000130.1 GCA_026983675.1 Sedimenticola sp.
ACAGAATGCCGCCTTGGCGGAGGAAACCTCCGCGGCCGCTGCATCACTCACGGAGAAGGCCCATGAAATGTCGAAGTTGATGACCTTCTTTCATGTTAGGGAAGGTGCATTGGAAGAAGTGCATGAAGAATCCGAGGCATTGGACAATTTCAGTTTTGCAGACGCACGTACGGCACATCTGGCATGGAGGCAACGGATACGTTCTTATCTTGACGGCGAAGGGGCGCTGAGTGAGAAGGAGGCGGTGTCGCATCGCGATTGCAAATTGGGGCAATGGATCTATTCGGGTGCATTCGACAGATACGAAGATATAGCAGAGATGCAGGAAATGGAGAAGCGACACAAGGATTTGCATGACATGATCAAGGAAATAATTTCGATGAAAGGCGCAGGCAAGGATGCAGAGGCAGAGGCGCGTTTCCACGACCTGCACAATCTTTCGCACAAGATTATATCCCTGTTGAAGAAAGTCGAGGCGCAGGTCGATTAGACTGGGTGGGCGCGGCCATCCGCCCCACAGGGCCATCGGTATAGGCGGTTTTGGAAGCGGGTGTTCGTGCAACGCTTTCCCAGATACCCAATGATTGAAACGAATATAGAGATGCCTTTATGAATGCGGAGAATAGTCAGATGAAGAGCGTGGGCGATGGGCAGGTTGTCGCCGAGGAAGGACAATATCTGTGTTTTACGCTTGGGGAAGAGGTGTACGCTTTCAACATATTGAGAGTGCAGGAGATACGTGGCTGGACGCCCGTGAGGGTCGTTCCCGACAGTCCGCCCTATATGAAGGGGGTATTGGATCTGCGTGGTGTGATCGTCCCGGTGATCGATTTGAGGGAGCGGTTTTCCCTCCAGCATGTCGAGTATTCGAAGGAAACGGTTGTTGTGGTAATAACAATACAAGGAGAGACGGCATCTACGACTCTCGGGGTCGTCGTGGACGGCGTCTCGGACGTGCTCGACTTGGCGGCCGATGACATCAAGGCACCCAATATGGTGAGCGGCGAGATACGTGATTGTTATATAGAAGGTGTGACGAACAAAAACGGAAAGATCATTATGCTCATCGATAGCGACCTGTTATTCAAGGATATGTCAAATAGACTATGACCCTGCGTTGTCCTTCGGTGTGATTGATACGCGGTATTCGCGGTTGCATGAAACCATCAATTATATAGGTATCGATAATGAGACAAGGCGACCATTCAAATACAGACGAAAGGGAAGAGCCGATCGGTAACGATTCTTCCCAAATGGAAATATCTCTAGGGGAAGCACTGACAATTGAGCATGTTGGGAGACTTTACGAGGAGATGAAAGGGCGTATCGAAGGCAAAGATGATGAAATGCGTCTCGACTGCTCCAAGCTGGACCAAGTAGATGGTGCAGGGGTACAACTTGTTGCTGCGTTCGTGTTGGAGGCAAAAAACAGGGGCGTGGCCGTTCGTTGGACAGGGGATACTGTGCTGCTTCGGGAAGGTATGGCGCTTTTGGGGTTACAGCATGTGTGCTGTGGCGATTCTCTTGACCGTGTGCGCCCGACTTGACTTATCAAGAGGATCAGGGCCGGGCGTCACGTTTGAATGCCTCATATATGTCGTCGCCGGGTTTATAGTAGCTTCCCGTCAGTGGGTGATTGTATGGAGGGCATTGCGTCTCGTCGTGATGTTCATTGGACTTAGAGAGAATCGCATCCAGTGTACATGGCGGTGCCACATGCCTTACATATGGGATACCCGAAACGGTGTTGCGATGAAAGCGGATGAAAACAGCATATAGAGAGTATGCGAAGTATGGATGGTAAGCAAAGAGAATTTCCTTTCACCAGGCAGGAATTCAATATGTTGAGAAGCCTGGCGAACCAAAAGACAGGGATTGTTATCTCGGACGACAAATTCGATATGTTCTATTCGCGCTTGTCGAGGCGAGTCCGGTTATTGGGCATGAGGAGCTTCCGTGAGTATTGTGATCTCTTGAAGAAGGACCCCACGCATAAGGAAACAACGGAATTCGTCAATGCCATAACGACCAACCTCACCTCGTTCTTCCGGGAGATGCATCATTTCAGTTACTTGAAGGATGTCGTTATCCCTGAGCTTCTCACAAAGAACAAGGCGGAAAAGAAGATCCGAATATGGTCAGCGGGTTGTTCCACCGGGGAAGAGCCGTATTCAATCGCCATGACTGTCAATGAGGCCATGGCAGGTGAAAGAGGATGGGATGTTCGCATTCTTGCGACCGATATCGACTCCAATGTCCTGGAAAAAGCATCCCAGGGGGTGTATCCCATGGAGCGCATTTCAGGCATTCCAAAAGCGACACTAAAACGGCATTTTATGAAGGGGAAGGGAAAGAACGCGGGATTTGTGCGACTGAAGCCGGAAATCAGGTCAAGGGTGTCCTTCGGGCAGCTGAATCTCATGGAAAACTGGTCGATGGATGAGCAGTTGGACATCATTTTTTGCAGAAACGTCATCATCTATTTCGACAAGGAGACGAAGGCGCGGTTGGTGGATCGCTATGCGGACAATCTCAGGCAAAAGGGGTACTTGTTCATTGGGCATTCCGAATCACTCTACCAGGCAACGACAAGATTCCGATTGATTGGCAATACTATTTACCAGAAGGAATCCTGATATCCAATGAACAAACTGCCAAAACTCCAAAACGCCTTGCCAGGGTTTGAGTCGATTAATCGGTACTGGGATCGTCAACACGAAACCAACAGTGCGAAGATTCTTCCGGGGGAATACTACGTGACCCCTCATGACGAGATGATAACAACGGTACTGGGTTCTTGTGTATCTGCATGTATCTGGGACAAGGTGTTTGGTATCGGCGGAATGAATCATTTCATGTTGCCGTTGTCGAGTGGCGAAGGATGGGCTGGCGCCGAGGACATAGCAAGTACGGCCAACCGTTACGGTAACTACGCCATGGAAAATCTTATTAACAGTATCCTCTCCCATGGTGGACATAGGAAAAATCTTCGGGTCAAGATATTTGGCGGGGCACAGATAATAAACTCGGCAACCAGTATTGGGGAAAGGAATGTTGACTTCGTTCGTTGCTACATCGAGAAAGAGGGGATTCCGTTAGTTGCCGAGGATGTTGGGAGTATATATCCACGCAAAGTCGTTTTTTTTCCAAAAAACGGCCGGGCCCGGGTGAAAAAACTCAAGCATTTGCATAATGATGTCGTCGTAACGAGGGAGCAGGCGTATCAGAAGGACCTTGAACAGGAGCCTGTGCAGGGTGATATAGAACTGTTCTAGTCCGGCTGCGGTTGGAGTGTAGGACTGAGCACCAGGGGGCGAAGTTGATCAAAGTTATAGTCGTTGATGATTCTGCATTGATCAGGAAACTGTTGACGGAGATCCTCAATAGTGATCCCGATATTCAGGTTGTGGATGTTGCGGTTGATCCCTATGCGGCGAGAGAGAAAATAAAGGCGCACAACCCGGATGTGGTGACTTTGGATGTGGAGATGCCGAAGATGGATGGCATCACCTTCCTTAAGAACCTGATGCGATTGCGGCCGATGCCGGTGGTGATGATTTCGTCACTGACGCAGGACGGTGCGGATATAACGCTACAGGCATTGGATGTGGGGGCGGTGGATTTTATCGGTAAGCCGAAAGTGGATCTGGAGCATGGCATACAGGAATATGCAGAAGAGATCATAAGGAAGGTAAAAAACGCCGCGGTCGCAAAGGTTCGTCCCTATAAAGGCGATGTGAAATCTGAAGACGTCCGGAAAAAATATTCGGCAGATGTGGTCTTGGGCAAGGGGCATGCGCCAAGACATTTCCGGACAACGGATCGCATCATCGGGATTGGCGCCTCTACGGGGGGAACGGAGGCGATCAAGGAAGTACTGATGGCATTACCCCCGGAGATGCCGGGCATTGTGATCACGCAGCATATTCCTGAAGCCTTCAGTGCGCCGTTTGCAGCCCGCCTGGACAGCAACAGTGCGCTCTCGGTGGCAGAGGCGCATGACGGACAGCAGATATTACCTGGCCATGCCTATGTAGCGCCAGGAAATCGACATCTCATCGTCGAGCGCAGTGGGGCCCGGTATATCTGCCGACTGAATTCGGGCCCACCAGTAAACCGGCACAAGCCTTCCGTAGACGTGATGTTTCGGTCGCTGGCCCGGAATGCCGGCCCAAACGCGATATCGGTGATGTTGACGGGGATGGGCGATGACGGAGCCGAGGGCATGGGAGAGATGCTGGCTGCGGGCGCGTCGACTATGGCACAGGATGAAAAAACAAGCGTGGTATGGGGTATGCCCGGTGAAGTCGTGAAGCGAGGGTACGCACAACAAGTCCTGCCACTCAACAGCATAGCCGAGGCCTTGAAGAGTGTAGCGTGGTCCAGGTAAGGGCCTGTCAGTGAATATCGTGAAGTTCGGGAGGCCAGGCAAGGACGGGCTCAACGCCCATGTTGTGCGTCAGTAAAGTTGCTCTATGCAACGCCGATAAATGATTGTGGCTAGGATTCTGCGCAAGAGGCAGACGTGTGGACAAGCGTATTAGAAACCCCATCCTTTTGGCATTTGTTACCAATATTGGCGCAGGGATAGCGGCGTTGGCCGTAGGTGTAGGTTGGCCAGAGGTAATCATGATCATCACGGTCGGGATGATTTCGTTTGGAGTGATCTACCGAAGCAAAATATTGAATGAAGTCGGTGTGGAGACGCATATGCCTCAGACAGGCAACGCCATACCGAACGAGTTGGTTGCATTGGTATCGGAAATGGAATCCGGGATAAAGGCAAAACTAAACGAGATAGGGGAAGAACATGAGCAGGTAGCGAGGCTCGTGGCTGATGCGGTAAACACCCTGCAAGATAGTTTTAGTAGTATCAATGCGCACACCCAAAGCCAGACCGGTATCATTCATGAGTTGGTATCATCAATGGCGGGGTCCAGTCAGGACGATACACACATATCGTTTCAGGCTTTCGCCGCGGAAACGGACGATGTGTTGAAGTATTTTATTCAACATGTGATCGAGACGAGCAAGAATAGCATGGAAATCGTCGACAGAATCGATGATATGGTCGATCAGATGCTGAAGGCGAACACGCTGTTGGATGATGTAAAGACGATCGCGGATCAAACCAATCTTTTGGCGCTGAATGCGGCGATAGAGGCGGCGCGTGCGGGTGACGCCGGACGTGGTTTTGCAGTGGTGGCCGATGAAGTGCGCAAGCTTTCTGTTCATTCTAATCGGTTTAGCGACGAAATCCGTGATGTAGTGGAAAAGGCGCTGGGCAATATCCAGTCGGCACGGGAGATCGTCGCTTCGCTTGCCTCGAAGGACATGAATTTTGCGATTCAATCGAAGTCCCGAGTGGATAAAATGCTGCTTCAGCTTTCGGATATCAATACGATGAATAGCGCAAACATCAAGGAAATAAGCACACTCACCGAAGATGTCAATGTAAAGGTTGTCGATGCGGTGAGGACCTTGCAATTCGAAGATTTGGTTCGTCAGGTGCTTGAGTATAGTGACAAGCAGCTGAACAAACTGGATGTGGCGTTCGATCTGTTTAAATCGGGTTTGGATGATATCTATTCTTCGGAAGGAGGCATGCAGGCGATTTCAACACGATTGGAACAGACGCGAAAAGAACTCGCCATCTATTTCGAAAATGACCAATATACAAAACCGGTTGCACATCAGGACATGAACGAGGGTGAGGTGGAGCTGTTCTGAAATTCATCGGGTTCATCAGCAACGTCAGTTCGTTTGTGTGCAGTTAGCGTCTGTTGAATCCAGTTGTCGGCTTGCCATATGGCGGTTCGATGACTTTTGCGGTAAGTAGTCGAAAAAGGTGTAGCATTATGACCATTGTCAGTCAGGAGAGCCGGGATAATAACGAGGTTGAGATCAGGATAAACGGACGTTTCGATTTTTCTACGCACAAGGACTTTCGTGGTGCATTTGAATCCGTGGATGCAAAGTCGGTTGAGTTTGTTATCAATCTCCAAGATACTGAATACATGGACAGTTCGGCGTTGGGCATGCTGCTCTTGCTGAGAGAAAGGGCTGGGGGCGACAAGGCAAGGATAAAGCTGACAAACTGTAACTCTCAAATTCGCCAGATACTCGAAGTATCGCATTTCGATGAGTTATTTTCCATTCAGTAACCTGCCTGGCGTTTCGGCTCCAAGCGGCAATAGCCACCTCCAATTTCCCGTCACTTCCTCATGGCGACGGTTCACGTTACTTCACTGAGCCACCTATAGGGCTCTTCTCTTGCCTGGGTATGACGCCGTATCCTTAGCAGGATGTTGGAAAAGCCCTTCCATGGTCTTTCTCGACCCCGGAACCGGAAAATACGATTTCCCGGTTCCTTCGTTTTTCAATGACTTGCGCTCATCGAAAATGGCAGTACATCCTTGTACCGCGTACAGGCCGCTGAAAAACGGCGTTTTTCAGCAGCCTGTTGGAGCGAGGATTTCGCCATGACTCCGGTAGATGGCAAAGGCATCGAAGCACTGTTATCGTTATACTTCGACATGTTTCAAGGCCGCCGTCCATTCCGGGGGGGCGCGGGGTAATAATAAAACCACTGTAAGTCAGAGGGGTGGCAGGCTTGGCGCGGCACCCTGATAAAAGGAGAAAGGGGGAAAGGAGTATGGGGGATGCAGAATGGCGGTTGAGCCTCTATTTCGATCCTGCCGCGATCCGCGGCTTCGATCCGAGGCGGGTGGTGTCAGAATTGGTCTCATGTATCGAGGGCCTCGAGGCCCATCGTGAGTGGCTCTGTACTATCGTCGCGGAGTTATTCAACAATGCTATAGAGCATGGCCTTTTGACTCTGGATTCCAGTATGAAGTATACAACGGAGGGCTTTCAGGAATACTATCGGCGGCGAGATTGGGGCATCGATGCTCTTGATGATGGTTGGGTAAAGATGGAGTTCGTTCATCAGCCGACCTCAGAGGGTGGTTTTTTGCAGATTGAGGTGATCGACTCCGGAAATGGCTTTGACTATACCGCTGTTGCTGCAGGCCGTTCTCTGGAGCGTGGTCAGGTATCGCGAGGTCTGATGGTGGTACGCAATCTTTGCGCGGATGTGCAGCATTCTCCTCCGGGGAACCGGGTCAAGGCCATCTATGAATGGACTCGAAATCATACTGTACGCAGGTCCGGCGCCGGCCTGAAGCCCTGAATGCGATATATATTGTTGCCGGGTTAATAACATCATGAGTGCAAACGAGTAGTCCGAAGATGCCAGTCAGTGTAGAAGAAACCGACAATGACAGTGTCGTCATCCATGTTTCAGGCCGTTTTGATTACAGCATCCACAGTCAATTTCTGAGCGCATACGAGTCATTCCCGAAAGGGGAGGAGTGTTTCATTGTTGATTTGAAAGATGCGGAGTATATGGACAGCTCGGCAATGGGTATGTTGCTTCAGTTGCGGGAGCACAGTGACAAGGCGGCGGGTGGGGTCACCATTAGAAACAGTAGCGAGGCGATCAAGGATGTTTTACGCATTGCCAATTTTCACAGGCTGTTTACAATCGTTTAGCGCGGATTATTCATGAATCGCCGCGATGATTGCACAGAGAATTGTCATGAATAATCCGGGCTGGGTGATTGTCGCAATGTTTCTATGGATAGGCCGCCAACGCAAAGGCGCGGTGGGTCACCACATGGGGTGGAAAAAGTCGCATTTTTCCCCTATCCTTCCCGCCTTTTTCCGGAACGAAACTTGTTATGGGATTCAAATGCGGAATCGTCGGCCTGCCGAATGTTGGCAAATCGACACTGTTCAACGCCCTCACCCAAGCGACAATCGCTGCAGAAAACTATCCTTTTTGTACGATTGATCCCAATGTCGGCATGGTGCCCCTGCCGGATCCGCGTCTCAACGCGATAGCGGATATCGTAAGGCCCCAGCGTATTTTGCCCACCACGATGCAGTTCGTGGACATTGCAGGATTGGTGGCCGGAGCTTCCAAGGGAGAAGGACTGGGTAATAAATTTCTGGCGAATATTCGTGAAACGGATGCGATTGCACATGTGGTCCGATGCTTTGCAGATGAGGATGTGGTCCATGTGTCAGGCAAGATCGATCCTCTGGCTGATATAGAAGTGATCAATACGGAGTTGGCGCTCGCGGATCTCGACAGTGTCGAAAAGGCGCTGGAAAAAACGATTCGGCAGACCCGGACTGGAGACAAGAAAGCACTTCTGCGAAAAAGCCTTTTGGAACGCGTTCGGGATGAACTGGATGCAGGGCGGCCGGTACGGGCAATGGGGCTCGATGAAGACGAGCAGGCTGAATTGTATGATCTGTTTCTCCTTACGGCCAAGCCTACGATGTACGTTGCGAATGTGGATGAGGCGGGCTTTGAGAACAATGCCTATCTGGATGCAGTGATTACGTTTGCCGAGTCGGAAGGTGCAGAGGTTGTTCCTGTCTGTGCGGCGATAGAGGCGGAGATCGCCACCTTGGAAGAGGAGGACAAGTCGGACTTTCTGGCAGATCTGGGCCTCGAGGAGCCGGGCCTGGATCGGGTGGTAAGGGCCGGATATGCGCTATTGGGGCTGCAGACCTATTTTACAGCGGGGGAGAAAGAGGTGCGGGCATGGACCATTCCCGTCGGTGCAACGGCGCCCCAGGCCGCGGGGGTTATTCATACGGATTTTGAGCGAGGCTTTATTCGGGCGGAAGTAATTTCGTATGACGACTTCATTGCGTGCAAGGGAGAACAGGGGGCCAAGGAAGCGGGCAAGCTGCGGTTGGAAGGCAAGGAATATATCGTGCAGGATGGTGATATCGTTCATTTTCGTTTCAACGTGTGACCCTGGCGCTTGCAACGCAGGGTTGCAGATTGTATCTTTGGCCCTCCGGCTACGTAGCTCAGTTGGTTAGAGCGCGGCACTCATAATGCTGAGGTCGGTGGTTCGACTCCACCCGTAGCCACCATCTTATCCGTGATATCCCGTATCGGCCCTGCCGGGCCGATTCATTTTTCTGCATGTCATTGTATTGAGCTACGCCATTTTGTAGCATATCTCCGGTGTGGGGGGTAGCCAATGGCGGGTCTATTGCGGTGTGCCGTGTGCATCTGCCGCAGTCCATCATCTTGTACATCTCCAGCCCGATTCGTATCGAGTAATGAACACCAGTGCTCAATTTAAAGACGGGAACGACAATGAAGAATTCGTTTTTGAGAAAGAATGCCATTATCGTCTTGACGATGATGGGGCCGGGGAGTGCTGCAGCGGATGGGGCAACCGTGAGTGGTGCCGATACCGCCTGGATACTCACTTCGACGGCGTTGGTATTGTTTATGACGTTGCCTGGGTTGGCGCTGTTCTACGGCGGTCTGGTGCGGACCAAGAATGTCCTTTCGGTGCTGATGCAGTGCTTTGCCATTGCCGGCATGGCATCGATTGTCTGGTTTGTGTTCGGATACAGCCTCGCGTTTGGCGAGGGTAATGTCTTTATCGGGGATTTCAGCAAAATCATGCTGGCGGGGGTTGGTCGCAACACCTTGGTTGGCACGATCCCCGAAACCGCGTTTGCACTCTTTCAGATGACCTTTGCAATTATTAACCCGGCAACAATATATATCGCATTCAGCCGTGGCGTGCCGGTTCGCAACAAGGCGGCCCATCGCCGCTGTAGTCACTCTACAGCAAGATGGGGCAACGCAGTCTGCGGGCCGGCACGCCGCGGCCTGTCTTTGAATATCATAGGGTTAGGGGCTTCAGGCAGGCGCCGGACCTGCGTTCCAGTGCTTGGCAAGGGAATGACCCTTGCCTGCGCACTGCGCCTTGTTCCGGCGCCTGCCTGAAGCCCTGAATGCGATATATTTTGTTGCCGGGTTAATATTACACCCGCGCTCATCGTGGGTGGATTTGCGGAACGTATGAAGTTTTCCGCCATGCTCCTGTTCAGCATGTTGTGGTTGATTGCTGTCTACTTGCCGGTCACCCACTGGGTATGGGGCGGTGGATGGTTGCAAGGGATGGGGCTCTATGATTTCGCGGGGGGGACGGTGGTCCATATCACGGCGGGCGTTGCCTCGCTCGTGGCGGCAGTGGTGCTGGGGCCTCGCCGGGGATTTCCGGACACCGCCATGATGCCCCATAACATGACCATGACCATGAGCGGCGCGGGAATGCTCTGGGTCGGCTGGTTTGGTTTCAATGGCGGTAGCGCTTTGGCGGCGGATGGGAATGCGGCGATGGCAATGCTGGTGACTCATCTCTCTGCCGCAGCGGGTGCCATGACCTGGATGTTCATCGAATGGAAGCGTTTCGGTAAGCCCAGCGTTCTGGGAGCGGTCACCGGTATGGTGGCCGGTCTTGGGACCATTACACCGGCGTCGGGGTTTGTTGGCCCTGGGGGGGCGCTGGTCATCGGGGTTCTGGCGGGGGGTGTATGTTTCAGCGCCACCCAGTACATCAAACGGGTCTTGAGGATAGACGATTCTCTCGATGTGTTCCCGGTGCACGGTGTGGGAGGAATGCTGGGGACCCTGCTTGCGGGCGTATTTTCATCCACCGCCTTGGGCATCTTCAGTGGCTTTGGTTTTGCGAAGGGGATCGATTCGATGGGCGGGCAGGTGTGGGTCCAGTTTGTCGGCGTTTTGTCCACGTTGGTCTTCACCGCCGTGACGACCTTTATCGTCCTTAAAGTGGTTCAGGCCCTGGTCGGCCTTCGCGTCGAACCCGATGAGGAGATCGAAGGGTTGGATATCGTACTCCATGAGGAACGGGGTTACGATCTCCGCTGATGTGGATGCGCCAGATCAAGGGGACCGCATTGCCCATTTCAACAGTCACTTGCTTTGTGGGCTGGAAGCAAAGCAGCTTTCACTGATCCGGCGGCGAAGCCATCCCGGTATCGACCGGACCGGCGCCGCCATGGCGGCCTTTGGCCGTGCAGACCGATTGGTATCGTGGGTGGACGTCTGTCCTGACGCCAACGGGGCGGTCGGCAGGCTTTTGTGCCGCCTTCTCTGGAACGGATATCGCCTTCGACATAGTGAAAATGTTGCCATTGTTCTGGTGTAACGCTTGCTTTCACCTTGTCGATATTATGTCAATGCCCCGAGCTGAAGTTATCCAAGCCAATAATATTCTGGTCCAGTTTCAGCAATGCTTCCAGCAGATTGGAGCCGATGAAACCGGGAACACCGGTAATCAGCCAGGCTTTGGGTTCAAACGCAGTTCTTTTTGTGGTTCAGTATAACGGCTCATGCGGATTCCAAAGGCTCAAAAGAAGGTATGGTCAGTCGGCGCATCCATGATGATCATGGAAGTCTCGGTCCCGTGAATGACGCCAATTGTCCAGTGTATCCATGCGCTCGCGACATTTGGACATCCTGTCCAGTGCGCTGGAACGCAGGTCTGGCGCCTGCCTGAAGCCCCTAACTCTATGAATTCAAGGACAAGCTGCGACTGAATACAATATGCATTGTTGCCGGATCAATATCCTGAGAACAAACGATATGACAGTCGAGTTGACACGCCAGTTGCATCGGATGTGTTCAGAATCGGGTCCGCTGTCAGTTTATTCTTCTCGATGGTGGCTCAATCTGGCCATGGTGGCTGCTGCTTTTATGCTGGTTCTGTTGGCAGGGTGTCAGAGCGTACCTACCGAGCTTCATTGCGCCGTAAACAGCGTCCATGATGGGGACACGTTGCGTGTTACATGCGGCGGGCAGCGAATGAAGATTCGCCTCTACTGTATAGATGCTCCGGAAATCAGACAAAGGCCGTGGGGCAAGGAGTCCAGAGAT
>JALSTP010000131.1 GCA_026983675.1 Sedimenticola sp.
GAAACGTTTGGTAAATGTGTTTTGCATGATTGTACCCTGTCATACACTCCCGTCTGTCTCGGCGCCGAAAGATTCCAGCCAAGCACTTCCAATAACCAAGACCGCTACCCTGACAACCAAATCAACGCTAACAATACTAGGCTAGTATACAACTTTTATGTGGCCCAGACCTCAAATACGCGACTAAAAATCACTAAATATTATTTATGTCAGTATGAATAAATAGAATAATGCAACTACTCGGAAAACGAGCACCCTGCCTATCATGAAAAACGGTTTACTTAAAGCCAATGCCGGCTAGGTTATTTACCCGGCAACCCACCAAATCCACTTGCAATTCTCCTAACTTACTGGATTTTTTCCTTTATTCCATGTCTATCGACATGCAATCACCCAAGACATAGCACCCCCGCATCTGAATCAAGTATCCCCTTGACAAAGCCAGGGGGATACTTACTTCCCACTCGTTTTGAGTTCTCACTACATCAAGTATACCGGGTTCTCCGCTGACAACAGCGCAAATATCTCGCCAGAGGCACTTTAGTGCAGCAGAGCATTCATATCAGTCGATATCCAATATGCGCCGACAGCCCCCATTCCATTTTGGGGGCATCGAAATACTCTTCCCTTCCTAATAAGCGGCGACTCCACATTATTAACCCGGCAACACTATATATCGCATTCAGGGCTTCAGGCAGGCGCCCGAACAAGGCGCAGTGCACAGAAGGGTCATTCCCTTGCCAAGCGCTGGAACGCAGGTCCGGCGCCTGCCTGAACCCCCTAACCCTATGATATTCAAAGACAGGCCGCGACTGAATACGATATATAGTGTTGCCGGGTTTATAGTAAGCGTCCATTCCAAACCTCTATTGCCCCCCCTGTGTGTCAACCTCCCCTCATACAAAGCCGGTAGCGCTTAAATCGACGCACCGAGCGCAGATCGATGCCCTCGATGATCAGCTTCAGATCAGTCCAGCTCAATGCCTGTTTGTCCCCGTCCTGGGCGTTGAAGTGGAACCGTCCCGCCTCCAGGCGCTTGCTCCACAGGCAGTAGCCCCCCTGCTCGAAGTAGAGCACCTTCAGCTGAGTGCGGCGGCGGTTGATGAACATGAACAGTTGACCACTGATCGGGGCCTCGGCCAGCTTCTGCCGCACCAGGGCGGAGAGTCCATCGAAGGACTTGTGCATGTCGGTGGGCGGGACATGTAACCACACGCGGACACCGAACTCGGGCAGCAGCATCGGTCAGCCCTGGCGCAGCCGCAGGCAGAGGCCGTTGCCCAGATCCAGATCGATCTGCCAGCCACCACCCGATGCCGGTTCGTGCGTCGGCAGCTCGATCCAGTCGGCGAGGGAGACCGGATCCGCACCGGAGCCCGCGGGCTGGGAGGGTGACTCGCTCCGAAGTTTGCGCTTCCAGTAGCCGAAAGTGGCCAGTGGGATATCCCTCTGGGCACAAAAGGCTTTCTGACTCAGGCCACTCGCTGCCTGCTCATCAATCAGTTCCTGCCACTCGATCCTGCTGCGTCGCTTGCTCATGTCGTGCTCCTATTGGTGAATCCAGGAGCAGGTGATGACGCGAAGACAACCTCGGGAAGAACGGTGTGGTTTGAACGGTTACCCACATTAAGCCCTTGAAAGATAGGAAAAGAATTCCTAACAGCGGAAGTTATCCACAGATCATACACATGTTTTGACAACAAAATACACAAGATATTGTGGTTGACAGTTCAGTCATATCCCATATATTGTAACTCATCACGCATAGAATGCGGCGCGGACAACCTTGCGATGGATAGGATGTATTGCGCCTTGTGCTGCCCGAACCGATCCAGTGCTCCGCTTATATTCGAAGAGCCCGTTGATACCGCCAAAACGCCCAGGAGGACCAATGACCACAGACTTTGCCCCGGCCGACATCCCTGCTTCCACCCCATTGGCGCCGCCCGGCATCGATGAAAATCTCACCGGCGCCCCGACCTACGCCGTTGGTGAATTCCATGTCATCCGCCGCAATGGCAAGGTCACGGCCTTCGACCCCAACAAGATCGCCGTGGCCATGACCAAGGCCTTTCTTGCTGTAGAGGGTGGGAGTGCAGCCGCATCCAGCCGCATCCATGATACCGTCAACGCCCTCACCCGCCAGGTGATCGCCGCTATCGGCCGGCAGGTGCCAGAAGGCGGCACCATCCATATCGAGACCATCCAGGATCAGGTGGAACTGGCGTTGATGCGTGCGGGCGAACACAAGGTGGCCCGCGACTACGTCCTCTATCGCGAGGAACGCGCCCGCAAGAGAGCAGAAGAAGCCACCAAAACCGGGGACGCCGAGCCGCAGAAGCAGATCAATGTCACCTTGGCCGACGGTGCGACCCGCCCATTGGACGTCGAACGCCTGCGCCGGCTGGCCGAGGAAGCCTGCAACGGCCTCGAACAGGTGGAGGCGGACACCATTCTCGACGACGCCTGCCGCAACCTGTTCGACGGTGTCAAAGAGGAGGACGTGGGCCAGGCGCTCGTGATGAGTGCCCGCACCCTGATCGAGAAAGAGCCCGACTACTCCCGCGTCGCCGCACGGCTACTGCTCGACATTCTGCGCCGCGAGGCGCTCGGCTTCCTCGACCTGGAAACCGATATTGGGACCCAGGCCGAGATGGGTGAACACTACGGTGACTACTTCGCCGCCTACATCCAACGCGGTATCGAGCTGGAACTGCTCGACCCGCGCTTGGCCGAATACGACATGGCGCAGCTCACCGCCGCCCTGAAACCGGAGCGCGACCTGCAGTTCAATTATCTGGGACTGCAGACCCTTTACGACCGCTATTTCATCCACAGCGAAGACGGTATCCGATTCGAACTGCCGCAGGCCTTCTTCATGCGCGTGGCCATGGGTCTGGCGATCAATGAGATCGACCGCGAGGCGCGCACCATCGAGTTCTACCACCTGCTCTCCAGCTTCAAATTCATGAGCAGCACCCCCACTCTTTTCAACTCGGCCACCCTGCGACCGCAACTTTCCAGTTGCTATCTCACCACCGTCGCAGACGACCTGGACGGCATCTTCGGCGCCATAAAGGACAACGCCCTGCTGTCAAAATTCGCCGGTGGCCTGGGCAATGACTGGACCCGGGTGCGCGGCATGGGCGCCCACATCAAAGGCACCAACGGCAAGAGCCAGGGCGTGGTGCCTTTCCTCAAGGTGGCCAACGACACGGCTGTGGCGGTCAACCAGGGTGGCAAACGCAAGGGTGCCGTATGTGCCTATCTCGAGACTTGGCACATCGACATCGAGGACTTCCTCGAACTGCGCAAGAACACCGGCGACGAACGCCGCCGTACCCATGATATGAACACCGCCAACTGGATTCCGGACCTGTTCATGAAACGGGTGGCAGAGGGAGGTGACTGGACCCTCTTCTCGCCGGATGAGACCCCGGATCTGCACGATCTCACCGGGGCTGCCTTTGAACGCGCTTACGTGGCCTATGAGGAGAAGGCGGACCGCGGTGAGATCCATGTTTTCAAACGGGTCAAAGCGGTGGAACTGTGGCGCAAGATGCTCGGACTGCTGTTCGAGACTGGCCACCCCTGGATCACCTTCAAAGACCCTTGCAACCTGCGCTACACCAACCAGCACATGGGCGTGGTGCACAGCTCCAATCTCTGTACCGAGATCACCCTGCACACCAACGACGCCGAGATCGCCGTATGCAACCTCGGCTCAGTCAACCTGGCCGCTCACGTAGATGAAAACGGGCTCGACATGGCGCAGTTGGAAAAGACTGTCTCAACCGCCATGCGCATGCTCGACAACGTGATCGACTACAACTACTACTCCGTGCCCCAGGCGCGCAAATCCAACCTGCGCCACCGACCCGTGGGTCTGGGCATCATGGGCTTTCAGGACGCCCTCTACAAACAGCGCATTCCCTACGCCGACGAACGCGCCTTGGAATTCGCCGACCGTTCCATGGAGGCCGTGAGCTATTTCGCCATCCAAGCCTCCACCGACCTCGCCGAAGAGCGCGGCCGTTACGCCAGCTACGAAGGTTCCCTGTGGAGCCGGGGCATCCTCCCGATCGACTCCCTCAAACTGCTTGAAGCAGAACGCGACGGCTACCTGCAAGTGGACACCCACCAGACCCTCGACTGGGACACCCTGCGTGAACGGGTCAAACAAGTGGGCATCCGCAACTCCAACACCATGGCCATCGCCCCCACCGCCACCATCTCCAACATCTGTGGCGTGAGCCAGTCCATCGAGCCCACTTACCAGAACCTGTTCGTCAAATCGAACCTCTCTGGCGAGTTCACCGTGGTCAACCCGTACTTGGTGCGCGACCTCAAACGGCTCGGCCTGTGGGACGAAGTGATGGTCAACGACCTGAAATACTACGACGGCTCATTGCAGCCGATCGACCGCATCCCGGCAGAACTCAAAGAGATCTACGCCACTGCCTTCGAGATTGATCCCCGCTGGCTGGTGGAGGCCGCCTCCCGCCGCCAGAAATGGATCGACCAGGGCCAATCGCTCAACCTCTACATGGCCGAGCCTTCGGGCAAAAAACTCGACAATCTCTACAAGCTGGCCTGGGTGCGTGGTCTCAAGACCACCTACTACCTGCGCTCCATCGGCGCCACCGCAGTGGAAAAAAACAGTGTGGGCCCCGAAGGCACCAATCTGATCGGTGAAACGCCGGGCAGCGCAGCACCCAAGGCCTGCTCCATCCTCGACCCCGACTGCGAGGCCTGCCAGTAGCGCCACGGCGGGGGCTCGCCGAATGAGCCCCCGCATCAGGCAGACTTGATTCGACACCCGATCACCAAACAATCACGAGGACCAACATCATGCTGAACTGGGATGATCCCCTCACCCCCCCTGCCCCCACCACCCGGCCCACGCAACAGCCGGAAAACGCCCCCCTGCCGCCCGAAGCCGCCGTCATCCCCGACGCCCCCACGCCGCCCGTCACCGACATGAAGCCGGTCAACCCCGACGACAAACGCGTCATCAACGGCCTCACCGACATCAACCAGCTCGCCCCCTTTAAATACCCCTGGGCGTGGGATTACTTCCTCAACGCCAACAAGAACCACTGGACGCCTCTGGACATCAACATGGCCCAGGACGTGCACGACTATCACCACCACCTCACCCTCGAAGAGCGCCACGTATACGAAAACGTCCTCTCCTACCTCACCACCTCCGACATCCTCGCCATGCGTAACATCGGCCTGGCGGTAATGGAAAAGATGAGCGCCCCCGAACTGCAGATCTACCAAGCCCGGCAAGTCTATGAAGAATCCCTGCACACCTGGACCTACCAACACTGCATCGAGACCATCGGCCTCGACCAGGGTGAAATCTACAACCGCTACCGCGTCGTGCCCGAAATCAACACGAAGATCCAGATCACCAACCGCCGGCTCAGCTCCATCCTGCGCGCCGACATCGACCTCACCGACCGGGACGAACTCAACAACTTCGTCATGGCCTACATCTTTTTCGCCGCCATCTTCGAAGGCTGCTGGTTCTACAACGGCTTCAGCCCCATCTTCGCCCTGCAACGCCGCGGACTCATGAAAGGCACCGCCGAACAGCTCCAGTACATCATGCGCGACGAGGTCCTCCATGCCTCCTTCGGCATCCGTGTTGTCAAGCAGATCATCCGCGAAGAGAACATCGAACTCGACCCCAAGGCCATCCGCCACATGTGGGACGAAAGCGAGGCCGCCGAAACGGGCTACGCCGGCTACATCCTGCGCGACCCCATCCTCGGCTACAGCAAAGAGGACCATCTCGAACAATTCCGCTACATCGCCAACCGCCGTGCCACCCAGCTCGGCCTCGAAGAACCCTTCCCCGGCGCCAAAAACGCCCTCCCCTGGCTCGACGAACAGGCCAACCTTCGGAAGGAAAAAAACTTCTTTGAGACTCGGGTGACGGAATACCAGACGGGGGGAGCACTAAGCTGGGACTAACAGGTCAGCTCAAAGCATATCGCATTCAGAGCTTCGGGCACGCGCCAAACCTGCGTTCCGGCGCGTGGGACAGGGATGTCCAAGTGTCGTGAGCGCATGAATGCACTGGCGTAACCTTGACAAGGGAACAACCTTTCCTGCGCACTGCATCTTGCTCCATCGCCACTGTAGGCGCTCTACAGCAAGATGGGACAACGTAGTCTGTAGAGTAGCCCCCCGCGTTTTTTATGCGTTCAGGCGGCGATAACGTATTTGTCGCGTACCCGCTGTTCCCACATCCTGTTGGCGAGGGCGAGCGCTGCTTCGCGGTTTTCGGCCTTACCCATCAACTGCAGGGCGATGGCAGCGGTACTGACGGTAGCCGCGGAGCCGTACTCGTCGTCTACGTCACCGCGCCAGACCTGGGCCAGTCGATTAGTGTCCAGCGTGTCGCCCTTGACATGGCGGCGTTCAAACAGGGCCGGCCATTCTTCCTCTTCAAGCTGACCGGCGTGGACCCGCTGTACCAGGCAGGGACTATCTGGGTTGCATTCGATTTCTCCACCTTCACCTTTGATGACCGCGACATTGGCGTCGCCGAGCAATTGTGCAGCCTCCTGGTGTACTGGCCGGTAACCAGGGTGGAAAATACCCTGCATGACATACGGCGCATTGAACGGATTAATGCTGCGGGCGATGGTGTGTACCGGCGAGCGCAGACCCATCAGAGGCCTGAGTTCGATGATCTCATGCAGCTTCGGGCAGAGGTAAGCGATATCCAGGTAGGCGAAATGATCAGTGCGCAGGCGTTCGCAGGCTTCTTCGAGTGAGCGACTGGGCGCTATACCCAGATCGCTGAGGACATCGCGAGTATAGATGCGGCCGTTGGTATGACCGCTGGCACCGTGCATGAAAACAGTGATGCCGTTCTGGGCGAGCAACAGCGTGGAAAGGATAAACCAGGGCAAATGGCGGCGCTTCCCGGCATAGGAAGACCAGTCCAGATCAACGCCAGGCGCATTGTCGGGTAACTGTATCCAGTGCCGTGTGGCGCGCACGAAGCCGGCGACTTCCTCCGGTGTTTCTTCCTTGACCCGCATCAGCATCATGAAGGCACCCAACTGCACGGGTTCGACTTCACCGTTCAGGATCATGTTCATGGCGTTAAAAGCTTCTGCTTCAGTGAGCGGTCTTGAACCGTTTTTACCCTTGCCAAGAATACGTATGTATTCGGCAAACGGATGCTCTTTGTAGGATGCCATTTGTGCCATGTTGCCCGACCTGTTGAATGACTTGTCGATCGTGAAAATTGACGAATACGTCTAAAGGATACCCTGTAGGCCAGCATTCGTGAAGCACAAAGGACTGGCTTGGAAGCTGCAAAAGCCCTGCAAGTTGCAGGTATTAACCCAGCAACAATATATATCGTATTCAGACGTGGCGTTCTGGTTCGCATCAAGGCGCCCCATCGCCGCTGTAGCCACCCTACAGCAAGATGGGGCAACGCAGCCTGTAGGCCGGCACGCCGCGGCCTGTCTTTGAATATCATAGGGTGAGGGGCTTCAGGCAGGCGCCGGACCTGCGTTCCAGCGCGCTGGACAGGATGTCCAAGTGTCGCGAGTGCATGGACGCACTAGAGCGACCTTGGCAAGGGAACGACCCTTGCCTGCATACTGCGCCTTGTTCCGGCGCCTGCCTGAAGCCCTGAATGCGATATATAGTGTTGCCGGGTTAATAATGAAGGCATTAGTAATACCAAAGCAAAACTGACCACCAGAAAAGCGTACGGCTTTCGGACTCTCATGCTGCTGAAATTGCTTTATATCACGCGCTTGGGGCGTTACCGGTACCGAAAACCACCCACGAATTTTTCCGACGAGGCCCATTTTTCCCTCCGTTGAAATATGTCATCGCACTGTCCGGTCTTGTCCTCATGTGGCGGGGTGTCCTTTTGGCCTGCGCGCCACGTTTGTGATTTCGCATATCAAGACATCTTTCCTGGAGGAACTGTTTATGAAGACCATCAATAGGAAGCTGCTCAGCCTGTCCATGGCGCTGGGGTTGGCCGCCCTTACCACCACGGCATTGGCGGGTAAACCCGGTTTCGAGAAATGTTACGGCATCGCCAAGGCCGGCGCGAACGACTGTGGTGGTAACGGCCATGCCTGTGCGGGCCAGGCGCCGAAGAGTGGCGACAAGGGCGACTGGGTCTATGTTCCCAAGGGCACCTGCAAGAAGATCAACGGCGGCATGTTGAAGGGCGAGAAGAAATAACGTCTCCTGGGCAGGGGCCGCCGCCTCCTGGCGTGGCCTCTGCCCTCCCCAATTCCGATCATCGGTTGACCTCAAAGGACCCTCCGATATGCCATTGGCCAACACATTGACCCGTCCCTATGGGGCATTTGTACGATTCTTCGATTTCCTCTCGCCCTTCTTCGATCTCGTCATCCGCCTATGGGTAGCGAAGGTCTTTTTCCAGTCGGGACTGACCAAGATCCAGAGTTGGGAGAGTACCCGTATGCTGTTCGAGTATGAATATAACGTTCCGCTCCTGCCTCCCCATATCGCCGCCTATCTCGGCACAGCCACCGAGCTGGGCTTGCCCGTGTTTATTGCGCTGGGGCTGATGGGTCGGCTGTCGGCCCTCGTACTGTTCGTATTCAATATCGTGGCGGTGTTCTCTTATTCGGAATTCCTCTTCAGCCGTGAGGGTGCGGGGGGATTGCAACAACATATCCTGTGGGGAACCATGATCGCCATGATCCTGTTTCACGGTCCTGGCCGGCTCTCCCTCGATTATTTGATCAAACGCCGCGTCGAGCGCAATGGAGATGGATGAGATGCCAAGTCTGTTGATTTTGCTCTGTGTAGTGTCCTCCTCCGCATGGGCGGACGGTGCACCGGTGTGGCGTCACTGGTCCGATTCGGCATTCGCGTCGGCGGCCCGGGATGGAAAACTGATACTGGTCACGTTGACCGCAGAATGGTGTCCCTATTGCCACAAAATGGAAAAGACCACCTGGCGCGACCCGGCGGTTCTAGCGCAGATCAAAGATGCCTATATTCCTGTGCGGGTGAGCGACGAACAGGACCCAGCGCTCGCCCGGCGATACCGCGACTATGGCCGGCCGGCGACCCTGATTCTCGATGCCTCGGGCCACGAGATCCTGCGCAAACGGGGGTATATGAAACCCCAATGGATGCTCTGGATGCTGCAGGCAGTGGCCCTCGATCCGGCCCCAGAGGCTCACCGTTGATGGATCGCCGGCGGTTTCTGCAAGGCGTAACGGCCACCCTATCTATGGCCGCCCTTGCCCGCATGCGGGCCTTCGCCACCGCACCGGCGGATACGCGTAAGGCGGCAACGGGACGCGCTGGCCTGACCCCGGCGCAGTGGCAAGTCATCGCCGCAGTGCAAGCTCACCTGCTACCTTCGGAGCCGGAGGCCCCCGGGGCGAAAGACGCCAACGCGCTCGAATACCTGATGTTCATGCTGGGCGAAACCCATACGGACCCCATGGAACGTGCACTGATCCGGGACGGCGTGGAGCGTCTGGAGCGAATCGTGCGAAAGCAGGGCGTCGACACCTTCACCCGCCTCGACGCAGCGGGACGCGAAACTGCACTGCGGACCCTGGAGAAGCAGCCTGAGGGTCGCACCTGGATCATCATGCTACTCGACTACCTGTTCGAGGCGCTGCTGGCCGATCCGGTCTATGGTAGCAATCCCGGCGGTATCGGCTGGAAGTGGCTCGAATTTCATCCTGGCTACCGCCAGCCGCCGCCCGACAAGCGGTTCTTCCTGTTATGAACACGGACTATGACATCTGCGTCATCGGCAGCGGCGCCGGCGGCGGGCCCATCGCATGGCGGCTGGCCGAGGCAGGCTATTCGGTGCTGGTACTGGAGAAGGGGCCGTGGTTCAGGGAGGCCGATCTGTGCAAAGACGAACTTGCCTGCTGCCGCCGCCCCACCTATATCCCGGACCAGCGCGAGGAACCCCGGGTGGTGGAAACCGAGGATGACGATGGAAACTGGCGCGCCCGGTCCACCCGCCGCTCGGGCTGGAACTTCTGGAATGGCACCTGCGTCGGTGGCGCCACCAACTTCATGAGCGGCTACTTCCACCGCCTGAAGCCCGTGGACTTCCACCTGCGCAGCACCTTCGGTCCCATCGAGGGGGCCAACGTGGTGGACTGGCCCATCAGCTATGACGAGCTGGAGCCCTACTACACGCTGGTGGAGCGGGAAGTGGGCATCTCCGGCCGCATCCAGCCCCATCCTCACCTGGAACCTCGCAGCACCCCGAACCTGCCCTATCCTCCGCTGCGAGAACATCGTTTAGCGGCCCACGTGGATCGTGCGTGCCACGCCTTGGGCCTGCAACCCTTCCCCACCCCTCGAGCCATCCTGCCCCACCCTGCCATGGGCCGCAGCGGCTGTGCCTACAACGGCGGGCTGTGCGGCTCCAGTGGTTGCTCCACCGGCGCCAAGGGGAGTTCCCGGGCAGCACTGCTGGACCGGGCGGTAACGACCCGGCGCTGTGAGATTCGGCCTCATTCGATGGTCAAACGCCTGCTCAGCGGCCCGGATGGCAAGGTGAGCGCTGTCGAATATTTTGATGCCAAAGGCAGACTCCAGCGGGTGGATGCGCAGATCTACGTGGTGGCGTGCCAGGCCATCGAGAGTGCCCGGCTGCTCTTGCGTTCCCCTGGCCCGCGCCACCCCCATGGACTCGCCAACGGCAGCGGCCAAGTGGGGCGTAATCTGCTCTTCGCCGGTGGTGGCGCGGGTTCCGGGCGGCTTCTCTATCGCCGCTTTTCCGGTAAAGAAGCCGATGCACTCCGTGAGTTCGGCACCTTCATCAACCGCTCTCTGCAGGAATGGTATATTATCGACGACTCTCAATTTGGACCCAAAAGCAAAGGCGGCACCATCGACTTCGTACATCGTCATCCCGCCCCTATCGCCCGCGCCCATCACCAGATCGAGGGCGAGCATGGCCTGCTTTGGGGCAAGCCCCTCAAACGCCGTCTGGAACAGCACTTCCGCGAGGGTCCCTATATCAAGATCGAGGCCTTTTGCGATTGGCTGCCGGTAGCGGATTGCTTCGTCGGCCTTGACCCCACCGTGAAGGACAAATGGGGGCTCCCTGTGGCTCGAATCCGCACCGGACAGCATGTACAAAACCTGCGTGTCGGCTGGTATTTGGCGGAAAAAGGGGCCGAGGTGTTACGCAAGATGGGGGCGGAAAACGTGGTCGCCTTCGCCGCATCCACCCCACCCACCAACCTGGTGGCTGGGACCTGCCGCTTCGGTAACGACCCCGCCACCTCCGTGCTCGACCATGAATGCCGCGCCCACGAGGCGGAAAACCTCTTTGTCAGTGACGGAAGCTTTATGCCCACCGGCGGCAGCGTGCCCTACACCTGGACGATCTACGCCAACGCCTTCCGCATTGCCGACGCCATCGACCGGCAACTGCATCAGATGACATGAGCGATTCCTCCGGACGAATCACCCTGATCGGGCGATACAACGCCGACATCCCGATACCTTCCCTTTACCCCATCTTCTCCCGACTCGCCTAAATCTCTCCGCTTTCCGGCCGATATTCTGAAAAACACGTACTCTGGGTTCCATGATGCATGGATGCGGATCGGACCCGTAAACCCAGGAAGGCCTTTGGATTTTACGTCGGTCGGCAGCAAAACTGCGGGTGTACTGCCCCTGT
>JALSTP010000132.1 GCA_026983675.1 Sedimenticola sp.
GTTCCAGCGCTTGGCAAGGGAATGACCCTTGCCTGCGCACTGCGCCTTGTTCCGGCGCCTGCCTGAAGCCCTGAATGCGATATATATTGTTGCCGGGTTAATAATAATAAAAAACGGCCGGGACAAACCGCCCGGCCGTACTCGAAGGGAAGGTGACGGTGGGTTTTTATTTCTTCACTGTCGTGAATCCCAGGGTCACCCAGTCCTGCATGCCACCTCGGTACCACTTGAGTTTGCTGACAGGATAGCCAAGCTTCACCAAGGTCTTGATGTTGATGGAGGATTGGGGGCACCAGAGTCCATTGCAAAAGAGCGCCAGCGTTTTGGCCTCGCTGAAGTCCCAGCCGGCCCCGGTCTTCTTGGCGCCGAACTGCTTGGTCATTATGTCGTTGAAGCGCCGTTCTTCTTCGTCTGTCTCGAACATTCCCCCCATGTTTTCCACGCTGATCTGGTTCCAGGGAACGTTGACCGATCCTGGAATAGTCCCGCGTGCAATCCAGTCGGGCGTGCGCGAGTCCACTACAAGGTAGGATTTGTCGCCGCTTGAGATCCTTTTCAGGATCTCAAGCAATTCCAGTTCACCAATCGTCTCGACACCCGGGACGACCTCTATGGGTTGCACGCAGAAGGGTGGGCATGCACGGGATGTCTTGTTATAGGGGGCTGGAATGAGATGATCCTTCTCGCCCACACGCTCAATGGTCACTTTCTTGCCATGGTGCATGACCACCACCGACTCGAGGGTTGGGGTAATCATGATGCGCTCATGACTTGCGCTTGCGGCCATGGGGACCGATATGGCGAAGGCCACAGCGGCAGTCTGCATAAGTTTCTTCAAGTTCATGGTATCTAAATCTCCTCAGTAATTCTGGGATCGGCGCCGAAGCATGGGTTGAAAATATACAAAACGAGCGCCGATGCCTTAGGGGATGTAGAGCGACATGCTGGCGCTCTTCCGCTGTTCCATCGCCTGTTTGTATCCAAGTTCGCTCTGCACGCGCGCCTTTTTCGCAAGCTTCATGGCCGTATCCAGATCGCCCTTCTTCAGAGCCTTTTCCGCCTTTTTTATGAACTTGCCCACGTCACGCCATTCACCTTCCACGGAGGCGGCCTTTTTCTGTGCGGCCTTTGCGTCCGCAATGGCTTGTTTGACGGCGGCTGCATCGATGCTGCCGCCCTTCGAAAGAGCAGACTTGGCGGCCATCTGTTTGCTTTCCGTACTTGTTGTTGCAGTCGCACAGCCCGTTATGATCAAGCTGACGAATGCCAATGCCAGCATTTTCTTGCCTTTCAACATCTTTTTCTCCTGTTAATCCGGCGGGTTCACCACATGAAAAGGAAGGTCGTGTTGCGTTATTTCCGTGCACCCGGCCCGTTCAGTGGCAGACCGTTGCTCATGTAGGTGAGGAAATACTCTAGATCACGGTACTGTTCGCCCTGTGCCTTGAAGGGCTTCGCCCGGACCTGCTTGTTACAGCCGGTGAAACGGCGGTGCAATGTCCCGACCGTGCCCCACTTGGATCGATATGTGGGCCAATGGGTGGTGTGGCCCAGCGCAGGGCTGAGAATGTCGGAGCGGATCTTGTTGCCAGCATTCTGAACATGGCAGTTGGCGCAGGAGAAATTGAGCTGTCCACGTTTCGTGAAATAGAATTTTTTGCCTTTTTCATAGGCTTCCAGGGCGCGGGGATCATCTTTCGGGATGACCACATGGGTTTTTTGCCCACGAGACTGGAAGGCGATGTAGGCAAGGAGGGAGTTGATTTTTCCCTTCTTGTATTTTAGCGGCTTCTCGCCATTGGCCTTGCGGCAATTGTTGATCGCCAATGGCAGGGTCACGACCATCCCCTTGGCCTTGTCCCAACGGGGATACTTGGCGGCGATGGCGGGTCCGTCTGGAAAACAGTCTTTGTAGTGCTTGCCGTTGGCGAACGCCTTGTTCCACATCTCCTCGCCTTCGTCGATGAATGGCTCATAAGGAGGGAACTCTTCGATGGCTTCCCAGTTTTCGCGTCCTATGGGATCTACGGCGTAGACACCATTGGCAAATTCTTCCCATTTCACTTTGGGAAACTTCTTCTTGAAGTAGTTCTGGAATTTTTTCAAGTCCTGTTCCGGCGATGCTGCCGAGGCCATCGGCAGCCCGGAGAGTATTGCCAGGGCGGTTATGATAGGCAACAGCTTTTGTCTCATGTTGACTCCTCCGAGAATTATTCTGGTTCGCATGAAGTTGGCTACGGTTTTCTACAGTGTCATTATGAATGCGAGCACTTGGTCGATCTCTTTCTCGGACAGGATCTTGTGACGACCGAAAGGCGGCATCATGGTGATGGGGTTGGCTTTGGTGGCGTCCCAGATTTGTGCACGGAGCTTGCTCTTGTCGGGATACCGGGCCTGCATGCCCACGAGGGGTGGTCCAATGGTGCCGGGCGAAGTGCCTCCAGCAATGATATGGCATGCGATACAGTTGCCTTTCTTTCGCGAAAAGGCGATTTTCTTGCCGGCATCAGCAGCACTTTCGGCATGTGCGGAATTGTGGACAGCCGGCTCTATCACAAGGCCGCCAAAAAGAATCGCGGCAGCGCCTGCGGCGGTGACCAAAACTCGGGATTTTCGTTTCATCATCTCCTCCCTCCATTAATCGGGTTTTCTTTATTAAAGACGTCTTAATCGATATCGGGTACTTCGAACCGAAGTATGTTCTCCACAATCGATGACCGAGGCGCACACGCCCTATGGGTAACGGTTATGCCGGTTCATTCCGACACAGGGATGTTCCACCCGTTGGGGGCGTGATGCGTGTCATGCAGGCCGTGATCCTTTGGTTTGAAAATCGGATGCATCCGATACTCTATATTTAAGATAATTATTATCAACTAAAGCCTTTGTGAGGCTTGGTCTTTGTAGTGTGTTGGCCGGTCGACAGACCGATTGGGAGCCTGCCATTCTTCCGTGCCCAATCGATCAATCGACCGGCCAACGTGTGCATCATGCTCCATGAAATACAAAACATAGATGCTGAATCTTTTATATATTCAAGCGGCTACTAGAGTAAATGGATTTATACGAGGGTGTCTATTATGGTTTACCTCAATGCGCTTCGAGTGAAAGCATCATACGCATGATGTCGGAGAGGGAGGCTGCCTCCATCTTTTCCATGACCTTTGCCCGGTGCGCCTCGATGGTGGACATGCTGACGCCGAGTTCTGCTGCGATCACCTTGTTCCGCATACCCTTGACCACCAGGTCCAGCACCTCCTTCTCTCTGGGGGTGAGCCGTTCTATCCGTGACTGGATATCCGCCAGCCGCAGGGCTTCTCCGCGGCGGCTGGCATCCTGTTCGATGGCCCGATGGACGCTGTCGAGCAGGGTTTGGTCATGGAAGGGCTTTTCGATGAAATCGACTGCGCCGGCCTTGACGGCCCTGACGGCCATCGGAACGTCGCCATGCCCGGTGATGATGACGATGGGTGGATGGATAGTCCGTTGGGCCAGTTTTTCCTGCAGTTCGAGGCCGCTCATGCCCGGCATGCGGATGTCGAGGAGCAAGCATCCCGGGCGCTCCGGATCGAACTGTTCGAGATATTCCTGACCCGATCCAAAGGTCTCCGCCGGAAGCCCGACAGAGGCCATGAGGAGCTTGAGTGCATCCCGCACTTCGGCATCGTCATCTACAATAAAAACAGTGGCATCCGAGTTCATCTAGATCGTCGTTCTTTTCTGCTGTTTCGTGTCGTTCGCTATCGCTGCCTCAGCCTGCGGCAGGCTGAAAGAAAACACCGCGCCGCCCCCTTTCCGGTTGTCGGCATGCAGCGCCCCACCATGCGCTTCAATGATACCTTGACTGATGGAAAGTCCAAGCCCCATGCCTTGAGTCTTGGTGGTGACGAATGGGTTAAACAGGGTATCCCGGACTGTGTCATTGAGGCCGGAGCCGGTATCGATCACGGTAACTGAGGCAAACCCCTCGTCATGCGTCGACGACTGGATGGTCAGGTGGCGGCGGTAGGAGGGGACCTCGGTCATGGCTTCAATGGCGTTACGGGCGAGATTGAGGATCACCTGTTCGATCTGGATGCGCTGGGCGGTCACGTGGATGGGCGTTTTTTTCAGTTGCAGTGCGATCTGCACATGTTCGCGGCGGGCCTCAGGCTCGATCAGCACCGCAATATCTCTCACCAACTCGTTCAAGTCGACCCGCTTGCGATCCGGTTCTTCCTTGCGTACGAAAGCCCGGAGTTGACGGATGATTTCGCCGGCCCGATCCGCCTGGGTGGCGATGCGTTCCATCACGTCCGCACAGGCGTCCTGCATGTCTTTTCCCGATTCTATCATGCGGATACAGGCGCGTGCGTTGGTATTGATGGCGGTGAGGGGTTGATTGAGTTCGTGGGCCATGCCGGAGGCCATTTCGCCCATGGTGCTGAGACGCGCCACATGGGCCAGTTCCTTCTGGTGTTGACGGGCCTCCTCCTCCGCCCGTTTTCGCGCGGTGATGTCGCGGAATACAACCACCGAGCCCACGGTATGGCCGTTTTCGTCCTTGATCGGCGTGCTGCTGTATTCCACCGGAATATGGGAGCCGTCTTTGCACCAAAATACATCGTCGGCAACGAAGCGTGGTATGTTATCGCGAAAGGTCTGGTAGACGGGACACTCATCGCCACTGTGCCGGGTGCCGTCCGCCTTGGTGTGATGCAGGATGAGGTGCTGGTTCTTCCCAATGAGGTCTTTCTCGGTCCAGCCAGTGATACGCTCCATGGCCCGGTTGACGAAGGTGGAGTTGCCGTTCAGATCGACACCGTAGATGCCGTCCGCGACAGAATTCAGAATCAGCTCGTATTGGCGTTCCAGACGAATATTCGCCCGCTTGAGTTCGGCGTTGAGGCGCATGACCCACAGGGTCATGAAGACCATGAACAGCAGAAAGGCGGCGCTCAGCAACAGCCAGTGCCAGTACTGTTGGATGGCGTCGGCGAGGGTGAATTTTCCCAGATCCTCGTAGGGCGGGAGGTGGAGTTCCTTGAAGAGTTCGTGGACCTGCTGATAGTCGAGGGGGATGGTCCAGCCCGCATAATTCCCTTTCAGGGCCGCTTCGTGATCGACTGGCATGTTGAGTAGCGCGACGGCAACCTGTTGCGCGAGTGCATTGGAGGTGTGCGCCACCTTGCTGAAAGGCCATTCGGGATAGAGGCGCGTACTGTGTGCGAAGGGAAAATTCGGCGTTTTCTGCCGGTTGATGATGCGTACATCCTGCATGCGGATGGTGCCTGCCGCGGCCATGCGTTCGAGAATATCGGTGCGCACGGTCCCGGCGTCGGCCTCGCCCTTCAGTACGGAGAGCACCACATGGTCGTGGGTGCCCCCAAAACTGAGGCTGGAAAAATCCCTGTAGGGATCCATGCTGGCAGCCTTGAGTTCACGCCAAGCCATCTGGAACCCGCCGAGTGATGTTCTGTCCACCGCAATGAAATGGGCGCCTTTCAAGTCCTCCAGTGTGTTCAGCCCGGTCTTGTCCCGCCGGGCAAAGATGACGCCACCGAAGATGTTGTAGGCCACGCCGCCCAGACGGTTACGCAGAGTGGCGATGCGCGATACCCGGTATTTCACCTCCATGTTGACGTAAATTCCTGGATTGACAAGTAAAAAGTCGACTTGGCCGGTGCGTACCGCATCCTCCACCTCGTCGAAATCGAGGGGCACGATCCGGAACCTGTACTTCGCGATGTTTTCTGTCAGGTAGTCGGCGGTGGGGGACCAGTTGGAGAGGGTGGCGTCATAGCCGCGGTGACTCAGGACGCCTATTCTGATGATATCCCCCTCTGCCTGAACCTTCAGGGGGAGGAGGACGAAAAACAGCAGGGCGGCGAGCAGTTGTCGAATAGGCATCGGTTGGGAAATTCCAGCTTTCCCAAGAGCCTAGTGAAAGGCTGGCCGATTGGCAAGTCTGCCGGTTCAAGCGAGCAGGATGTGTTCCACCTCTTCCACTTCTTCCGCAACCCCGTCGATTTCAAGGATTTCCATTTCCGGTTCGAGCCCGACCTTGCGAATCGCCGGCACCTTGGTGAGGTCCACGTTGGCTGCCACGCAATGGGGTTTGGTCTGCAGGCGGGCGGCAATGACGAGGTCCACGTAATCGGCTTCGGGTCCGCCATCGTACTCGATGTTGTAGCAGTGGGCAGGGACGCGGGCCAGGGCCTCGGGGAAATCCCACTCGTCCATGATGCGCGTGCCGACCACTGGGCCAATCGATTCGACGAGGCGGTCGATCTCCTGTTCGTCGTCCCGCAGGGCCGGGGTATCTTCCGCCATGACCAGCAACGGCAGGGCGCCGATGTTATGGATAAGTCCTGCAAGCATGGCCTGTTCCGGCTCCAGGTGAGGGGTGTTGTGGGAAAGGACCCGGCTGATCGCGGCGACGGTGGTGCTGTCCTCCCACATACGGCGAAGATGCCGGTCGAGAACGGCGGACGTGGCTTGATACATCTGGCGCATGATGAGACTGAGCACCAACCCCCTCACCAGCTTGCCTCCGAGTCGACTGACGGCCATCTGAATGTTTTCCACCGGCACCCGTCCCCGGTACAGCGGGCTGTTGGCTACGTGGAGGAGGCGGGCGGAGAGGGCCGCATCGATCATTACGATATCGGCAATCTCCTTGACCGTGGCCGCATCGTTCTCCACCGCTGCCTGCACCTGCAGGGCGACTTCGGGAAGGGTGGGAAGACGCAGGCGATCGGAATCGATGGCCTGAAGGATAGTGGCGAGGAACTCTTTTTCGTCAATCATCGGAACCGCTCTGCTGGTAGGGATACATGCCTACAATTATGGCGGCGGCCCGGCCTCAATCTTCAGTGTTTTTTTCGCTCTCGAAGGCGTAGGGCAATGGGTTGATTTCCAGCGCGGGACCCTCCTTCCCAAGGCGGACATCGCCTCCCTCCGCGGCGGTGATATCGAGCACCGCCAGCAGGTCATACCCTCCCGATGGGACCGCTTGAGCGTCGACCACCCGGCCGGCTCCCTGAGCCGACTGGCTTGTCTCCGAAAACAGCTCCATCCCCGCTACGGGGTGGACTTCGCTATCCACATGAGCCAGGTACATGCGCCGCTTGAGCTTGCCGAGATACTGCATGCGCGCCACCACCTCCTGGCCGGTATAACAGCCTTTGGTGAAGCTGACACCGTCGACCAATTGCATATTGACCATCTGCGGCACAAACATCTCTGCCGTCCGGGAGCCGATGACCGGCAGGCCGCTGCGGATGTTCTCCAGTGCCCACATCTCCGCATCGACGGGGGACGCACGTTCCGCTAAACGCGTCCAGATTGCTTTCATGCGTTCCACCGGGCCGACCAGTTCGAAGCGCGGGCCGGTTCCCGGCAGTCGCAGCACGGTAACCGCCTCGTGAGTCATTATATCCCCTGGTCTGAGCGGTGATTCCCCGAGGGTCTCGGCAAGCAGATCCGGTGCGCACTCGCCACAGAGACCAATGCGCACCAGCGCGTCGCTGGCATCACGTAGACTGACTTTGGCCATCAATACGAACATGCTCATCCGTTTGAGCACGGCCTCAAGGTGCTCTGCCGGGAGCTGCATATATACCGTATCGCCCCGGCGAAACAGCAAGAAGTTCGCGAACATACGTCCCTTTGCATTGCAAAATCCCGCAAGTTGCCAATGATCGGCGCCCAGCTCGCGGATATCGTTGGTCAACTGGCCCTGCAAAAACTTGTCGACGTCTTCACCTTCGGCGGCGATCAGGCCGTAGTGCCCCAGATCGCAGAGGGCACACGTCGCCGTTTGGGATGCGTCGGGGAAGACGATCCGGTCGCCCTCCACCCGGGCGGACTGGCTGGACAGGAATTCTTTCCACTCTTCATTCATGGTTCATACTCGCAGCAGGTTGCCTGAAATGCCCATTAAGGGGGTGGTTAAGGGAAATGTTCCCGTAGGCGTCTGTCGGGTTTAAGTGATCGTCGCAAGCATGGTGGGAAAACGAGGCCGGTTTTTCTCGATTTTGATGCGCATAATGGGCCTGTGCAACGAAAAATCGAGGAAAAACGGACCGCTTTCCCACCCGCGCAGTCGATTAATCCTAAATCCGACAGACTCCTGGTCGTTGATAATCCGGATGTTTGTAGAGGTCCCGGGTATGCCTTCTGTTACTGAGTTCATGTATATTGCCCCGGATGCTGGATCACATGCCCCAACAGAACAGCCTCGTGCTCTACAAGACCCGGCCCGCCCGTGTGCGGGATATCAGCGACAAGATCGAGATCGAACTCGATGGCGCCAAGGTCAAACGGGTGCGGCCCAAGGATATCGTGGTTCTTCACCCCGGTCCACTGCCCAGTCTGCAGGAACTGACGGACCCGGAGGGCGACGTGGAGACCGCCTGGGCGCTGCTCGAGGGTGAGGAGAGCGATGTGGCCGAATTGGCCGAGTTGGCCTTTGGTGACTATACCCCCAGGACAGCCTGGGCGGCCTGGCGGTTGCTTGAGGACGGTCTCTATTTCGAGGGTACCCCCACCCAACTGCGGGCGCGCAGCCGGGAAGCGGTCGAGCGGGAACGCGCGCGTCGGGAGAACGCCGCAGCCGAGGCCGCAGCCTGGAACGGATTCGTCTCGCGAATAGAAAAGGGAACGATGGAGGCCGGTGACCGCGAGTGGCTCGAAGAGGTGGAGCGGCTTGCACTGGGGAGAATTGAGTACAGTCGCGTGCTCAAAAATCTGGGGTATCAGGAAAGTCCTCAAAGCGCCCATCGTCTGCTGGTGAAGGTGGGGTATTGGCCGGGATGGCACAATCCCTATCCGGGACGCGCGGGGCTTCCTCTCGACGAACCCCGGCAGGAAGTGCCGTCCCTTCCACGGGAGGAGCGGATGGACCTGACCCGCCTGGACGCCTTTGCCATCGATGACGCGGGCAATGAGGATCCCGATGACGCCATCAGTCTTGACGGGGATCGGCTCTGGGTGCATGTTGCCGACGTGGCCGCCCTGGTCCCGCCGGACTCCGCAATGGATCTTGAGGCGCGCGCGCGGGGGGCCAATCTCTATATTCCGGAAGCGACTGTCCCCATGTTGCCTTCGGCAGTAACCTGTCGCCTCGGTCTGGGGCTTACCGACGAATCACCTGCGCTCTCCATCGGGTTCCGTATCGAAGAAGACGGCAGTCTGGCGGATATCGAGATCACCCCCAGTCGGGTCCAGGTGTCCCGTCTGACCTATACGCAGGCGGAGGCGCAACTGCATGAGCCCTCCCTGGCCCGGCTCGCGGCCGTCATGCAACGCTATCACGATCGGCGCCGGCGCGCCGGCGCCGTCTCCATCGACTTGCCCGAAGCGCGCGTCCGGGCGCGAGCAGGGGAGGTTGTCATCACCCCTTTCCAGCGCTTGGCAAGCCGTCAGATGGTGACCGATGCCATGCTTGCCGCGGGCGAAGCGGCGGCGCTGTTCTGTCAGCAGAACGATATTTCTGTTCCCTATGCCACCCAGCCGGCTCCGGCCGAGCTGCAAACACCCGAGGGAATGGCGGCCATGTATGCCTATCGTCGGCAGCTCAAGCCCAGCCGTCTGGTCGTGGAACCGGGACCCCATTTCGGATTGGGCCTGGCGTCTTACCTCCGCGCCACCAGCCCATTGCGGCGATACTCCGATCTCCTCGTTCACCAGCAATTGCGCGCCTGTCTTGCGGGCGGCACCTTGCTGGACGAGGCGGAGGTTGGGATCCGTATCGACATGGCGACCACAAGCGCCGCCGCCATCCGCCGTACCGAGCGCCTTTCCAATACGCACTGGAAACTCGTTTACTTGAGAATGAATCGCAGATGGCGTGGACAGGGCATCGTCGTCGAGCGCCATGAGGGACCCCGCGTTACGGTCCTGATCCCGGATCTGGCAATGGAGGCCCGAATCCGTTTGAGCCGTGAGGCGGAGTTGGATGCGCAGGTCGCGATCGGTGTCAGGGAGGTGGATGTGCCGGAGTTGACAGCCTATTTTCAGCAGATATGAACGAAATTCGTGAAATTCGGTCACTGATCCGTGACCGTGGGGCAATAAGTTTTTATACTTCGCCCAGGGGGCAGGCGTGATGTGAGCTGCCGGGAACCGGGCATGGCGGCCATAGCCCTACGGGCTTAGGGTGTTTTATCCTCCCGGGAGGCCATCACCAAAGAAGAGCTTCAGACCAGATATCAAACGCACAAATAAAGGAAGGATTATGTCGTCAGAATCATCCAAGCCATTGGGCAAAGCAAAACTCCGGGGTCCCATTCAGGATTTCAAAAGCTATTGTAAGGCGGAACTCGAGCGCCGCCGTAATTCCGGGAAGGAGTTCGATGAGGATCTCTTCAACGAGGCCGTCGAACTCGTCGTGCGTCGGCTCGAGGTGATGGAAGAGAGGGGGCAGGCATGATCATCAAGAGCGTATCCGCCGAAAATGTACTGAAATACGCCAGACTCGATCTCAAAGACATTCCCGAGCATGGCATCATCGCCATTTGCGGTCAGAACGAATCGGGTAAGAGCACCATTGGCGAGACTGTCTGCTTCGCCCTCTATGGTCGCACCTTTTCGGTAGGCCCCGATGAACTGGAAAAGGTGATCCGTTGGGGGGAGGTGGAATGCTCTGCGAAGCTGGTTTTCAGCGTGGGGGACGGTAACGACTACGAAGTCGTGCGCTATCTGGACAGCGACGGAAACCACTCGGCGCGCCTCAGCCGGGTCGGCGAGGAAGAGGCATCGCTGGCGCGAGGGGTCAGTGCCGTGCGGGATCGACTCTACCAGTTGATCGGCTATGACTACGATCAATTCATCGATTCCTTCTATCTCGCTCAGCGCGAGATCACCACGCCACACGCACATGGTTATACGGTCAAGACCATGGCGGGCATTGCGCCCCTGGAACGCTGCGCTCAGCAGTTCGAAGAGGAGATCAGCACCGAAGAGGAGGTCGTGGTCGATACCGAATCCCAGGGCAAAGTGTTCCAACAGGAGTTGAAGGAACTCGACATCGACCCCCATCTGTTGCCTGCGCTCGAAGAGGAGCGGCAGGAAGTGGGTCGAAAGGAGGCAGAGTTCAGCAAGCGCGTCGAGGCGCTGGAGCATGCGTCGGTCAATTATCAGGACAATGCCCCAAAAATGTGGGCAGCACAGAAAAAGCGGGGTGTCGCGGGCTTCATGCGTTGGCTGATGCTTCTACTCGCGGTTCTCACCGGGGGAAGCTGGCTGTTGTTGAGCCAGGCGCCCGGTTCGCCGGTGGCGAAGGACGTGCAAGGGGTCTTGTCGGCCATAACCTCCGGCTGGAATGAGGGCAAGGTGGTATATCTGCTCTTTGCCGCCGTCTTTTTTGCAGTGTTGTTCATCCTTTTCTGGATGCGGCGGACCTCACAGGACAAACTCGCCGCCGAGTATGCCACCCATGCGCCGCCATTGGCCGAAGAACTCGCTGACCTCCCCGACGATATGTGGGAAGACAAGACGATCGGCGAAGGAGGGCCGTCGGGATCCGGAGAAGGCAACATCGTGGACGATGGGCGCCCCCCCCGCGAAGCCATCGACCGTCTGCGGCAGCGGGTCGAGAGAGTCGAGGCCTCGCCGGTCGAGGTGCGCG
>JALSTP010000133.1 GCA_026983675.1 Sedimenticola sp.
AGCATGGTGGGAAAGCGAGGCCAGTTTTTCTCGATTTTGAGGCGCATAGTGGGCCTATGCAACGAAAAATCGAGGAAAAATGGACCGCTTTCCCATCAGCGCAGTAGATTAATCCTAAATCCGACAGACTCCTAGGGGCCCCTTTCAGGCGGGTTGCCGGTCCGACATCTCCAAACTGCCCCCTGGATATGCTGGATCAGATGCCGCACCGGCGATGGACATGGCGTTTTCCTGACGCCCGAAGGAATTGCGAGCAGTTTGTTAACATTTGTGTCTACTCCTTTAATTTATGGAAACATTTCCCAATTTTTATATCCCTCCATCCACTCAATGGTGTATAGAGTAATCGGACATAGAGTGCATGCAATACTGCATGAAGTCTCTCTAAGTTATTAAGTTTGCAAACAAGTCATCCACCTCACGGCACGACGCATGGCGCGGTGTGAGGTGTATGTTGCTGGAATGGGCGGTTTCCCGAGGGAAAGTTACGACGCCGCGCCCCGCCAGGCTGGCGGATCACGGCGATCAAGAACGACTGCAGAACCCAACAGATGCCGGTTACGGAATGACGATCGTAAATCAGATGTACAAAATCGGCCCCGGCTGCCGTTACTATTCCATGCCGTCCCGGTTGGGGAAAGACGGCAATCCGGACCGAGATGATCGAGACAGCGAATATAACCTTCTGCTATCGCCATCCACTGATGGCCATAGCGGGTTTATTTCAAACAAAAATAAACTGGGAGCAGTAGGCAATGATATTTAAGAAAGGCACACTCCGCGAGCATGCTACGGAAATTCTTTTCCTGTTTCGCCTGGTGGACTTGCTGACGGTCCTGGCAGTTGGCCTGATTACATTCGTCATCATAATGGACCGGATGCCAATCCATACGGAAAAACTCTACTTTATTGTTGCGTTGTCCTATTTCGCCTTGTTCGCCGAGTGGCTTGGCATCTACAGGTCTGCGAGAGGACGCAGCATATCGAGCGAGCTGCTGCGTGTTCTGCTCATTAGCTTCTTTACATTCTCCGCAATGTTTCTCACAAACCGCCTGACCGCCGATGCCGAAGCGTTCACGTCTTCCCGGCTCAACGACTGGCTGATGCTCTGGTTCTTCTCCTTGTCCGCCGTGTTGACCGGCATGCGCATCACGCTGCGAAAGCTCCTGGGCTGGGTGCGCAAAAACGGCTGGAACCAACGCCATATCGTATTGGTGGGCGCTACACCCAACGCCGGAAAAATCGCTGACGCAGTATCCAAGTACCCCGAGTTTGGCATCCATATCGACGGCTATTTCGACGACCGGAAAGCCACGAGGGATGAAATCCCGGAGGTATACACGAGGCTTGGGGCCATAAAGGATCTCGCTGAGTACGTCAACAAACACAACATCGATCAAGTGTGGATCGCCTATCCTTTCAAGGGTGAAGGCCGCGGCAAGGAGGTGCTCGACGAATTGCGCCATTCCACCGTCAATATTCGCTACATCCTGGATCTCAATGCCTTCAAGAATTCTGAAAAAACCCTGACCGAATTCGGTGGTCTCCCTCTGCTGGATATAGATGTATCGCCGCTGGAAGGCACGGCCATCTATATCAAGGCCCTGGAAGACAAGGTGCTGTCTGCATTTGCACTTATTCTGTTGTCACCGCTTTTTCTGATCCTGGCCATCGGCGTCAAGCTCAGCTCCCCCGGCCCGGTCTTTTATCGGCAGGAGCGTATCAGTTGGAACAACAAGCCCTTCATGATGTTGAAGTTTCGAAGCATGCCCGTCGATTCGGAGAAGGACGGCGTGTCGTGGGGTGGTGCGCGGAACAAGAAACCAACCAAATTCGGTGCTTTTCTGCGGAAAACCAGCCTTGACGAACTCCCGCAATTTATCAATGTATTCAAAGGGGAGATGTCCATCATCGGACCACGGCCGGAGCGAACCGTCTTCGTCGACAAGTTCAAGGATGAGATACCTGAATACATGAAAAAACACATGGTCAAAGCGGGTATCACCGGCTGGGCGCAAGTCAATGGACTGAGGGGCGACACGGACCTTCAGAAACGTATCGAATATGACCTCTTCTACATCAAGAACTGGTCATTGGGATTCGATATCAAAATAGCGATTCAGACCATATTCAAGGGTTTCATAAACAAGAATGCCTATTGACCGCCATTGGGCATGACAAACCCGCAATACGGGCCCCGACCCGGTCCTGGCGGTTGGCGATCCAGCGCTACTCTCGGATGGCACAATATGGACATAAAGCGCCGTCCAATTCGCTGCGCTTGGAGTAAATATTTACATATATTATAATTAATATGTTTTATCGGTCGAAAATGGTCGTGTATTGACGCCCGCAATTGAGACGGGACGGTGTTTCTCACGGGTCTCGTGAGGCGACACTGGGTGCTCTCCACTCGGCCAGTCAAGGAAATGAATATATGAACAAATTGTGGCAGATCATGAAACGCAGGAGGTTGGAAGCCCTCGCAACCGCCATTGCGATTCTTGCAGCCGGCGTCAGCGCAGCATTCCTCCTTCCCCCGAGCTATCGCTCCACGGCGACCATCCTGGTGAACAGCCAGGAGATGCCCCAGGGCGTCGGTGATACCACCCATTCGGTCTACGCGGACCGGCGCCTGAAACTTCTGACCAAAAAGGTATTGTCAGGAGAACACCTCACCCGGCTCGCAAAGCAGTACCATCTGGTCGATGACAAACTGTATCAGAACGGGAGACTTCCCGTCTCCGTGCTCGACGATCTGAGGAAGCGCATCGATATCAACCTCAACAAAGCGAAGGTCATCGATTCCAAAACGCGCTTTCAAGTCGACGCGGTGATTGCATTCGATATCTCGTTTGTCGACAAGGACCCGGAAGTGGCGCAAAAGGTCACCGAGCGCCTCGTACAGCTGTATCTCCAGGAAAATACAACCGACAAACCCAAGACCGCCATCACCGCGACGCACGTGCTGTCGGATCAGGAGCGCCAACTGGCAGAAAAAGTCAGAAAGGCAGAGGACCGCTTGAAACAATTGAAGGAAAGCGCCGTCTACGAACTCCCCGAAATGAAGGACGTCAATATCCGGGGACTCGAGAAGGCAAACGATGCAATCGCCGATACGCGCATTCAGTTGAGGTCACTCCAGCAAAAACGAATATTTCTGCAGTCGGAACTCATGCGGCTGAGCCCCACCGCCATCGCCTACGACTCGGAAGGCGGGCGGATTCTGGGCCACGAAGACAGACTGAAGGTGCTCGAGGCGGAGTATGCCCAGAAAAAGGCAAAATACAGCCCCTCCCATCCTGATCTGCTCCGGCTTCGCCGAGAAATTGCCAGTCTCAAAGGCGATGTGGGCAATGTCTCTGCAGGTAAGGACCTTAGAGGCCAGTTGCGGAAACTTCGTGCTGAACTGGCGTCTCTCAAAAAGAGATATTCGCCATCGCACCCCTCCATCAAGAGCCTGAAAAAACGGATTTCGGCGTTGTCGGCAGCGCTGAAAAAGGCGGAAAAACAGGCGTTGGCGCCCGCACGCAGGAAAGAAGCCGACAATCCTGCCTATATCAGCACGATGTCGAAACTCAAATCCACTGAACTTGACATTGCCGCCCTCAAGGAAACGATGAAAAAGTTGCAGGCGGAACGGGAGAAATTCGAAAAGCGGCTGGAAAAGATGCCGGTAGTAGAACGTGAATACGTCCAGTTGGAACGGGAATATAAGGACGCCCTTACCGAATACGATGCCATCCGCACCAAACGTTTCAACGCCGAACTTTCCGGATCTTTGGAAGAAAACAGCAACAACCAGGGTCTGAAGTTGCTGGAACCCGCCAATTTTCCGGAAAAGCCCTACAAACCCAACAGAAAGCTCTTGCTTCTGATCACCTGTCTCCTCGCCGGATGGGGCGGCATTGGAGTCGCGCTGGTACGGGAGCATTTCGATGACCGGATATGGACATCTGACGATATCTCGGCAGAGCTGTCCGATCCCCCCTTGTCCAGCATCCCGGACTTCAAACACAGGTCCAAAGCGGCCAGAAAGACCCAGGATCTGGTTTTGGTTCCACAAGGAAACGGCTAGCACAGAGGCTGATCGATTATGGAAGTATTTAGCAAAGCAGTAAAGCGCGCGGCGGACGAACGGGGCGGGTCCCCGGAAGATGGATACCAGCAGTTGATCCTCCGGAATCGTGGCGACGACCTGCACGATATTCAATACAGCCAGACGCCGGTGCGCGTACTGCCCGGTGTTTCTTCGGTGATACGGGACGAATATGACGAAAGTCAGCTCTCCCCCGCCACTCATGCCTACAACATCCTCAGGGCCAGGGTACTGCAGCAATTACAGACCTACAACTGGAATCTACTGGCGGTAACCAGCCCCACGAAAGGCAACGGCAAAACGACGACTGCGGTCAATCTTGCAGCGAGCATTGCCCGATCAGTCAATCATACCGTGTTGCTGGTCGACCTCGATCTGCGCCGCCCTGGTGTGCACCGCTATTTTGGCGTCGATCCCGCAGTGGGCGTCACCGATGTCGTCATGGGAAAAGCCAGCTTCCAGGATGCGGCATTCAACCCCGGCATCCCCCGACTCACCGTCCTGCCGGGCCGGGAACGCATAGGCCACTCGTCCGAGTTTCTCTCTACACCGAGGATGGAACAGTTCATCAACGAGATTCGCAGCCGATACCAGAAACGCGTGATTATTTTCGATATGCCACCGGTGTTGGGCGGGGCGGACATGCTCTCCTTCATGCCGCTCGTGCAAACCAGCCTGCTGGTGGTCGAGGCGGGGCGCACCACCCGGCACGAGCTCCACAAGGCGGTCAAGGCCTTGGAACAGACACGTATCATCGGCACGGTCCTGAACCGGGGTGATGAGGTAATCGACAGCTATTACTGATATTCTAAGGGCGTTGTAATACACAACCTTCGGGAAGAGAACAGACATTATGTACGAGAGCCATTTTGGATTGCATGAAAAGCCTTTTTCATTGCTGCCGGATCCACAATACCTCATGTTCAGCGCCAAGCACCGGCTGGCGTACAGTCTGCTTGAATACGGGCTCAACTACTCTGAAGGCTTTACTGTCATCACCGGTGAAATCGGATGCGGAAAGACTACCTTGGTCCGCCACCTTTTGAAATCCGTGGGCCCGCTGGTCACCTTCGGCTTCATCTCGGACACCATCCGGCTCAAGGGCGAGATCCTGGAGCGGGTCCTCCTCGCCTTCGGTCTCGAAGTCAACGGAGAAGGAGACGGCTGGACAGAAAAATTCCAGCGTTTCGCGGAGTTTGCCATTGATGAGTATTCGAAGGGACGGCGCATTGTCATCGTGGTCGACGAAGCGCAGAACATGGATGAGGAGGCGCTGGAGGAACTGCGTGTCCTGTCGAACCTGAATTCGGAAAAAGATCTGCTGGTCCAGATTATTCTGACGGGACAACCCGAACTGCGGCAGAAACTGGCCACACCACGGTTGAAACAGTTTGCCCAGAGAATCGGTAAGCTCTACCATTTGCTCCCCCTCAATCAAATGGAGACACGCGATTATATTCACCACCGAATTGCCGTGGCGGGAGGCGACCCGGCCCTTTTCACTGATGAAGCGTGCGACGCCGCTTTTGAAGGCAGCGGAGGGGTGCCCCGTCTGATCAATCAGCTCTGCGATACCGCCCTTGTCTATGCCTATGGACTGGAAAAAAACGTGGTCGACAAAGAAATCATGGACACGGTGCTGGCAGACCGCGCAGATGCCTGGGTGATGACACCGGAAGTACCCGTCCCCGGAGCCGCGGGGCAGATCTTCCATGACAATACCGCAGAGCAACTGCAAGGCAAAACGCTGGAGGCGGAACCGCAGGAAGCCGCTCCCCCTTCAGTGATCAAAGGTATCAAATAGCGCGTCTGCCGGATATATCGATGGGTGTACTGGGCATCCCAGCACTTTACTTCAGCCCATCCCGCACCGTTTCTGCGCCGTTCAGAATGCCAACCAACAAGGCACCGTCGGCCGGTGTCAGTCGGTGTCCCGCAGGCGTCACCCTCACCTCCGACTGCCCTTTCAGCACCGGAACATTGTTCATATCCTGACTGTAGGCCGGCACCAGCTGATCCCCAAGGCCCACCGGTCCGGTGCGGACGATGGAGACATAGCGGATGTCGGGATGGGGTTGTCCATTCAGCCAGTAGAGAAAGGTGCCTGGCGCTGGCGGCACCAGATCGACCAGCAGGCCCCATGAATCCTGCAGCACGTCGTAGATACCACCGGAAAAGAACTCCTTGAACCAACTGACAGGCCAACCGTCATCGGTATAGTCGAGGGCCTGTACTGCCCGCACTGTTCCCAGGTGAGGCGCCGCAATGGTGATCAACCCGCGCGCATCCGGGGCATAGCCCCTCACCAGTGCGGTACGCGCCACCACTCCACCGGCCGAATGACCCACGAGTACCATCGGCTCACCTGGATTCTGTTTGGAAATCTGCTTCAACATGGCCCCAAGGATATCGCTCTGCACCATCACCGGCGCCATCGACGGCAACTCGACGCTGTAGCTCTTGTTGGCCGACTGGCGATCGGGTCCCCGAATGATGCGGGGGCCGCCTGGCCCCATGACAACCACGCCGGCCCGCGGCCAACCTCCGCCCTCAAGGGCCGCATTGACGCCGCTGTACTCCCACGACGCCGCGTTGCCCAGATAGCCATGCACCAATACCGCCACGTCCGCCCGCGCGGAAAAAGCGCCAAGAACCAACAGGCCCGTCACGACCAGAGACCCGATTCGGCTCAATCTGTTCAGGCTGTTCATGCTCATCCCTCCTCTTCATAAATGCACGTTTACGCAGCGCTTTGATAGTAGAGATTTTGCGGGTGCCGGGCATCCGCGAAGAAGTAATAACGCTCCATCAGGAGTCCCAGATACTGTACGACGAACGCGACCATGGGCAATACCTTGGACTCCAGTGCCCAGGCCAGCAGAATCAACATCGGCGGCACTACGAATAGCAGCAAGATGAATCCGGCCCTCAGCGTTTTCAACGTCCCCTCAGAGCGACCGTGGAAAAACTCCCGGGTGTTGAAGGAGCCGCCCATAAACCCTTGCGCCTTCTGCGCCATTGTTGTGTGGCGCACGCCGATGGCGGTCTGCAGACTCGATTTGTGCTTCAAGCGGGCGTTACGGACCAGCGATGCAACGCGGGTCACCATGCCCAACAAGGTCGCGACCACGGCCCAGAGACCGTAAAAACCCACCAGATGGGTACCCTGCCAGGCCGACAGCGCCGCCGCCAGCGTGAAGCCCGAGGCGATGCCGAGAAAGGTGTAGTTGGCCACCGTCAGGGGCGTGTGCCACTCTTGCAGAAAGCGCAGGCTGGCGTAGATCATGGCGGTGCAAAGAAAGAGGCCGAATGCGGCGAGGGTCCCCAACACGCCGATGATCAACGACATATCCACCGGCAGGGTCCCTGCCAGGGTAAACAGCGGATCGGTCCAGTCCATCCCATGGACGATGCCGTAACACAACACCAGCAACATGAAGAGGGGCAGCACGATCACCTCGCGAGAGAGCCAGGAGGTGCGCCACTGGCTGACGGCGCGCCAGGCCCGTCCGGGGCGGCCGAGATGGAAGATCGAGGCGATCAGGCCCGCGGCAAGGAAACCCAGGGCGACGAAACTGCCCAGACTGTAGAAGGCGCCGCTCTGCGCCGGCAACAGCTTGGCGAGTGAATCGACCTGGCCGGTGAAGAGGGCCAGAAAGAGGCCCTGGCCGACGCCGATGAGGGTGGTGAGGAAAATGACGGAGAATGCCGGATGCATAGCGTTTGCTCCTCTTACCAGGCAACGTCGTCGAGGGTCTCGCCCCCGCTGGGCAGTTCTGGGAGCCCCTCTTTCTTGAGGGGATTGTCGGCCCGTACCAGTTCATCCTCGCGGATCTCGATCTGCGCCCTGCGCCGTGGCAGGTAGTGGTTCGCGGGACGGGTGCCCCACTCCGGCATCAACTGATAACCGCCATTCTCGCGGATCGCCACCGACACCTCCGAATCCGAATCATGGATATCGCCAAAAAGCCGCGCACTGGTGGGACAGGCAAGCACGCAGGCGGGCTTGCGCTCCGCCTCGGGCAGCGACTCGTCGGTGATTCGGTCGATGCACAGGGTGCATTTCTTCATCACCTTCTGCTTCTCGTCCAGCTCACGGGCGCCGTAGGGGCAGGCCCAGGAGCAATACTTGCAGCCGATGCACTTGTCGTAGTCCACCAGCACCACGCCGTTGTCTTCACGTTTGTAGGAGGCGCCGGTGGGACACACGGTGACGCAAGGCGGCTCCTCGCAGTGAAGACAGCTCTTGGGAAAATGGACCGTTTCGGTATTGGGGAACTGGCCGATCTCGAAGGTCTGAACGCGGTTGAAGAAGGTGCCCGAGGGGTCGGCGCCGTAAGGGTTCTTGTCGGTCAGCGGACCGGCCCAGCCGGAGGTGTTCCACTCCTTGCAGCTGGTGACACAGGCATGACAACCGACACAGACGTTGAGGTCGATGACAAGGGCGAGTTGGGTCATGGTATCGTCCTGTTATTCGGGGAAACGGGTCTTTTTGCGAAACATGCCGGCAACGAACCCCTGCCAGCGACTGCGCCGGAGCATCTGGCCAGGCACCGGTTTCTGGGTCTCGAACTGAGGCGAGGTTCGGGCCGCCCCTCCATCGTCCGCCTTGTAGACGCGCACCCGCACGTCGAACCAGGCCGCCTGGCCAGTGACCGGATCGGAGTTGGAGAGGTGCTCCCCCGCCGGACAGGGCGGCAACTCCTCGCGGATCAGGTGGTTGAGCAAAAAGCCCTTCTGCGACTCGTTCGCCTTGGGCGACAATCCCCAGGCGCCCGCCGCCTTGCCGATGGCGTTCCAGGTCCACACAGTGCCCGGCTCCACCGCCTCGGAGAAGCGGCACATGCAGCGCACCTTGCCGGTGGGCGACTCCACCCACACCCAGTCGCCATCGTCGAAACCGTTGGCCTGCCCCAGTTTCGGGTTCACAAACAGATAGTTGTGGGTATGGATCTGACGCAGCCAGGCATTCTGAGAGTCCCACGAATGGTACATGGCCATGGGCCGCTGGGTGAGCGCGTTGAGCGGGTAGGTGTGGGTGTCGATCAGCCGCGACTCCAGGGTCTCGTAGTAGAAGGGCAGCGGATCGAAGTAGGTCTCCACCCGCTTGCGCAGATGCTCCGGCGGCTGCTTGCCCCGCCACTTGCCCTGGGCGGCGAGACGGAACTTCTGCAACGGCTCGGAGTAGAGATGCAGGGCGATGGGCTCGGCGTAGCGGGTCATGCCGTGGGCGCGGGCCCAGTGCAGGTAGCCCTTGTTCCAGTTGCGCATGTACTGGTAGGAACGCGGCAGCCGGTGATGGTAGACGCACCCGTTGTTCGCGTACATCTCCCACTGCCTGGGATTGGGCTCGCCACGCAGGAACTTCTCGCCCCCCTCCCCACGCCAACCGGCGAGGAAGCCGATGCCGGAGCCGGGCGAGGTCTCGTAGTTGACCACGAAGTCGGGGTAGTCGCGAAACTTGCGCGAACCGTCCTCGTTGACGAAGGCGGGCAGCTTGAGACGCGCCCCCAGTTCGATCAACACCTCCTGGAACGGCTTGCACTCGCCGGTGGGCGGCACCACCGGAATGCGCACCGCATCCACCGGGCCGTCGTACTCAGAGATGGGACGGTCGAGCATGGAGAGGGCGTCGTGGCGCTCCAGGTAGGTGGTGTCCGGCAGCACCAGGTCGGCAAAAGCCACCGTCTCCGACTGAAAGGCATCACAGACGATGATGAAGGGGATCTTGTACTCACCGTTTTCGTCCTTGTCCACCAGCATCCGGCGCACCTGCTCGGTGTTCATGGAGGAATTCCACGCCATGTTGGCCATGAATAGCATCAGGGTGTCGATCCGGTACGGATCGCCACGCCAGGCATTAGTGATGACGTTGTGCATCAGACCGTGTACTGACAGCGGATATTCCCAGGAGAACGCCTTGTCGATACGTACCGGCCCGCCCTCCTCGTCCACGAAGAGATCGTCCGGCTGCGCAGGCCAGCCCAGCGGCATGCCCTCCAGGGGCGTCTCCGGCCGCACCCCCTCGGGCCCCTTCGGTGGCTTGGGACAAGGGGGGATGGGACGCGGAAAAGGGGCCTTGTGGCGAAAGCCGCCGGGACGGTCGATGGTGCCCAGCAGGGTCATCAGGATGCCCAGCGCGCGAATGGTCTGGAAACCGTTGGAGTGGGCGGCCAGGCCACGCATGGCATGGAAGGCCACCGGATTGCCGGTGACGCTCTCGTGGTCCTTGTCCCAGCAGTCGGTCCACTGGATCGGGAGTTCGATCTTCTGGTCGCGGGCGGTGACCCCCATCTCGTGGGCGAGGCGCACGATGGTTGCCTCGGGAATGCCGGTGATCCCCGCCGCCCAGGCCGGGGTGTACTTCTCCACCCGTTCCTTCAAGAGCTGGAATGCGGGCTTGACCGGGGTGCCGTCCTCGAGGGTGAAGGCGCCAAGCAGGAAGGGGTCGGCCCCCTCGGTGTGGGTGGAGATGGGGCGGTCCAGTTCCCGGTCCCACCAGAGCTTGTTCTGGGGATCGAAGCACCCTTCCTCGATGTGCATCTCAAAGCGGCGGAACAGGCCGTGGTCCTCCCGCTCGGGATCATTCACCACCAGCTCGGCGGCATTGGTATAGCGCACCAGGAAGTCGCGGTCGAACAGCCCCTGCTTGATGATCTCGTGGATCAAGGCCAGGAACAGCGCCCCGTCGGTGCCCGGCTTGATCGGCACCCATTCGTCGGCGATGGCAGAGTAGCCAGTGCGGATCGGGTTGATGGAGATGAACTTGCCGCCGCGGCGCTTGAATTTGGAGATGTGGATCTTGAGTGGGTTGGAATCGTGGTCCTCGGCGGTGCCGATCATCACGAACAGCTTGGCCCGGTCCAGGTCCGGCCCGCCGAACTCCCAGAAGGAGCCGCCGATGGTGTAGATCAGACCGGCGGCCATGTTCACCGAACAGAAGCCGCCGTGAGCAGCGTAGTTGGGGGTACCGAACTGCTTGGCGAAGAGGCCGGTGAGCGCTTGCATCTGGTCACGGCCGGTAAAGAGGGCGAACCGCTTGGGGTCCGACGCGCGAATCCCGGCCAACCGCGTCTCCATGATGTCGAAGGCCTGTTCCCAGGAGATGGGCTCGAACTCCGACCGCCCACGGTCCGCCCCTTCCTTGCGCAACAAGGGCCGGGTGATGCGCGCCGGCGAGTACTGCTTCATGATGCCAGAGGCCCCCTTGGCGCAGATCACCCCCTCGTTGTGGGGATGGCTCGGGTTACCCTCGATGTAGCGCACCTCGCCGTCGCGCAGTGTCACGCGGATGCCACAGCGGCAGGCGCACATGTAACAGGTGGTCTCCTTGACCTCGGTGCGGCCGATCTCGCGATCGGACTGGGACTCCGGCTGCCGCATAACGCTAACCCCTTGAAATACCGTAATGAAGACCGTAAATATAGACTAATTTTAATATTCTAATTTTCCTTTCTTCTTATACGCAATCCCCAATTGTGGATAGAGGGCGAACCCCCTTCGCGCCATCGCCTCGAAGGAAGCTCAATCCCACCCATCCGCGGCCGATAACCTGAAAGGTCCGGCAACCGATAACCGCTTGAACTCACGGCAAACATCCGAATGGACACCCTTTTCCAGTCCTGGCTCGAACTGCAATGCCGCATGCTCAGTGGCGTCACCAGCGCCCTGGTGCTGCCTGTGCACGAAGGCGGCGTGGCGCGACCCGCTGCCGTCTGGCCAACGGGGACGCCCGTGGACACCCTTCTTTCCACGGTGGCACAGCAGGCAGTCTCCACGGGCAGTGAATTCACGGACTCGCCCAATGGCCAGGCGATTGTCGCCCTGCCGTTGCTCATGAACGGGCGGGTCCAGGCGGTCGTCGCGCTGGCGTTGACCCGGCGCGACGCACAGGCGCGCGACGCCGTGCTTCAGACCCTGCGCTGGGGCGGATTCTGGCTCGATCTGCTGATGCGGGCGCGCGAATCCGCCGCTGGCCAGCAAACCGACGCTCTCATGGGTCTGGTGGAAAAAGCACTCGGACAGGCGAATTTTCAAGCCGCGGCAATGGAGATCGCGACACAGCTCGCCACCCTGCTCGACTGCTCCCGGGTCGCCATCGGACTCAAGAAGCGCCACGGGATACAGGTGCAGGCCCTCTCCCACACCGTTCGGCTGGATCCCAGGAGCGCACTGATACAGCAACTCAACGCGGCGATGGACGAAGCGGCGGACCAGGATGTCACCCTGATCTGGCCCCCAGAAGAGACGGCGCGGCACATCGCGCGGCGGCACGAGGTGCTCGCCCGCGAACAGAACGACAGCGGTATCTGCACCGTCCTCTTCGGCGAGGACGGCCGCATCCTCGGCGCCATCACCTTCGAACGCCATCAGGGACCGCCCTTCGACGCCACCACGCGGACCTCATGCGAGACCGCCACCCGCCTGATGGGACCGCTTCTGTTGCTGAAACAGCGCGCCCGGACCGGCCCCATCAAATCACTGCGCCACCGGCTCAGCGGCCGCAAGCCCCTCCTGACCACCGTGGGCCTCCTTCTGATGCTGGCCGCCGCGGGCCTGACCCTGGTCCCCGTTACATACCATGTGGACGCCGATGCCCTCCTCCGCGGCAGCGTGCAACGCAGCGTGGTGGCCCCCATCGACGGTTTCGTGGCCGAAGCCCCGGTAAGACCCGGCGATGCCGTCACCAGCCATGAGTTGCTCGCACGCATGGATGACCGCGACCTGCACATCCAGCAGGTCAAGTGGCAAGGCGAAAAGGCCCGGTTGGAAAAGGAGTACCGCGAGGCCCTGGCACAACACGACCGGACCCAGGTGAGCGTGCTGCGTTCCAAACTGGATCAGGCCCAGGCAGAACTCGATCTGGCAGAGAAAAAGCTCGCGCGTACCCGGATCACTGCGCCCATCTCCGGCATTGTCGTCAGTGGCGATCTCAGCCAGTCCCTCGGCGCACCGGTGAGCCGGGGCGACACCCTGTTCGAGATCGCGCCACTGAACGACTACCGGGTGGAACTGGAGGTGGATGAACGCGACATCGCCGACATCCGGCCCGGCGCGCGGGGGGCGCTGCGCCTGAGCGGCCAGCCCGGCATCACCCACCCCTTGCACATCACCCGCATCACCCCCCTTGCCAGCGCCGAAGAGGGGCGCAACTTCTTCCGCGTGGAAGGCCAGCTCGACCGCCCAGACCCCGCGCTCCGTCCCGGTATGCAGGGGGTAGGCAAGGTGGAAGCGGGAAAACGCTCGCTGCTCTGGATCGGCGGACACCGGATCTGGAACTGGTTGCGGCTCAAACTGTGGGCGTGGCGCCTGTGACGCCCCCCCTCTACAGCCCCCACTGGTACCGGGTCGCCGGCCTGCGTCCCGCCCTGCGGCCCCATACCGAGATCCACCGGCACGTCTACCGCGGCCAGCCGTGGTACATCCTGCAAGACCATGCCAGCGGCCGGTTGCATCGCTTCTCCCCAGCGGCCTACGCGATGATCGGCCTCATGAATGGCCGCCGCACCCTGGAGGAAATCTGGGACCAGGTGGATGCGCGGCTCGACGACGCGGCACCCACCCAGCACGAGACCATCGAACTCCTCGCCCGCCTCCACGCCGCCGACGCCCTACAGACGGAAATAACCCCGGATACCGAGGAGATGTTCCACCGCTTGCGAAAACAACGGAGCCAGCAATTCAAGAGCTACTGGTGGAACCCGCTGGCCATCCGTCTCCCGCTGTTCGACCCCACGTCGCTGTTGGACCGGCTGATGCCACTGGCGCGCCTGCTATTCAGCCGCGGCGGCTTCCTGCTGTGGAGCGGCATCGTCACCACCGCACTCGTGATGGCAGCGATCCACTGGCCCAACCTGAGTCGCGACATGAACGACCGTCTGCTGACACCCTCCAACCTCTTGCTGCTCGGTCTCTGCTACCCGGTCATCAAGCTGCTGCACGAACTGGGTCATGGCCTCGCCACCCGATTCCAGGGAGGCGAAGTGCATGAAATGGGGGTCATGCTGCTCGCGTTGCTGCCCGCCCCTTACGTCGACGCATCGGCCGCAGCCGTCTTCCCCACCGCCCGGCAACGCATCCTGGTGAGCGCCGCCGGGGTGATGACCGAGGCATTCATCGCCTCCCTGGCGTTGTTCGTGTGGCTGCTCGTGGAACCCGGCGCCCTGCACGCTACCGCCTACAACGTGATGCTCATGGCCGGTTTTTCCACCCTGTTCGTCAACGGCAATCCGTTGCTGCGTTTCGATGGCTACTATGTCTTCGCCGATACCATCGGCATCCCCAATCTCGCCGGTCGCGCCAACCGCTATATCGGCCACCTCATACAGACACGGCTGTTCGGCCTGAAGGATCTCCCCTCCCCCGCCCACGATTCGCGCGAACGCCTCTGGCTGGGCGGCTATGCCGTGGCCGCATTCTTCTACCGCCTCTTCATCCTCGCCACCATCGCCTTGTTCATCTCGGAGCGCTATGCCCTGGCGGGCATGTTGCTCGCCGGATGGGCGCTTGTGTCGCAACTGCTTGTCCCCGGGGCAAGACTGTTTCAGCGGCTGCTCAACGGACCCGAACTCCAGCCCCGCCGTACGCGCGCCATCACAGTCACCGCCCTGCTGGGCGGTACTCTGCTGCTGGGCATCACCGTCCTGCCCGCGCCCCTCACCACGCTCGCCACCGGCGTGGTCTGGCTGCCGGAACAGGCGGACCTCCGCGCCGCCACCGACGGCGAGGTGAAGCGCCTGTTGGCCCGTCCCGGCAGCCGGGTGAAGAAGGGTGATCCGCTGGTCGAACTCGAAGATCCATTGCTCCCGCCCCGTCGGGCGCGCCTGGAGGCCCGCCTGCGCGAACTGAAGGCCCGCGACGCCGCGCTGCGCGACCGGGACCCGGTCAAGGCGGCCATGGTGCGCGATCAGATGCCAGAGGTGGAGGCGGATCTAAACCGGGTGCGCGAGCAAATCGATGCCCTGACCCTGCGCAGCCCCACCGACGGCATCTTTCTGGTGGAGCGGCCGGCCGACCTTCCCGGCCGCTTCCTGCACAAAGGCGACCACATTGCCTACGTCGCCGACCCGAACACCACCACGATCAGGGTGGTGATCCCGCAAGCGGATGCCGACCTGGTGCTGAACCGGACACGTGGCGCGGAGGTACGGCTCGCCTCCCAACCGACCGTCGCCCGTCCCGCGGCGCTGCTGCCGACCACACGGGCCGGCAACGAACGCCTCCCCAGCCCGGCGCTGGGACCGCGCGGCGGTGGACCCTTCGCCACGGACCCTTCGGACCCGAACGCCGACCGCACCCTGGAACGCCTGTTTCAATTGGATCTGCGACTCGACGCGCCCATGCAACGAATCGGGGAACGGGTGCGGGTACGCTTCGACCACGGCCCTGAACCCCTGTTGCGCCAGTGGTACCGTCGGCTCAGCCAGCTCATCCTGAGGCGGTTGGATGTCTGAGCAGGTACTACGCCCCGGCAGCCGGCTGGGCGCCTATCCCGAACAGCGAGACAAAGCGGCCGGCGCTCGTCGCCTGCAAACCCTGCGCCAATGGATCACCCCCGAACCCCGCATTGGCGGACGGTCCTTCCGTTGTTTTCTGGACCACCTGCACCGCCACGAATCGGGGCTACGGGAACGATCGGCGGCCGCCTTGAAACGGGAAACACACCGCCTGCGCCAACGTCTGTATCGCGAGGGTATCGACGGTGATCTTCCGGCGCATGGATTTGCCTTGGTCCGGGAACAGGCGCGGAGGATCATGGGCATGCGCCACTACGAAGTCCAGTTGTTCGGCGGCTGGTTGATGCTCCAGGGACGTCTGGCGGAGATGGAGACCGGCGAGGGCAAATCCCTCACCGCCACCCTCCCCGCAGCGGTGGCTGCCCTGGCCGGTATTCCAGTGCATGTCATCACCGCCAACGACTACCTGGCGCGCCGGGATGCGGAACTGCTGAGGCCGCTCTATACCGCGCTCGGCCTCAGCGTCGGCGTAGTGGACGACGCCACCCGCGACCCCGAGGCCCGCCGCGACGCCTGGGCCTGCGACATCACCTATTGCACCGCCCAGCAGGTGGCCTTCGACTATCTGCGCGACGGCCTCGGGAGACAGAATCACGGCGACCCGGGTGTTTCGCACCCCCTGCTACGCGGCCTCTGTTTCGCCATCGTGGACGAGGCCGACAGCGTCCTGATCGACGAGGCGCGCACGCCCCTGGTCATAGCCCGCGAGATCCCTCCGTCCTTCCCGCCGGAGACCTGGCATGACGCCTTGGCGATCGCCGCGGAGCTGGACCGAAACCGCGATTTCAGGATCGACGAAAACCAGCGATCGGTGGAGATCACCGCAGCGGGGATACGCAGGATAGAACGTCAGGCCGCCCATAGAACGGGGATCTGGCAGCGCCCTCGGCAACGCCGTGAACTGGCGCGGCAGGCGCTCATAGCCCTCCATCTATTCCAGCGCGACCGCGACTACATCGTACGGAACGGCAAGGTGGAGATCATCGATGCCAACACCGGCCGGAGCATGGCCGACCGCACCTGGGAAATGGGTCTGCATCAATTGATCGAGGCGCGTGAGGGGTGCGCCATAACGCCGCCGCGGGAAACCCTGGCGCGCATAAGCTACCAGTCTTTTTTCCGCCGTTATCTGCGCCTTGCGGGAATGACCGGCACCGCCCGCGAGGTGGCCAGGGAACTGCACCGGGTATACGACCTGCCGGTGGTCCGGGTCCCCACTCATCGTCCCTGTCGGCGACGAATGGAGGGACGGCGCCTGGTGCGGGATCAGGCCGCGTTGAACGCGGCGCTGATCACTCGTATTCGCGATCTCCGGAATAAGGGACGCCCCGTTCTCATCGGGACCCGAAGCGTCGCCTTTTCCCAGACAATAAGCCGCGCATTGACCGCCGCGGGATTGCAGCACACCCTTTTGAATGCACAACAAGACGCCAATGAAGCCGCCATCATCGCCCGGGCGGGCGAACCCGGTCGGCTCACCGTCGCCACCAATATGGCGGGTCGGGGCACGGATATCAAACTGGCGCCGGGCGTGGCGGAACGAGGAGGTTTGCATGTCATCTCCGTGGAGTGCAACGAGGCGCGTCGCATCGACCGGCAACTCTTTGGCCGCTGTGCACGTCAAGGGGACCCCGGCAGTTTTGAGACCTTCCTCGCGCTGAACGACCCTTTTCTAAACAATATGCTGCCGGTGCCGATAAGCCTCCTGATAAAAACCATTCAGAGGGGCAAAATCGGGTCCATGCGAACATCGAATCGGGTTGCCGGCCTCCTGGTGAGACTCGCGCAGTGGCAAAACGAACGGCGCAATCGCCGTGCCCGGCAAAGGCTGATGCAGGCAGAAGCCAACCTGAAGGAACAGCTGGCGTTCAGCGGAAAATCCGAATAATCCCCATGTCACCGACTGCAATATCAAGAAGACCCCGATCCATATACCGCCGGATGGCCCTCGTTTTGGCCGCCGCGGCCAGCCCTCTCTGCGGCTTCGCGGGGAGCGCGGAGATGCCGGAATTCGACTGCGTGGTCGATCCCAACATGACGGTCGAACTGAGCAGCGCGGTGGATGGCGTGGTAGAGAGCATGCAAGTGCAAAAGGGGGACCACGTCAAGAAGGGCCAGGTAGTGGCGCGCCTCGACGCCGGTCCGCAGGTCGCAGCGGTGGAATACGCCCGCACCCGCGCCGCCATGAATGCCGACCTGCACCTGCAAGAGGAAAGCCTCGCCTACGGACGTCGCAGCCAGAAACGTATCACGGCCCTGCATGTCAAACACGCCATCTCCGATGACGAGGTGGACAAGGCCGAGACGGAAACACGGCTGACGCGCATCAAACTCGAACAGGCACGTGAAAAAAGGCGCCTGGCCCGACTCGACCTGCGTCGGGCAACGGCAACCCTCGCGCAATACACCATCCACAGTCCGATCGACGGCGTGGTGACCGAACGCTACCTCAACCCCGGTGAATCCACCAAGGATCATCCGTTACTGAAACTGGCCCAGACCGATCCGCTGCGCGTAGAAATCATCGTGCCGGTCGTCCATTTCGGCGCCCTGAAACCCGGGCAGCAGGTGGACATCACGCCGGAAGCGCCCATGAACGGCCGGCACAGGGGCACAGTCACCATCATCGATCCAGTGGTGGATGCCGCCAGCGGCACCTTTCGGGTGCGGGTGATACTGCCCAATGCGGATCACAAACTCACCAGCGGCCTGAAGTGCAAGGCGCGGTTTCTCGACGAATACGCGCCTCTCGCGCCGGCATCGCAGGAGCAGAAAGCATCGCCTGCCACGACACCCCCCACACCGGAACCGCCCGAGGAGAAGGCAGACGTGCCTCCAGTCGTCGGGGCGCCGCCCAAAGCGGCCCAGTGCATGACCCTTGGCCCCTTCACCTCCTCCCGCACAGCCCGCCGGCTCACGGCAGCGCTGACCGCTCATCAGGCCCAGGTACGCCAACGGCACGAAAAGGCGGATCCCCACAAGGCCTCCCGCTACCTGTTGCTCACCGACAGGATGGAAAATGCCGCGGCCGCCCGCCGGCTGGCGCAGGAGATCCGGGCGAAAAGTGGCATACGCGATGTCGCGCCCATCACCCGCGGCAGCATGAAGAACCGTGTCTCGCTGGGCGTTCACACCCGCCGTTCCTTCGCGCAGGAACGTCTGGAAAAGATCCGCAAGGCGGGATTCGATGCAGTGCTGATGCCTCAGTACAACGGCCGTCCACGTATCTGGCTGAATATCCAGTTATCGGGTGGTAAGGACCTCGATGCGATCAAGCCCGAACTGAAGGCGATTGCGCCGGGACTTCATTTCCGGAAGCACGCCTGTGGAGCCCCGGCCCTCGCGGCCTCCCGCTGATTCTTTGCCTCCCGCTGCACCGCCCAGGCGGCCTGAAGAATTGGAAAAAGCCGACGATAACCCTATTGACCCTGAATTTTTCAAGGACCGTAATCATCGTGCCGCAAATCTCGCCACCAGCCAGGGTGACCCTGGGCCTTGTGCTGCTGGCCCTCAGCGTCCTGCTGCTGGGCCAGATCATGGGCTTTGCCCCGGATCAGCGGGACGGACTGCTCGATGGCCGGAAAAAGTTCTGTGAGGCCCTCGCCATCGAGTTCTCCTCCGCCGTCACCCAGGGCGATATGACACTGGTGAAGGAGACCCTCGACACCCTGGTGAAGCGCAATGACGATGTACTGTCGGCCGCCCTGGTGCGCAGCGATGGCCAGACCATGGTGGAAGCAGGCGATCATGCCCGGCATTGGCTGCCGCTGCCCTTCGACAAATCCACCGCCACTCACATACAGGTTCCCATCTACCAGGGCAACAAGCGCTGGGGCACCGTCCAGCTCAGTTTCGACGATTTGGTACCCGGCGGCCTGATCGAACAGTTCTACCGCTCTTATCTCGGCCTCATGCTGTTCTTCCTGGCGTTGGCATCCACCTTGTTCTTCCTGTTCATCAAGCGCACCATCAAGGAACTGAATCCTCGTGCGGTGATTCCCGAACGGGTGAAGGCCGCCTTCGACAGCCTGGCTGAAGGAGTGCTCATTCTCGATGAAAAGGGACAGGTTGTCCTCGCCAACGATGCCATCCTGAAGAAACTCGACCTCTCCCTGGACGGCATTCTGGGCAGAATGGCCTCCCAGATGGGGTGGCGTCCGCTCAAAAACACCCCATCCGAAAACCCGCTTTCCGAAACCCGGCTGATGCCCTGGGAACATGTTCTGAAGGAAGGCACACCGCAGACAGGGATGGCATTGCGATTCACCGATCACACAGGATCCACCCGCACCTTCATGGTCAACAGCGCCCCCATATCCGATCCACGGGGACGGCTGCGCGGCGTTCTGGCGACCTTCGACGACATGACCATGCTGGAGAAGAAACACGCCAAACTCCAGCACACCCTGAAGAAGTTGCGTCGCTCCGAGGCCGACCTCAGCAAGAAGAACCGCCAACTCGAGATGCTCGCCACCCGCGACCCCATGACCAATTGTCTCAATCGCCGGGCCTTCTTCGAGGCATTCGAAACCCTGTTCAAGACCGCGCGCGAACAGGATACACCCCTCTCCTGCGTCATGTGCGACATCGACCATTTCAAATCCTTCAACGACCGTTTCGGCCACGCCATTGGCGACAAGGTCATCAAGGCCGTGGCAACGACCCTTCAGACCCTGTCCAGAGAAGAGGACGTGGTGGGCCGCTACGGGGGTGAAGAATTCTGCATCCTGTTACCCGGCCTGACGGCCACTGATGCATTCGAGGTCGCGGAACGATTGCGAAAGGCCATCCTCAGCGGCGAAGGCTTCAAAACCACCTCGGCCCTCCGCATTACCGCCAGCTTTGGCGTCTCCGATCTGGAACAAGGCGCGCCGGACCCGGGCGAATTGTTGAAACAGGCCGACAAGGCCCTCTATGCGGCCAAGGAGAACGGCAGAAACCGCGTCATTCTCTGGGACGACAACCATCTGCCCGATACCGCCCCGACTGTTGCAAACGGCACGCCGGATCCGTCCGTGGAAGACGAAGAAAGCACCCTGGTACTGCAACGCCGAATCGCCGAGCTCGAGACAGACCTGGCAAACAGAACAAATGAACTACAAAAGGCCAGCACCCATGACAAGCTGACCGGACTGCCCAATCGCCTGCTCCTGATCGACCGCATAGAGAACATCATCCGTCAGGGGATACGCTATCACAAACAGGCGGCGCTGCTATCGCTAGAGCTCAGTATGTTCCGGCAAGTCAACAATACCTTTGGCCACGCCGTCGGAGAACGCATCCTGCAAGCGGTGTCGGACCGGCTCGCCCACATACTGCGCAGATCCGATTCCGTCTCTTTCCTGAATTCGGACAACAAGGACCTCACCCTTTCACGCATCGGCAACGAGGAGTTCGCCATCCTGGTCACGGATCTTTCCGACAGCGAAGATGCCACCTGGATCATCAAGCGCATCTTCGAAACCCTCTCCCGCCCTATAGATGTGGAGGGTGACGACATCTATATCAGCGCCGACATCGGCATTGCCATCTTTCCCCATGATGGCGATACGGCGGAACAACTCCTGCACAACGCTGCACTCGCGCGGCAACAGGCCAAGACGTTGCTGGGCCGAAACAACTTTCATTTCTATTCCCCAGAGATCAACGAAAGATCCACTCATCAGTTGAGGTTGCAAAATCTTCTCCACAAGGCACTCGACAACGGGGAATTCTTCCTGCACTACCAACCCAAGATCGATGCCGTCAGCGACCGGATAAGCGGTTTCGAAGCCCTCCTGCGCTGGGACAACCCGGAACTTGGATTGGTGCCACCCAACGACTTCATCCCCCTCGCCGAAAAGAGCGGATTCATCAGTGAGATCGGCGAGTGGGTATTGCGCACCGCGGCCCTCCAGGCCAGGCACTGGCAGGAAGCCGGTTTTGGCCGATTGAGCATCGCGGTCAATCTCTCAGCCGTTCAGTTCCGCAACGACCTGCTCGTCACCAATATCAACAACATTCTGAAAGAGGTGGGCCTACCGGCCGACCAGCTCGAATTGGAACTCACAGAAAGCACTATCATGGACAACCTGGACGTCGCCGTGGAGGTCATGCAGCAACTGCATGACATCGGCATCCGCCTCTCCATCGACGATTTCGGCACCGGCTACTCATCGCTCAGCTACTTGAAACGGTTCACCATCGACCAGCTCAAGATCGACCGCTCCTTCCTGTCCGAACTGCCCGGCAATCATCATGACGAGGCCATCGTGCGCGCCATTGTCGCCATGGCCCACAGCATGGAGATGGAGATCGTTGCGGAGGGTGTCGAGACCAAGGAACAGGCCGATTTCCTGCGGAAACTGGGCTGCAACGAATTCCAAGGCTTCTACTTCAGCCGTCCGCTGCCCTCCACGGAGGTCATGCTTCTTCTCGAAAAACAGCAGACCCCGGAAGGACATCTCTCCCTGGTCGCCGGTAAGGAATTGTAAGATATTAACCTGGCAACACTATATCCCGTATTCTGCCGTGGCCTGTCTTTGAACATCATAATGACCCTTGCCTGCGCACTGCGCCTTGTTCCGGCGCCTGCCTGAAGCCCTGAATGCGATATATAGTGTTGTCGGGTTAATATTTCCCGTGGGGTCTGGCCCCTCAATAGCGACTGTTTTCGATGACCTTGTAGCCCATGTCCGGCACCCATCCCCACGAGTGGGCCTGCAGGTCGCGCAACGCGGCCCATTCCGCATCCCGTGCGGAGTGTGCATCGAAACCGCAGCCATAGCTGGTGCGCTGTCTGCCGATGCGCGTGGTATAGGTGGTCTCGATGATCACCACATGGGCGTGGGAAAGATCACTGGCCGCCTGCGCAAAGACATCCTGCCCTCTTTTGCGATAGCCCTTCGCCAATAACCGCTGTATGGCCTTCTGCTGCGCACTGGCGGCACTTTCCCTTGCATCGGCCACCCATTCCATCGCCAGGGAGTTACCCAGTCGCTTGGCCACGGCACAGGCGGCGCCCGCCTCCACCCGGTCCGGCGCCACCACGGCACTCACCACGAGCAACAACGGTATCGACAGTTTTGCGTTCATTGTCATCACCTTGACCGGGAGAATCCCCTCTCAATGACTCGTATCGGCCCTTGCCCCAGAAGATGAAGAACCGCCTCTCAAGATATGCCCGCGGCCGCCGACTTGGGAACTAAAAGGGATACCAAAAAGAATCCACACAGTATGCTTAAACATCTACGACACACCCCGCTGTATGCGGTTCTCGTGGCAATGGGTGCTCCGGCCAGCGCAGACAGCATTCAGCTCAAGAACGGCGACATCCTGCATGGAACCATAGGGGCAGTCACCGACACCACCCTGACCCTGGCTCACCCTCTGCTTGGCGATATCACCGTTCAAAAGGACACGGTTTCCTCATGGTCACGGGAACAGCCCGCTGCTGTACAGGCGAAGGCACCACAAGAGACGTCTCCTCCAAAGGTGGTATCCGCCTCGCCTCCATCCCAAAGCACCGAATGGAAACGCAAGGTCGGGCTTGGTCTCTATGGCAACGGCTCCCGCGGGGATACCACGAGCAACAACCTCCACCTCTTTTTCGATTCCGAATATGAGAAGGAAAAAGATCGCTGGCTCTTCAAGATGGCATATGACCTTCAGGAGAAAGGCGGCGACACCACCGAAAACAAATTCTTCACTCAACTCGACCGGGACTGGACCCGGACCAATTCCCCCTGGTTCTGGTCGGCGCGCGGTCGATTCGACTGGGACGCCTTCAAGGACTGGCGTTACCGGCTGGGGGGATTCATCGGTCCCGGCTATCAGTGGATCAGAACCGATACGCTCGATGTCCGCCTGCGATCCGGACTCGGTGGCACCTATACCTGGCGCGGCGAGGAGAAGGGTTTTCAACCCGAGGGCCAATTGGGCGCAGATCTAAGCTGGAAGATTTCCCCTCATCAGACCCTCGATACCAGTACCATGTTCTATCTGGACCTGGAAAGGCCAAGCCACTACCGCAACACGACATCAGTCGGCTGGAGCGTGGACATCGACCACATCTACAGGGGGCTCGCCTTCAAATTCGGCATCACCAACGAATACGACTCCAATGCCGCCGAGGACGACTCGAAAGACGATTTCAAATACCGTTTTTCCGTCCTGCTTGGACTGTAGGCCATACCTTGATAAAACCGATTTCCTTGTAACCTTCGGTCACAAATTCCCCCTCGATCCCGCCTGCAAGGTAGAATACAAGCTCCCCGGCTACCGAGGTCCAACCGTGCCCCACCCATTTCCGGCGAACGATCGATTTGCCTATCCTGAGCCCGACGATGGCCGCGATCTGCGGCTCGATTTCCTGCGCGGCCTGATCATGATCTACGTGATCATCGTGCACATGGAATACTACTCCCTGCTCTCCATGTTCGCCTGGGGACGGTTGGGTCTGGTCTCCAGCGCCGAGGGATTCGTTTCGCTGTCGGGCTTGGTGCTGGGGCTGGTCTGCCAGCGGCGTCTGGCGCGGGAAGGGATGCAGGCGACGTTTCGGAAGTTGTGGCAACGCTCATGGCAGCTCTACAAGGCCCATGTGGTGGTGATCCTCAGCATTGCCCTGCTCGGGCTGATCCCCTTTCTGGATCTGTTCGAGTTGACCCATTGGTGGGTCCCCACCCACCGGGACCAGGCCTACGCCCTCTACCCGCCACCGGGGACTCACTGGCTGGAGCTGCTGAAACAGGCCGTCCTGTTGCGCATCGGCCCCCACCAGTACCAGATCATTGGTCTCTATGTGATCCTCATCGCCGTGGCCCCCATAGCGGTCTACGCCCTCCACAAGGGCAAGACCCGATGGCTGCTCGGCGCCAGTTGGGCGCTCTATGCCCTGAATGCCTGGCTGCACCTGCGCCCCAGCGGTGCGCGCTTCGAATATGCCTTTCCCCTGCTGACCTGGCAACTCATCTTCTTCCATGGCATGGCGCTGGGCTGGCATCGGGAGAAGGTACTGCCCCTGATCACCCGTATCCCCGCCATTCCACTCGCTGCCGCCGGGATGGCGCTGTTTTTCGTCTTTATCGCGCTGAACGCGCCGCATCCCCTCTTCTGGAACGGGCCCACGCTGTCGCTGATCCCGGCGGAGACCTTCCATAGCCTGTATGGCAACTGGTTCCAGAAGACACCACTGGGCCTTGGCCGTCTGCTCAACAACCTGGCATTGTTCATCATCGCCTACTACCTGTTGAGCCGTTACTGGCGGATCGCCCACAAGGGATTGGGTTGGCTGGTGATCCCGCTGGGGCAGGCGTCACTCTATGTCTTCACCGTCCACATCTATGTGATCCTGCTGGTGAGCAACACCCCCCTGCCCGGCTACGACAGCCTCTGGATCAACACCCTGCTCCACGTGGGCGCTATCCTCCTCATCTGGTGGATGGTGAAGCAGCGGGTCCTGTTCGGGATCATTCCACGCTGACGGCGGCCGTTTTCTGCCGGGAACCGGCCGGCATCTTCAGGCCGGAAGAGAAACGCATCCGTCCCTCTGCGTCGATGATCACCGCATCGACGCCTGGCAAGCGTTCCACCAGCGCCATGCCCCGCTCCGGTCCCAGCACGAAGACGCTGGTGGAGAGGGCGTCGGTGGTGGTGGCATCGGGTCCGAGGATGGTGACGCTTCGCACCTTGTCCGCGGAGTGGCCAGTCCATGGCGAGAGGATGTGGTGGTAACGTCTGCCTCCCGCCTCGAAGTAGCGCTCATAGTCGCCGGAGGTGGAGATGGCGGTATCGGCCAGGGGCAGTACGGCAGTGGAGGCGTCTTTACGGCGCGGGTCACGGATGCCGATGTACCACGGCCGGCCGCGATGGTCGCCGATCAGCCGGCTGTCGCCCCCGGCGCTCACCAGCGCCTGGCGGATACCGCGCCGGCGCAGCAGCGCGATGGCGCGGTCCACGGCATAGCCCTTGGCAATCCCGCCGAGGTCGATGCGCACGCCGGGCATGGAGAAACGCACCGTGGACGCCGTGTCGTCCAGCACCACATGGCGATAGTCGATGCGATCGAGATGACGCTCGACCCAGGCGTCGTCCGGCCGTACATGACGGCGATAGTCATAGGCATAACCGACACTGGCAAAGGTGATGTCGAAGGCGCCTCCGGTGAGCACCGAGACCCGCAGCGCCCGGTGAATAAGTTTGAGCAGTTCCCCCGGCACGGGCACCGGGCGGGCGGCCGCCTCGCGATTGACCCGGGCCAGCGGGGTCTCGCCCTTGAAAGGGCTCATCAGGGCGTCGATTCGGCGCATCTCCGCCATCACGGCGTCGATGGCCGCATTCGCCCTGTCCACGTCGTCCGCCCAAAGCCGTACCGCGATGCGGGTGCCCATGACCGCCTCCGTGCGGTCGACCCACGCCGCCTGGGCCTGCCATCCCCAGAGCAGGCCGAGGATACCGGCAACGAACATCCGCACCGTCATGACGGCAGGAAGTCGATGGGATAGGTCACCACCACCGTCTCCACGTCCTTGGCGCCGAAGTCGAACATTCGGATGCGCGCGAGGAGCTTGCGCTCCAGCGCCCTTGCGTTCAACCCGGAGGAGAGGATCCGTACCCGCTTCACCTTCCCCGAGGGGGCGATGGTGAGTTCCACCACCACTTTCCCCTGAAGGGTTGGATCGGCCCGCAGGGCGCGGTCGTAGAGGGCGTGGATGGCCCCCTTGTTGCGATCAAACACCCACTGGATCTCCTCACGGGAGCGCCCCGCCTTGCCGTCGCGCCTCGCCCCCTTGCCAGACCCGACCCGGGAGACCGGCGCGTTGCCCGCCAGGGCCGAGGTGATCTTTGCGGTATCGCGGCCGGCGAGTTCCACCCCGCCCGTATCACGGCTCAGCCTGGAGGTATCGATTCCCCCCGAGCCCTTCGCCACGCCGGCCGTGACCAGCGAACGGCGGCGCTTCTGCGCCCGGTTGCCCGCCCGGCTGAGGGGGCGGTCCGCCTTCACCTTGCGCAATGCCGAGGTCTCCCGCAGCGCGGCCAGATCATCGGCGAAGGCCAGCAACCCGGCGCGCGCCACGCGCTGACGGGTGCTTTCCAGTGCCGCCTTCGGCTTGGCGCTGGCGACACGCTTCGGCGCCACCCTCGGCCGGGCCTTGGCCGCCTTCGGCTTGGGTTTGGGCTTTGGCCGCGCCCGCGCCACCTTCCCCGGTTTTGGCTTCGGCCTGGGTTTCGACTTCGCCAGTTTCCTCGGCTTGGGTTTCGGCACTGGTTTCTCTACCCTCTTCGGCCGCGGATTGGGCGCTTCAGCACGGCGCGGAATCAACACCAGCTTCACGACATCAAGGGGTCTGCCGACAGGGGACGCGAACTCCGGCTCCGGCACGTCGAACCAGGGTATCGTCACCCCGGCCAGCAGACTCAACACGAGGGCGCCCAGGGTGATGCGGCGGAAACGGCGCTCGGCCTCCGGTTCCGGACTCCACGGCAGTCTGGGCGTCATCACGGATTGATGGCTCACAGCGCTGCCTCCTTCGCCACCACCTGCCGGTTGACGGCGAGGTAGATATCGCTGAACTCCGCTTCGCCACAGGTGCTCATCACCCGCTTCAACAGGCGGTAGGGGAGCGCCCGGTCGGCCATGATGGTGACGGAACGCCGCACCCTGCCCCCAGCCGCGCCGGGGGATGGCCATTGCGCCACCAGCGCCGCCTTCAGCGGACCGATGGTGGCGCTTCCGTCCTGCCTGATCTGGGCCAGCGCCACCACCGGCCGACCCTGGACACGGATGGTCTGGCCGTCCACCATCACCACCACCGTCTCCCGCGGCGGCCGTTCCGCCACCGAATCCGGCAGAGCGACCCCTTTGGCGCTGGGCAACACCTGCACGTCGCCAGAGTTGACCAGCAAGAAGAACACCAGGATGGTGAAGATGTCCATCAGCGACACCAGATTGATGCTGGCACGTCTGGCGTTACGCCGGTGGTGGCGCTGCATGCGTTTCGCCCGTCTGGATTGCTTCATCCTTTCTTTCTCTTCATGGTTACCGGCGGCGCGTCACCGATGGCGATCCCGGGAAACAGTTCCGCCCGCCGCCCGTTTTCCGATCCGGTCTGACGCACACTGTCCATGACATTCACCAGGACCTGATAGGGGATCTCGGGTTCCGCCAGCAAGGTGATGTCCCGCGTCCGCGGAAAACGCCGTTTGAGTTCGATCAGAAAGGCGTTCAACGCCGCCAGGTCGTATCCGCGCGGTCCCGTCTCGAAGCGTCGCAGCCGGCCGCCCGCGCGGTCGCCCACCTCGATGGCATCGCCCCGGACGATCACCTCCAGCCGCACCGGCCGTTTGGTGACCGGCGACGGCGCATCCGGCGCGGCCGCCTCGGGCAGGCTCAGTTGCATGATCGCGGTGTGCGAGAAGGCGGCGGTGATGAGCAGGAAGGGGACCAGGATCACCATCAGATTCATAAACGCGGTGATGTTCAGGTCATCCTCTCCCGCTGAACGCCGCTGACGCCAGCGTCCACGCATCAGGCCGCCTCCGGCATGCGCCGCCTGACGTCAGGCCGCTCTCTTTCACCAAGGAGATTGAGAAAACGCACCGAGGCCATCTCCAGGCTGTCCACGATCTGGCCAGTCTTGCTCTGCAGCATGGCATGGAGCAGCAGCATCGGGATTGCCACCATGAGGCCGAAGGCCGTGGTGTTCATGGCTACAGAGATACTGGCGGAGAGCAAATCCGCCTTCTGCGCGGGATCGGCCTGGGCCACGGCGGTGAAGGCCTGAATGAGGCCGATGATGGTACCGAGCAAGCCAAGCAGAGTGGCGATATTGGCCAGAGTGCCGAGATAGGGGGTGCGCCGCTCCAGCCGCGGCATCACTTCCATCAGTCCCTCTTCCATGGCCATCTCCACGTCCTCACGGCGGCGCGCGCTATGAGCGCGGCTGAGTCCGTAACTCAAAATGCGGCCGATGGCGGTCCTGGAGCTGGCGGCGATGCCCTCCGCCTGGCGGAAATCGCCCCGATTCAGACTCGGCAACACCTTCTTCCACACCCGCTGGTTGGCGCCACGCGCCAGCGTCAGGTAGAGGTAGCGTTCCAGTGCAATGGCCACGCCGACGGCGAACACCATCAGGATGGGATACATGAAGAGCCCCCCCTGTTGAAAGAACCGGACTATCGCATCAAAACTCGCCATGGCGTTTTCCCCTTGTCGTGCGCTGCGCCGGGATGGGCCTTTCTCCACCCCGGCATGGATCGTCTATTGATTTATGCGGAGGCAGATACGCCGCCGTTACCCGGAGGTGTACCATCGGGCGCGTGACCCGACTGTGCGCCCGTTGGCAATCTTCAAGGTTTGGGATGCGCCGCGCGGTAGTACTCGATGCGTCTGCGAAACACCTCACGGTCAAGGGGCGCGACGGCATCTTCCAGATCCAGCGCCGGCGGCGCCATCGGCTCACCGGGGAGCGATTTCCGCCATGGCACGATATGCAATACGTTGGGCGCCTCATGGCTGCCCACCACCGAGGTCCCTTCCAGGTCGAGCCGCTGCGCGCCCATCGCCAGGCCACACCATGCCACCGACATCACCCCCCACAGCATCCACAGTTTCATCGCCGTTCCCTCCCCGCCACTTGGGTCGAAACCCGCCTCTCCGTTACCGCGATCCAGCGCGCCATCTCCTTGTCCTGTCCGCCCATCAACCGCTGACAGGCGCGATATGCCGTCAACGCCGCTTTCGGCCGGTCCAGATAGAGATCGTAGAGAATGCCGAGATTGCGGTGGCCGTCCGGATCCTCCGGCGCCGCCGCGATGGCGCGTCGGTAGGCCTGTTCAGCACCCTTGAAATCGCCTTTCTGGCGGCGTACCAGCCCCAGCGCATTCCAGGCCGCGCCATTTCCGGGAGTGAGCACTACGGCCTTCTCCAACATCGGCGCGGCCTTCGCCACATCACCCCGGCGCAGGTAGATCAACCCAAGGTTGGCAAAGGGACCGGAGAACGCCGGCCAGTGGTGCGTCATCCCGATCAGGGCCTTTTCGCCGTCCACCTGTCGACCCCGCCGGATCTGTTCCAGCGCCTTCCGGTAGGTCTGTTCGGCCACCGCCCTCTCCCCAGTCGAAAGCGCCCCACCGGAAGGCGCCTCGCTGCGCATGGGTATGCCGGTGCATCCGACCAACAGCAGCCCTGCCACGATTGCCATCCATCCGCATCCATCAATCCAGCGCATCGATCACCTCCACCACCCGCTCCTGCCGCGCATAGCGCCCGGGTTGCAGCCGCGCCAGGGCGGCAAAACTCTTCTTCACCCATGCGTCGTAGATCCCTTGCGTCGTGCGGCGGGCGTTCGCCCGGTGCAGTTCGATGGCTTTCTCCTCAAAGGGATAGGCCTGCTCCTCCAGCAGCACGTCATACTGCGCCCGCTCTGCCTTCGACAGCCCTTTCGGCCGTTCCGATTTCATCAATGCCTCACCGAAACGTTGGTATAGATGAGCGATCCGATAGGACGCTGCGGTTGCCACCTCCGCCACCGCATAACCGGCTGCTGCGGCATAGGCATCGATGGCCGCCTGCATATGCGCCTTCTTCCGTTTCAGGTTGACCCGCAAGGGGTGGACCAGGCGGATGCTGTCGAACGCGCGCTCCTTGCGTTCCGCCAATGCCAGCGCGGAGGTGGCGGCAAGAAAACGGGTGCGTGCAGTCGCCGCCTTGCCGGCACGGCCATCCGCCGCCACGATCTCCCGCAACCAACGCACACGGTCCGCCACGCGCCCTTTTTTCGCAGCCAGCCCAGCCAGATGCCATCGCGCCTCCACCGCCGGTTCCAGCGGCTTGGGAAAGTGCTCTATATACTGCTCCCAGGCCCGCGCCGCGGCATCGACCCGGTCTGCCTTCTCGTACAGCGCCGCCGCCTGCCATCCCGCCTCCCGGCGCATCGCGGCATCGCCGGCGCCCGCGGCCACCGCCACCAGCACATCCGCCGCCCGCGTCTCCTTGCCTGCCCTCAGGTAGGTGACCGCCAGATTGCGCTCCGCCTCTGGCCGCAGGCTGTCATTGGGATATTGCTTGCGGAAACGTTCCAACACCCTCGCCGCCTGCGTCCACTGTTTGGCGGCCATATGGGCCGTCGCGGCGTCGAAATCGGCCTTGGCGCAGATCGAAGCGCCGGGCGCGACCCGCGCCACGCGCAGGAACGCCTTCGCCGCCTCGGGGTGCCGACCCTTCTTGCGCAGCGTCTCGCCCTGCTCATAGACGGCGGCGGCCAGCCGTTCCATCAGCGCATGCCGCTGCTTCGCATGCGCCGGCGTACGCTTCAGCGCCTCGACATAGGCCGCCTCGGCCCGCGCATACTGTTTCTGCCCAAAACGGGCGTGGGCGATAACGGTCCAGGCCGTGCGGGCGAGTCCGCGATCGACCCGCGGTCGCCGCGCCACCACCCTTTCCGCCGCATCGATGGCGCGTGGCGCGTCGCCCGCGGCGAACAGCCGATCGGCGGCGCGGGTCAGCACCTGGGCCCACCGCCGGTCGCTGGGAAAGTGATCGGCAAAACGCAGTGCGCTCTCCACCTCACGCCGCTGCCACTCGATTTTCCCTTGACCCTTGGCCTCCTTCTCCATCGCCGCGTAGGCGAGCAACGCAGCGTAGCCCGCCTCTGCCGCCCGGCGCCGATCGCCATACTCATAGGCGACCTGCTCGTAGGCCGCAGCCGCCTCCGGGAATCGCCGGTAATCGAACAGCAGTTCGGCCATCAGAAAATGGCTGGCAGGGGTCTTCGCATCCTTGGGGAAACCCTGCACGATCTGACGGTAGAAGCCCACCGCCTTCTCCATCGCCTGCGGGTCCGGCATGTGCCGCTTCAACGCCGCCTGCGCCAATGCGTGATGGTAATGCGAGAGGTGGTGCAGGTAGCGAAGCAGATGCGGGCGCAGACGCGCGCGGGAGCGTTCATCCTGGCGCTGCCAGATGGGACCGCCGATCCGGTAGCGCTCAACGAAGGCGGCACGGGCGGCGCGCGCCTTGTTTGCAAAGCCGCCCTTGGCCCAGGCCTCCACCACCCGTACCTGAAGATCCGGCGCGCGAGGATGCGCGGGATTGTGTTCCACGAAGGCGAGAAAGGTGTCGGCCGCGTCCTGGATGCGATCCTGTTTCAGGTAGAGGTCGCCGAGGTGTCGATAGATCCGGTATTCATAATCGCGTGGCGCAGCGGCGAAGTAGTGCCGCACCGCCGACGCTCCGCCTTGCGCGGCAAAGTCAAGGCTCACGGCCCGCAACGTATCGTTCACCAGGACGCGGTCGCTCTTCGACAGGCTGGCGGCATCAGGTTCTCCCCCCTTGGGCAACCGCCGGTCGAGCAGCGCCATGAAGGCATCGAGGGAGGCCTTCGTCCGATGGGCCTTGAACAACGCCCATCCCAGTTTGTAGCGGGCGCGGTCGTGGAACACTGTCTCGCTGCCACTGCCCAGTACCCGGCGATAGGCGCGCCGCGCCCCCGCATAGTCGCGCCGGGCGAACCGGTACTCGCCGAGTCGAAACCAGGCCTCGGTCACATAGGGGCTTTCGGGATACGTCCGGACGAGCCGTTCGAGCATCGCGGTCGAGCGGTCTGGCCGGCCGGCACTATCGTAGGCGCGGGCCAGTTGGTAGAGAACCTCGTCCGTCGCCTTGTAGCGGGGGTATGTCCTGAGCAGCATCTCGTAACGCTGAATGGCGTTTGCATAAAGCGTTTTTGGCGTCGTCCTCTCCCGGCCTGTCGCCATACGACGTTCACTGCGTTCCAGTTCCAGATCGGCCAGGCGGCGGGTGGCTTCGGTGCCGAGGCGCCTCTCGGGTTTCAGCTCGAGCAACGCCTGATAGCGCTGCATCGCATCCGCGAGGTCCGCCTTTTGTGGCCGGCTCGGCGGAACCACCACCGGCGCCTGTGGCAGGGTGGCGAGGGTGGGGTCGGGACGGGATCCGCCCACCCAGCTACAGCCATTCAGCAGCGCCACCGCGCAAATCAATACCGTGCGGCGGCACATCACTCCTCCTCCCCTGCGCCCCCGGTGGCGGCCTGATCATAGATCTGCGCCAGGGCGAAGCGCGCTTGCACCAGATGGGCGCGGAGGCGCGCTCGACGCTGTTTCACAAAATGGGCGGCAAGACGTTGCAGGTGTGCCCGCTGCCGCTTCTGCGCCGCCTCCAATTTGGGCAGAAGCCGTGCGATCCCTTTTCCAGCGGCATCGATACGCTGCTCGAAATCGTCGAAGTCCGCCGGGGTCTGGCGCTCGATGCGTCGAATCGCGCTACTGCGCGTCTGCGCCATTCGCAATGCCCGGTCGATGCCGCGCATCCCTTTGCGAGCCGCCCATTTGCGCGCCGAATACGCGCTGTGGGTGCGCCAGATCAAAACCCCTTCGAGCAGTCGCCGCCGGGCCTCCAGGGTTCCATACTGGGCGTGACCTTCCAGTCTTTTGAGACGTTCGCGCAGGGCATTGAGTTGCCCGAGCTGTGCCTGTTCCTCGTCGGTAGCGAAGGCAAGCGCGTCATCGCCCATGGCGTCGAGACGCCGTTGCAGCGCATCGCGCCAGTCCCGCAGCGCCCGCTGGCGGGCATCTGCCTCCACCGCCTGCACCCGGGAATGCTGGCGCGCATAGGCCATCCGGCGCGCCGCCAGCATGGCGCCGAAGGTCTGGACCGACTGGCGGTGCTGTTCGAGGCGCCGTTTCAGGAAGGCAAGATCGAGGTAGTCCTGCAGCGCCTCGCGGAAGCCGTTGTCCGCCAGCAACGGCGCCAGGTCGCGCCCCGCTTCGTCGAGCGCAAGCCATTCGGAGGCCGGTTGCTGGCCGATCTCCTCGGTCACCACGTAGACGCTCTTCAGAAATCGCCCGCCGGCGATGCTGTCCTCGAGGCCGCGCAAACGGTCGAGTTCCTGCGTCAGCGCGCCCTCTGCGGCGCGGTACTGCGACAGTGCCGCCCCCTGTCCACCCAACCGGCTGAGGGCATAGGGGACGGCAAGCAGGGCGTCGGCCACGGCCGGTTCACGAAGCGGTCGGCGGGCGAGCCGTTTCCACGGCACCAACGCCATGTCGAGGCGTCCCTCTTTCGCATCGCTCCAACCGGCCGCCAGCAACGCCTGATTGGACTGCAATGCCTCCAATCTCACCCGTTGCAGGACCGCTTTTGCCTCCGGATTACGGCCTGCACCAAGCAGGTGCATACCGAGGGCGAAGTTGGCCCGGTCGCGCAGGGCCTTCTGCTCCTCGTTCACCACCGGCGCGCTGCCAAGGGTATCGAGCAACGCCTCAGCCTCCGCGCCCCGACCCGAGCGCAGCAGCGCCACGGCGCGATTGAACCGGACATAGGGCGACCAGGCACCCTCGCCTGCCTCGTCGGGGATGAGCGCCGCCAGGGCGCCTCCATTGTCTTGCTGCCGTAACCGCATCACGCCCTCCATGACGCGCCGCTCGGCCGCCTCGTCCTGCGGCAGGGCATCACCCACACGCGCCAGCGCTGCCAGCGCCTCCCGGTCCAGTCCCCGGCGATAGCGCACCTTGCCGAGCCAGAACCAGGCCCTGTCCCGGATATCCGGCGGCGGGTCCTGCGCCAGCAATCGTTGGAACAGACGCTCCGCCTCCCCGTGCATGCGGTAGCCAAGGTAGAGACCGCCGAGCAGCAACGCGCCCTGTCCCGCATCCTCGCCCAGCACCTGCTTCGCCTGCGCTGCGCGCAGATGGGTGATGGCGGTGAAGTAGCGTCCCTGATAGAACTGGTAGAGGACCTCGCCATAATCGAGGCCATGGGGCGCTCGCGCCGACGTCTCCGCCGCCGGGACGGGCAACGCCAGCGCAACCGCGAGGGCAACGCCGATCCAACGGCACGAACGCATCATTCCCACTCCCGTACGCTGAAGCCGGGCTGGTAGTTGTTCTCCTGATCCACGATCTTCAGTTCGACATATTTGGGTCCCAATCCCTTGTCCACTTTTCGGGTGGCGCCCCGCTTGTAGTCACGGCCCTTCGGTCCCTTGCCGATGAAGAACGCGGTGATCTCGTGGCTGCCGGATTTGAGGTTGCCGAGCCATAACCGCTGCACGCCACCGCGCTTGAGCGCCTCGAGTTCCCGCTCGGTGTAGAGATGGTGGGACACCTCCTTGCCGTCCACCTTGAGTTCCACCGAATCGAGCTGGAAGAAGGCGCCAACATCCAGCGAGAGGAAAACGGCGAATTGGGTGTTGCCGGGAAAAAGCAGCGCCTCCTCCAGCAGAAACAGGTCGCGATTGAGGTCCAGCACCTCCTTTTTCAGCGCACGGACCTCCGCCTCCATGCTCTTCGTTTCATCGGCAAAGACGCCCGCCAGGGGCCATATCGCAAGGAGCAGAACGAGAAAACGATACTTCATGGGTCCAGTACCTCACAGGGTGCCGTTGACGATGGGGGCAAAGGCGGTGAGCCGGTCCAGCAAACTGGCGTTGCCCAGTCCGTGCGTGGGGAAGCGCGTGGCGAAACCGCCCTGCTCGCCGTGCAGGGCCATGTAGTTGAGCGCCACCGTCTGCACCAGCAGGTTAACGTTGTTGGCGGCCGGGCTGGAGGCGGTCTCCACCGAGCCGTCCGGCCGGAAGTGGCCGATCTGCTGATGCTGCGCCTGCGCCTCGGGCGTCGCGCCCAACAAAGCGGGACGGCCGCCGGGATTGTAGACCAGAAAAAAGGAGGCGGCGGTGGAGGAGTTGTCGCCCGTCCATACCCCCTTGCCGCGACCGTCCACCGAGTTGTCGACGGCGCCATTGCTGGCCAGTGACCCATCGCTGAACACATACAGCATGAGCGGCACCCCGCGCCGCGCGGCATACTCCAGGCAGGCCCCCATACAGCGGCCGGCGCGCAGATCGCGCCGCTCGCCGGTGGCGCGGTCGCCGGTATGGTAGTCGAAACCGCCCATGGCGATGGTGCCGGCGCCGGCGTAGCCATTCACCACCAGCTTCATCACCGAGGCGGTCTTGCGGAACTCGCCCTCGCCATCGAACTCCGCCTGGGTGAAGATCGAGCCGACGATATCGGTGTCGATGGCGGGATTGAGCGCCGCGGGATCGCCATAACGGTCCACCAGGTCGGCGGCCTTGACGTAGCCGCAGCGGATCAGCTCCTTGAGCACCGCGTCGGTGGTGAGTTTGGTGTCCACCCGCGCCAGCTTCTTGTCGCTGATGCGTTCGATCGCCTCCATCACCGCCACCGCGTCGGACTGGTCCAGAAGTCCCACCAGCTTGCCGGTATCCACCAGGCCGGTGACGTCGCCCGGCCGGTCCACCTTGGTGGGCCGCACCGCAGGGTCGAGGGTCTCTGCCGGCGCCATGGAGTTGCCACCGGAGTCGCTGTTGCGTGAACCGATCAGGGTGAGCAGTTCGCCGTCCGCGCCCGCCTTGTGGATGGCGTACATGGGATTGTGTGGATTGTTGCCGGTGTCGTTATCGGAGCGCGCAGGGATCACCGCGCCGGATATGTTGGCCGCGGTGGCGGGCGAGACCCGCTCCAGGATGCCCCGCAGAAAGGCGCTGTCGGAGTGAAAGGCCAGGCCGAGGTCGCTGTTGATGAAGTCGTTCGCGCCGGTCTGGGGATTGGCCAGTGGTGGGATCATGTCCCCCGGCAGCCCCATCTTGCTGTAGCCGGCGGTGGTAAGGAAATCGAGTTGCCCTCCCTGCTGTCCTGCCAGCACGTTGGAGCCCGCCATGCTCGCGCCGCCGGCGAGGTCGAAGCAGATGAAGGGGATCTTGCCCGCTCCCTGCACGGCGATACCGCACGACTGCTTGAGCGTCTCCAGGTCCGGCGACAGGGCGGCGCGCGCCGCATGGGGATCGGCAAACAGGCCGAAGAGGGTCGGACCGATCACCGTCCCGGCACCGGTGATCAGGCCGCGGGCAAGGAATTCACGGCGGGTCATGGGCCGGCGGTGGTCGGCATGGTACAGCGGCGCATCCGGGTCCAACGATCGTTGCTTTTTTCTCATAGTCGTTCAGCCTGTCTCAGATGAAGGTCATTGCAGCAGCAGGGCGGCACTGCCGAGGGTGGCGGCGCAGGCCGCCTTGACCACGGTGGGCGTACGGTCGGCGGCGCATCCCGCACCGCAGGCGGTGAGCCGGTCGATCAGCGCATTCAGTTCAGTGCTCACCTCCGCCGCCTGCGGCTGGGTGGTGAGGCCGATACCCACGACGTGGGTAAGCAACGGGTCGATCACCAGGCTGCGTTCCATCGCGGTATCGAAGGCCTGGCCCGCCGGCGCGCCGAAGTCGAAGCCGGGGAAGTAGCCGCCGCGCAACGCCGGGTCCTCCACCAGGGCGTTGCAGTATTCGATGGCGAGTTGCGAGACCGCCACCTGGTGCGCCGAAAGGAAGCCGTCGAGCCTCTCTGCCGCGGGCAGTTGCTGGCGGACGGCCTCGAAGGTGGCCTTTACCCCGCTCTGCTGCGGGCTGACGCCGGTCACGTCGGCCATGCTCTGGTTGATCTCGTCGAAGGTGCGCAGGCCGATGTCCGCCACCGGATCGGCATCCACCGGGGGCGGCGGCGACAGAGGCGCGGCGGGCGTCCGCACGTGGGTGTTGTTACCCAACCGGTCGAAGGTGAGGAAGAACTCGTCGGCCTCGGCGCCCTTCTCAAGGGCGACGACAGTGCCCAGTTCGGAAAGCACCTGCGACTGATCGACAAAGCTGGCGTCGGTAACCACGGTGTCGATGGTGGCGAAGGACTGGCCCACCACCGCCTCCTTGCCGTTGATGCCGATGCGCATCCCCTTCACCGGGATGACGCCGGGACGCGCATCGGGATCGAGGCTGATGAAGCGGGGCCGGTTGAAGAGGTAGCTGTAGTTGTCGAACTGTGCCACTTCGAAGAGGATGTAGCTCTCCGGCACACCGGTCAGTTCCGCCACCGAGAAAAGCAGGAAGAACTTCTCCCCCACCCCGGCGGCGAAGTTGGTGGCGATCTGCTGCGGCGTGAGGGCACGGTTGTGGATCGCCACCATGCGCAGTTTGCCAGCCCACGGGCGGTCGCCCGAGACCTCGTTGCCGAGCACGAAGGCGAAGCTGTCGTCCCAGTCGTTGAGCCCGCCGGGAGCCACGCCGTCCAGGTCGCCGGTGAACTCGCCGTTTACGTAGATGCGCCGGCCGTTGACCGGATCGTAGGTGAGAACCACGTGCTGTTCGGTGGCTTGCAACACTTCATTCGCATCGGCGGTGGAGAGGGCCGGTTCGCCGTTGGCGCCGGTCCCCTCGGAACGGTGCAGAAAGTCGTAGTTGTACTTGGTCTGTCCCAGGGTGAAGTTGCGCGCGCCGGTGCCCGCCGAGTAGCTGACGATGCGCGCCGGTCCCTCCTGGGTGACATTGGCCGGCACCACCCAGGCCTCGATGCTGTATTCGCCGGTGGCGCGGATCAGGTCCGCCAGTTTCTTGCTCGCGGCGGTGGCGCCCTGGGCCTTGCCATTGGTGAACTCGATGCCCCAACCGCTTACCCAGCTCACACCGCCACTCAACTGCAGATTGATGGCGGGCTCCACGCCGCTGGTGTCGTAAGCGATTGTCCCCTTGCCGGTCTTGAACTCCCACAGGGCAATGAGATTGGACTCGGAGCGGCTTCCACCGCTGGCCACCACGCCGTCGCCAAGTTTGAGCGCCTTGCTCAACACCAGACTGGGATCGACCTGGGTGACCGGCACCTGGGCGGCGAAATTGGCGAGCGCCGTCTCCATCTCCACGGCGTTGCTCTGGCAGTCGCTCCAACAGTTGTGGAACTCTTGTCGCAGACGCACCACCAGCCGCGAGTTGGCCGGCGTATCCAGGTCGATCTTCGCCTTGGCCTCGGCGTAGGCGGCATCCACGTCGCTGCTGGCGAAGAAAGGCGCCTGCGGCGTGGCGGCGCCGTCGTCATGGCAACGGCTGCAATGAGCGGCGAGCAGCGGATGGACATTGGCGGCGAACAGATCGGACGCCTCCGGAAAACTCTTGCTGGCGCCTGCTTCCTTGATCGGGGGAGGCTTGAGTTGAATGGTCCTGCCCCCGCCGGCACTGTCTCCCGCCCAGGACTCGATATAGGCGGTGATCACCGCCGCGCAGGCGTCGTTGCTGTCGAGCCAGCAATTGTGTCCGCCGGCCACTTTGGTCACCATCCGCGAGTTGGGTGGATCGAGCAGATTGACCACGCGGTTGGCCGCATCGTAGGCGAGATTGATATCGTCCTGGCGTACGAAGTCCGGCGACTGCCCGCCCTCGACGTGACAGGCCCCGCAGCGGTTCTTCGGTTTGAGGTTATCCCATACGCTGAGCTTGAAGGCTTGAACATCTGCAGTGCGCGCCGCCGGCCCCGTATAGTCAGGCACCTCCCTGTTTGAAGTCACCGGATTCTCCGAGGTGCTGACGCCATCGATACAGCCGCCCAGGCCAAGCAGTATCCCCCCGGTGATCAGCAAGGCGCGCAGGCCGGCGCCGACTCTTGTTTGGATCGTCATCGTTGTCCTCCGTTCGGCCCGGCCGATCAATCACCCTTGCAGTACACCGCCGATTCGGCGAAGACCTGCTTGAGGCTGTAGTTATGGTTCTTGAAGGAGGCCACCATGGCGTCTACCTGAGCGCGGTCGGCCGCATCGCCCGGTGCGCGAAGGCAAACCGCCTTGAACACCTTCTTCACCTGGCAGCGCGCAAACGCCTCGCTGTGGGCCAACTCCCGTCCCATGCTCTTGGCGCCGTGACCACTTCCGGGCAGGCCGGGGTCCCAACCAAGGGCGGCATTGCGCCCTTGTCGCCAGTAGTTGTCCCAGCGGTCGTCTCGGGTGACGTAGCCATACTTGAAGGTATTTGCATTGATCAAGTACTTCTTCTGTACCCGCGTGCCGGTTTCGGGGTCGACGGTGCCCTTGCGGTTGTAGACCAACCGGCCCAGCGCCTCATCAAAGTCGTAATAGGCGTAGGCTTGGGTCAGTGGTTCCATGCCGGTATGACAGCCCACGCAGTTGTTGAGAAAGATGCGGCTGTCGCCGCCAGGGCTGCGGCTCACGTCTTGCCGCACGCGGTCGGGCGGCAGCGTGTTGTCCTTGATCTCCGCCAGATCGGCGCAGAGATGGTTGAGCATGGTGAAGCGGTACATGGCGCGGTTGGTACCGGCGGCGAAAAAGGCCTTGGCCGCCGCGCGCGATGTCATAATCCCGGCGGTGGCCTCGGCCGGCAGATCGGTGACCGAGGACTGAGTGACGGCGACCAGGTGTTGCTTTAGGTCGATGCCCTGCGCCTCCAGCGCCTCGTAGTGGTCGTTGTTGGTCATGGAATACGGCGGCAGACCCAGGGCGGGATCGCCCACATAGACCAGATCAGCAGACAACAGTTCGGTGAAGGGGACATCATCACGCACCATGCCGATGACGGTGGCGGTGTAGTCGTTGAGCGGAACGAAGACCGACTGCGCCTCGTTGGTCCAGGGCGCGGCGAGATTCTTCAGGGTCACATTGTAGAAGGCGCTGTTCTCCATTGCGGTAAAGGCGGCCTGCAGATCGTTGCCTGCGGCGATGTCGGCCTCCATGGCATCCAGCACTGCATGACTCGGGGGTACGCCGGCGATGCGGTCGTGAATGCGGCGCGCCTGCTCGCGCGGACCGGCCACGGCGCACGACACCCCAAGGACGATGAGCGCGGCACAGGTGAGATTACGCAGCCCCTTCCTCTTGGTTGGCGCGCCAACAGGCAATTTGAGCGATTCTGACATGGAGTCTCCTCTACGCTGTTATTGTTCGAGACCTCCCTGTGGCAGCGGGCCAGCACCCGCCACGAACTCTCCCTTGCATTCGTTGAAACAGATGATCGACGTTATCGCCTCGTCCTTCTGTGATCCGGTCTGCAATCACCTCCGGGCGGATGTGATGGCGTTGGCAGAAGGGCCATTCGGCCATCGTTCATACTCTGTTCGCATCCTGTGTATCGGATATGCATATACGTTCCATCGATAAATAGCGGCCGAAACGACGAAGGCCCGCCTGCATCAACGCCGCGAGGAGTCTGCCCAATGACGATCTCTACCGACCTGTTTTCGTTTCGTCGACGTGGTTTCGGTGCAGCCTGTCTGTTGTCGGGCGCGTTTCTGATCGGCGGCTGCCAGGGTGGGGGCGGCATCAACGGAAGCGCTCAGAAGCCGGATCCGGTGGTGGTGGACAAACCCATCGCTTATGTGAAGCGGCCTCTGGTGAACGCAGGCGTCACCGACGTCACCCGGGCGACCGTTTTCAGCAAGGGCGGTGACCTCTACATCAAGGATCGCGCCGCGCCCAGCGCCGAGGAACGCAACGTGACCGCGCGTGTAACGGGCGGCGAGGGAGACGTGAAAGACGTGGAGGTCTCCTACGACGGCGGACGGTTGCTCTTCGCCCTCCGCCTTCCCGAGCTCGAGGGCGAGGATCCTCCGACCTGGAATATCTGGGAGTACATCATCGATGAAGACCGTCTGCATCGCATCATCGCCTCCGACATCACCGCGGAGGAGGGGCAGGACGTGGCGCCCCATTACCTGCCCGACGGCCGCATCGTCTTCTCCTCCTCCCGCCAGCGTCGCTCAAAAGCCGTGTTGCTGGACGAGGGAAAGCCGCAGTATGCCGCCATCAGCGACAATGACGAACCGGCCATGGTGCTGCACGTGATGAACGGTGACGGCAGTGCCATCCACCAGATATCCTTCAACCAGAATCATGATCTGGACCCCACGGTCACCGCCAGCGGCGAGATCCTCTTCAGCCGCTGGAACCCGGACGGCGGCATCAGCCTCTACCGCATCCTGCCGGACGGCACAGAACTCTATCCCCTCTACGGCAGTGGCAGCCACGCCAGTGGAACCGACGGCAGCAACGTGCAATTCCTCATGCCGCGCATGACCCAGGCCGGCACCGCCATGGCTTTGATCCGCCCGACGACCGCACAGGGCGGCGATATCGAGAATATCGACATCGCCCAGTATGTCGACCAGACCCTGCCCCTGTGGGACTACCGCAACAGCCTGAACGGCCCGGCACAGACCCCGGTCACTGTCAACGATATACGCACCGACGGTTCCCCATCCCCCGGCGGACACTACGCCGCCTTCTTTCCGCTGCATGATGGCACCGGCCGCATCTTGCTCGCATGGAGCCAATGCCGCCTGATCGGGAATGGCCGCACCCTCCCCTGCACCGCCGGCAACCTGGCGTTACCCGACATTCAGGAAGCGCCGCCCCGTTATGGGATCTGGATCTACGACCCCAATGAGGCCACGCAGCTTCCCATCGTCCCGCCGCAGGAAGGCATTGCGATCACCGAAGTGGTGGCCGCCCAGCCCCGTCCCCTTCCCGATATCCGCCTGGACAAGCAGGCCGGTGTCGAGCTGGATGCCGACAATGTGGCAGAAGGCGTGGGTGTGTTGCACATCCGCAGTGTCTACGACGTGGATGGCGCCGACACCGCCTCGCCCGATATCGCCACCCTGGCCGACCCGGCCCAAACCCCCGCCGCTCAACGCCCCGCCCGTTTCCTGCGCCTGATCAAGCCGGTCGCCCTTCCGGGCCGTGACGTGCTGCGTATTCCTGCCAGCGCCTTCGGCCCCCGCCGCTCCCTGGGCATGCGTGAGATCCTGGGCTACGGCATGATTGAACCGGACGGATCAGTCAAGATAAAGGTGCCCGCCAACGTCGCCTTCAGCTTCGATATTCTCGATGCCAAGGGCAGGCGCACCGGCGCAACGCACCCCCACTGGCTGCAGTTGCGCCCCGGCGAGGTCCTCCAGTGTCACGGTTGTCACGAGGCCAATGCCGCCGTGCCCCATGGTCGGCCGGATGCCGCGCCGCCGTCGGCCAACCCCGGCGCACCCGCCACCGGCCAGCCCTTCCCCAACACCGATCCGACCCTGTTCGCCAACGCGGGCGAAAGCATGGCTGAACTGCGAACGCGCATCAGTTGTGCGCTGGACGCCTGCGCCGCCCTCTCGCCCGCGGTGGACGTGGTCTATACGGACCTCTGGACCGACACGGCGGTGCGCACGCCAGACACGCCGTTCTCGTACCGCTACGCCGATCTCGATACCCCGGCGCCCACGAGCAGCAGTTGCATCGCCCGTTGGCGGACCAATTGCCGCACCGTCATTCATTACGAGCAACATATCCACCCGTTGTGGTCCAAGCCACGGCAGGTGCTGGACGGCGATGGCAATCTGATCGAAGACCACACCTGCACCAACTGCCACGGCCTGGCCGACGCCAACGGCAACCTGCAATTGCCAGCGAAGCAACTCGATCTCAGCGACGGCCCCTCCAGTGAAGCGCCAGACCAGTTCAAGGCCTATCGCGAACTGCTCTATCCCGACAACGCGCAGGAGATCGTGGACGGCGTATTGCAGGACAAATCGGTACAGGCCACCGACGCCAACGGCCAGCCCTTGTTCGAGACCGACGCCAACGGCAACCCGGTACTGGACGCGGACGGGCTCCCCATTCCGATCATGGTGCCGGTCCCCGCCCCAGGTCCTTCGATGCAAGCGGGTTCGGCCAGCGGCGGCTACTTCCTCTCGCTGTTCGACACCGGCGGGGCGCACGCGGGCTGGTTGACACCGGCGGAACTCCGGCTGATCGCCGAATGGCTCGACATCGGCGCCCAGTATTACAACGACCCGTTCGCAGTTCCGGTGAACTAAAAGGGCCAATCACGGGCAGGACATGCGCTGTTTCACAGAACGTCTCACCGTTCCCCCCGAATCCACTCAGGCCGTATATGCTGGATGAAAACACACTGTATAAAATCACAACGAGGCAGCTCAGTGGGCCATGCGCCGACCGATCATCTTTCTCACCATCATCATGCTCTTCCACCGCATCACCGCCATGGGCGGCGAGCCCCTTCTCGGCGCAGAGGTGGCGACCCCCTTCCTGGAGATGCATACCGGGCCCGGACGTGGATATCCCGTGTTCAACGTGATCGAACAGGGCGAGCCGCTGACGCTTGTCAAGCGCCGGACCGACTGGATCCTGGTCGAGACCCTGGGCGGGAAGCGTGGTTGGGTCTCGCGCGATGCGCTGGCGGACGCGCGCGACGCGGAGGGCCTGCCGCTCTACATCGCCGATGCCGATCGCGCGGACTATCTGGCGAGTCGCTGGGAAATGGGGGTGATGGGCGGCGACCTGGAGGGCGCACGCCTGCTCACCTTCTACGTGGGCTACCGCCTCAGCCCCAACCTCTCCGCCGAGGTCTCCCTGTCGCAGGCGCTGGGCAATTTCTCCACCAGCCGGATGGCGAACTTCGACCTCGTGGCGCAACCCTTTCCCACCTGGCGCCTGTCGCCCTTCTTTGCCCTCGGCGGCGGCTGGGTCGAGACCCAACCAAGGGCCACCCTGGTGCAGGAAGAGGACCGGCTCGACACCGCCGCCCACGTGGGCATCGGCGCGCGCATGTACCTCAGCCGGCGCTTTTTTCTGCGCGCCGAGTACAGAGATTACAAGGTCTTCACCAGCCGAACAGAGAACGAGGAGCTATCCGAATGGAAAGCAGGTTTCGCATTTTTCTTTTGACGCTGACGGTCGCCGCCTTGGTGCTGTTCGCCCCCGTCTCCTTCTCCGCGGACACGGGCGCGCAACCCGTGATCGCACCAGAGGCGCCGCGCCGTGAGATTCATGAGGCGCAGATCGACACTGAAGATTTCGAATTCGGGCTGTTCGCCGGCATCATGAGTGTGGAGGACTTCGGCGCCAACGCGGTATACGGCGTCCGGCTCGACTATCACCTCACCGAGGATTTCTTCGCTGAACTGGCCGTCGGCCGCACCGATACCGACAAGACCAGCTTCGAACGACTTGGCGGTGTGGACCTGCTTACCGATGACGCGCGCACCCTCACCTATTACAACCTGTCGCTGGGCGTCAACCTACTGCCCGGGGAGGTGTTCGTCGGCCGCAGCTATGCCTTCAACTCCGCCTTCTATCTCATCGGCGGCGTAGGTTCCACCCGCTTCGCGGGCGACGACCGCTTCACCCTGAGTATCGGCGCCGGCTACCGGCTGCTGCTGACGGACAGCATTGCCCTGCACATCGACGGCCGGGATCACATGTTCGACATCGATATCCTGGGCGAGAACAAGACCAGTCACAACATCGAATTCACCGGCGGCATCTCCGTCTTCTTCTGAGGATCGAATCATGCGGACGAAACGACACACTTTTCTACGGGTCATCGCCGTCTTGTTGGCAGCGGTCTCCTTCAGCACCTGGGCATCGACCGGAAGCGTCGCACCCGATTTCACCCTCAAGGGCCGGGACGGCCGCAACATCAAACTCAGCGAGCTGCGCGGCGAGGTGGTGATGATCAACTTCTGGGCCTCCTGGTGCGCGCCTTGCCGCCAGGAGATGCCTCTGCTCAACGACCTCTACCAAAGATACCGGAAGCTGGGCTTTACCCTCCTCGGCGTCAATGTGGAACAGAATCCACGCGCGGCGAAGCGGCTGCTGAAGGATATCCCGGTGGACTTTCCAGTGCTGTTCGATGACCGCAACGAGGTGAGCAAGGCCTACGATATATCCGCCATGCCAAGCACCGTGTTGGTGGATCGCGACGGCCATATCCGCTTCGTACATCGTGGCTACAAGCCAGGACTGGAGGAACGCTACCAGCAGCAGATCCGCACTCTGATCCGGGAGTGAGAATGCGCACTGCCCCGCTTTTCGCCCTTGTACTCCTTCTGCTGGAGGGATGCGGCATGTCGCCCTGGGTGAAACCCTACGAACGGGCTCACCTCGCCGACCCGATCATGCGCTTCGAACGCAATCCGGTCTCCTCTTCATACCGTCATCACGTCTTCCAGGCCCGCGAAGGAGCGCGCGGCGCGGAGAGCAGTCAAGGGGGGGGCGGCTGTGGCTGTAACTGATCACATCCTCCGATGGGTTGTTATCGCGGCCGCGGGCCTTTGTGCAGCAGAGGTCTCTGCGGGCGTTCTACCCGAGGACCGGGCGGACGCCCTCTATCACAGCTACGACGGCGGCGGTGTGGAGGTGAACGGCCCGTCATTGCTGGTCCGGAAATCCCTCGGTCAGAATGTCTCGGTTTCCGCCAGGCACTACGTGGACGCCATCTCCAGCGCTTCCATCGACGTGGTGACCACCGCCAGTCCCTATGAAGAGGAACGGACCGAAAACGGCCTTGGCGTCGACTACCTTGCCGGTGACTCCACCATGAGTCTGAACCTCACCACCAGCTCCGAGAACGACTATGAAGCGAAGACCTTCGCCTTCAGCATCGGCATGGACATGTTCGGCGACCTCACCACCGTGAGCCTTGGCTACTCCGTCGGGCAGGACAAGGTGGGCAAAACGGGCCAACCCGAATTTTCCAAAGACGTGGACCGCCAGAGCTATCGGCTTGGCCTGTCCCAGATACTCACCAAGGACTGGCAGGCGGAGCTGGGTCTGGAGACCATCACCGACGAGGGTTTTCTCAACAACCCGTACCGCAGCGTGCGCTACCTCGACCCGGCCAGCCCCAAAGGCTACAGCTACGAGCCGGAGGTCTATCCCCACACCCACACCAGCAATGCCGTCTCGATCCGAACCGGTTACTACCTGCCCTGGCATGCGTCGCTCAAAGGCGAGTATCGCTACTTCACCGACACCTGGGGCATCCGCGCCCACAACGCGGAGATCGGCTACACCCATCCCCTCGGCAACCACTGGACGCTGGATCTGAGCTACCGTTACTACACCCAGACCGCCGCCGATTTCTATGCCGACATATTTCCGCGACAACAGGCGCAAAACTACCTCGCCCGCGACAAGGAACTGAGCACCTTCCACAGCCACACCTTCGGCGCAGCGGTCAGCTATCTGTTCGAACCGGCAGGATGGCGCTTCATCGATCACGGTTCGCTGACTGCGTCATACGACCATATGTTGTTCCGCTACGAGGACTTTCGTGACCTCAGCGCGGCGGGTCCCGCAGGCGAGGAGCCGCTGTACGACTTCACCGCCAGTGTGATGCAGCTCTACCTCTCGATCTGGTATTGAGAAGAATACTGACTATTGACCCGGCAACGATACGGCACGCCACGGCTGAATACGATATATATCGTTGCCGGGTTGATATAAACCCGGCTTCAGTACTTCGGTACATGACCGGGACGGCGGAGGTTTTCAGGATTCACGGGGACGCCCGGAACCGGCTCCGTCGCCGGACGCTGCCTGTTTTTCCTTGGCAGGACGGGCGACCGCCCGGGAACCGCATGCATGTGACACATCAGATAGAGCTCCTTTGTGTTATTGGACTCGTTGCTTTCAAGGATGTTGTTGCGGTCGTCGATGACCACCTTGAACCGGGCGCCCCGGTCGATTGCCCGGTCGGGAGTCACGGTGATGGTGCCGCCCGGCCTTTGTAATTTTCTGGTCGGGTCGAACTCGTTGAATTTCATCCTGGCAAATACCTGCCAAGGCTGGGTTGGCTGACTGCGGGTATAAAGCGCAAGGGCAGCACCGTTGCCCTGCCAGGCATGTGCCGAAACCTCTCCCCCCAGGTTTTTGATCTTCACCCGGGGGTAACAGTAGCGTCCCACGCTTTTCACACCCACGGAAAGTATCGCCAGATCTGCTTGCCTGCGCACCTGTCTGTGGACCCTGCTGGTAAGCTCGACAAGCCGGCTGTTGTCATCGTATCGGCTTTCCCGCTGGGGCGACTGCAGGACTATGCCGAAACTGTCGGTACCCTGGAATTTTCTTTCTGTGACAAAGCTGAAATTTGCATTGGGGCTGGAATAAAACCGGCCGATGGCGCGCTGCATCGGATCGAGCTGGGCCAGACTGTGCTCTTCCCAGAGGGCAAAGCGCTGTTTCCTTTGGTCAAAACGGTAAATCCTGATCTTTGTCCGCTGAGAAAATGTCTTGAAGGGAACGGTGAAATATTCGACCCTGCCCGCAACTCGACTGGTCACGGTGGCGTCATGGTTGATCGTGATACCTATCCTGCCGTCCCGCATGGCCTTGACCGATGCGATATACAGATTGGGATAATGGGGTGAGGCATTCGATTCAAAAAGGGAACCGACGACCTCCTGAAATAGCTTGACGACCATGGGCTTTGGCATGGCAAAGACAAGCGTGCTGGGAATCGTCAGGGAAAGAAAGAGCCCAATGCCAGGGAAGCCAAGCTTCATCCTCTTGTTCTTCATCTGATGCTCCTTAGAACTTCGTCGGACCTTCAAAGCGAGAATCACTGAAGAGCGGTCCCCACCAAATCTGACAGACTCCTTGCTCTGATGCTATAAAATCATTGACCTGACAACGATATACATCGTATCCAGCCGTGGCGTGCCCCTATTCCGGGATGGCTTCGGCGCCGATGCCTGCATGTTCCAGCCTGGGGAAGAGGATCTTCTCCTCCTGTTCCACGCGGGTACCCAGCCGCTCGAAGAGATCCAGGGTGTCATCGATGAAGGCCTGGGTGAAATCGAAATCGCAATTCTTCAACCATTTCTTCTGGTAGTCGCCCAATGCGCGGCGCAACGACTGTTCACCGCTCTTGAAGCCCCATGCCACCGATTTGATCTTCGGATCGTCGGACACGAGCAGCGACGGATAGAGATCCTTGTCCTCGCCCTCCACGTGGTCAGAAATCTTCTTGACGATATCGCACAACATGTCATGTGCCGTCTTGGCCAGCGGCTTGATGGCCAGATCCTTCTCGTTCAGCATCGGCCGGATCTCCTCCACCATCTGCGCGATCTCTTTGTGTTCCTGCCGAAGCGTACTGATATTTCTCATCTTACCTCTCCTCCAGTGGTGTGACTGCGGGCGGATTCTTCCGCCTCTGTTGATACAACTATAGACCGTTTCCCCGAAAAAAAGTAAGGGATGATCTCAATTGCCCGTGCTTCTTCCAACGCAGCTTTCGCATGCCTCTTTGCCCTGCTCGTTCTCAATCCACAGATCCATAGCGAAACACTATCTCAATGATTACTTCAATCAATTGGATATATTTCATGACGTGGCCCACACTCAAACTACACCCACCCCACCACCGTCGTGGATACGACAGGAGTAGATCATGAGCAGCAACAAATGCCCCTTCCATACCGCCGCCGTGGCCGACATCCCGACCAACGAGACATGGTGGCCAAACCAATTGCGAATCGACATCCTGCGCCAACATGGCCCGGACACGAATCCCATGGGCGCAGACTTCGACTACGCCAAGGCCTTCAAGGATCTGGATCTCGAGGCGGTCAAGCAGGATCTCCACGCCCTGATGACCGATTCGCAGACATGGTGGCCGGCGGACTACGGCCACTACGGTCCGCTCTTCATCCGCATGGCGTGGCACAGCGCCGGCACCTACCGTATCGTGGACGGGCGCGGCGGCGCGGGTGGCGGCAACCAGCGCTTCGCGCCCGTGAACAGCTGGCCCGACAATGTAAACCTCGACAAGGCGCGCCGTCTGCTGTGGCCCATCAAGCAAAAATACGGCCGCAAGATCTCCTGGGCCGATCTAATGATACTCGCCGGAAACGTCGCCCTTGAGTCCATGGGCCTCGAGACCTTCGGCTTCGGTGGCGGGCGCGAGGACATCTGGGCGCCGGAGAAGGACATCTACTGGGGCATGGAGGGCACATGGCTCGACGACAAACGCCATGCGGACGAGGGCGCACTGGAAGACCCCCTGGCCGCGGTACAGATGGGCCTGATCTACGTGAATCCGGAGGGCCCCGGGGGCCATCCCGATCCCCTGGCAAGTGCGCGCGAGGTACGCGAGACCTTTGCCCGCATGGGCATGGACGACGAAGAGACCGTGGCGCTGACCTGTGGCGGACACACCTTCGGCAAATGCCATGGCGCGGGCGACGCCTCCCTCGTCGGGCCGGAACCGGAGGCGGCCCCGCTCGAAGCCCAGGGGCTCGGCTGGAAGAGCGCCTTCGGTAGCGGCAAGGGCGCCGATCAGATCGGCAGCGGCCTCGAAGGCTCGTGGACACCGACCCCGACCCAGTGGGACATGCGCTACCTTGAGATGCTGTTCGACAACGACTGGGTGCTGACAAAGAGCCCGGCCGGCGCCTGGCAATGGACACCCAAGGAGACCACCGACGCCAACCTGGCCCCGGCCGTGGACGATCCCTCCAAACGGGCGCCAATCATCATGACCGACGCCGACATGGCGATGCGCGAGGATCCAGTCTATGCCCCCATTGCGCGCCACTTCCGCGACCATCCGGAAGAATTCGCCGACGCCTTCGCCCGCGCCTGGTTCAAACT
>JALSTP010000134.1 GCA_026983675.1 Sedimenticola sp.
GGACGAGATCATCAGCGCCTTCCCCGAGGAGAACGGCTACCTGCGCCTCATGGTCACCCGCGGTACTGGCCCCATGGGGCTCGACCCGTCCGGCTGCACGCAACCCAACGTCATCCTCATCGCCACCCGGCTGGAGATGGTTCACCCCGAACTGCGCCGGGAAGGGATCCGCCTCGTCATCGCCGCCACCCGGCGCCTGCCGGCCGACGGCCTCGACCCGCGCATCAAGAGCCTCAACTACCTCAACAACATCCTCGCCCGCATGGAGGCGACCCAGGCCGGGGCCCAGGAAGCGATACTACTGAATCATCAGGGCCGGGTGGCGGAGGGCAGCGCCGAGAACCTCTTCATCGTGCGTGACGGCGCCCTGGCCACCCCGCGGCCGGTCGACGGAGCCTTGGAAGGCATCACCCGTGGGGTCATCCTGGCGCTGGCCTCCCAACTGGACATCCCCGCCCGGGAGACGCCGCTGACCCCCTATGATCTCTACACCGCCGACGAATGCTTTCTCACCGGCACCGGCGCGGAGCTGATCCCGGTGCGCGAGGTGGATGGCCGCCCCTTGCGCCACTGTCCGGGCCCGATATTTTCAACCCTGGCCAGTGCCTTTCGGCAACAGGTGGAACAGGACACCCGTTCAAATCCACCATGAGCAACGCACAGCAGCTGCAGTCCCTCATCCGGCGCCGTTACCCAACGCCCGCCTACAGACCCAATCCGCAACCCGGCCTCTGGAAGGAGAGATGATGAAAACACACAAACTGATCCTCAAGGCAGACGACATCAAAGCGATGACAGGCGACCGCCGAATCCATTTTCTCAACCCCAATGCCGACAGAGTTCGGAAATCCCTGGGAGACGCCGTGGGCCTGAACAACATCGGCGTCCACCTGATCCACGTCGACCCCGGAAAAGACTCCACCGAGTACCACAAGCACTACTACGAGGAAGAATGCCTCTACGTCCTTTCCGGTGAGGGAACGCTGGTCATCGACGGCGAGTCATTCAAATTCGGGGAGGGTGACTTCGTGGGCTTTCCCGCCAATACAGCTGCGCATTCCCTGAAAAACACCGGCCCCGAACCCTTGATATTTCTGGTCATGGGGCAACGCCTGGAACAAGACGTCGCAGACTACCCAAACCAGGGAAAACGCCTCTACCGCAACAGTGGCGAATGGAATCTTGTCGACTTGGCCAACGTCGCCGACCCGAGAACCTGAAGGGCGCCAGGAACTGGTACAGATCTTCCTTTTCCGAACGCCTTATCCAGATACGGCACCCGAAACCGCCCTTGTTCAACAGCCAACTCCGCACCTTTTCCTCTTCACCCAACAATTGATCTAGCCCGGATTATTCATGAAATCGCTCGCGCCCTTGCTTGATCCTTGTCCACACAGGGAATTTTCCTTCCTCGGCAATACAGCCCGTATTCCACTCGGTCGGAAATCCCCTGTGCGGACAATGCTCTGCGCAATCATCGCGGCGATTCATGAATAATCCGGGCTAGGAGTCTGTCGGGTTTAGGTGATCGTCGCGAGCATGGTGGGAAAGCGAGGCCGGTTCTTCTCGATTTTGAGGCGCATAGTGGGTCTACGCAACGAAAAATCGAGGAAAAATGGACCGCTTGCCCACCCGCGCACGACTGCATGGATGCAGGAGGTAGAGCAACGCATGGAGCAGTTGCCGAGTAGATTATTAACCCGACAGACTCCTAGCCTAACGCATCTCTTCAACAGACGTTTTGGTGATTGGCTTCATTCTACGTGCTTCCCTGAAGAGTTCTGTGAAATCAATCATCACTCACCATCCTCGAACTCAGAGCTGTCGAACTTCAGCACATTGCAGTTTTCCTTGATAATGCGCTGTAGTGCATCATCGAATCCATCTTTGCTCTGCGCCTGAATCTCGACGGAGATTTTCACATCCACGCCGAGCTTGGAGGTGAACTGCTGAACGACTTCATCCATGATGGTGGCGAAATCCATCTTGGCCTTGATTGGGTCGAGTGTGACGGTGCCATAAAACTGCCTTTTGATGGAAGTGATCGACGGGATTCCTGGCGACTCGCCTCCTGCAGGTGTTTGGGGAGCTGTCTCACCATCACTCATGGTCCTGCCAGAGGCCGTGGGGGAAGTGCCTGATACGCCACCATCTCCCTGGTGGCGCCTTTCATTCTCCATGCGATCGCGCCAGGCCAGAGCTGCTTCCTGGTCGATGAGCAGTGAGGACTCGTCCAGTACGAGCGTCGTGGGCTGCCCGAAGACAAAGCCCAGATAACGGTCCCCGTCCTTGCCTGCGGCGAAGGCGAAATAATCTTCTGTCTCAACGCCTTTGGCGATGGCATCGCGGAACACTCGATCATCCACGAGCCGCGGCAGGTAAAGGTAGTGGCAAGTGTCCTGCCAGACCTTGAGCGCGCTTACTTCCGCCTCATTGTCCTTCAGATACCACTGCTTGAGCAGATTGCGCAGGTGAATAGGCGAC
>JALSTP010000135.1 GCA_026983675.1 Sedimenticola sp.
TTGAGGCGCATAGTGGGCCTATGCAACGAAAAATCGAGGAAAAATGGACCGCTTTCCCATCAGCGCAGTAGATTAATCCTAAATCCGACAGGCTCCTAGAATGCACTTGATTTGTGAATCATGGTGACATCACCTCGGCGGAGCGCCCACATCGACCACGTGCCAGCAGCGGGAGGGAAAGCAATCAAATCAGCACCACGTCGTAGTGTTCCTGGGAATAGAGCGCCTCCACCTGGAGCCTGATCGGCTTGCCGATGAACTCCTCCAACTCCGCAAGGTTCTGGGATTCCTCGTCCAGAAGGCGGTCGATGACCTCCTGCGAGGCCAGCACCAGCAGCGACTCCACATCGAACTGGCGCGCCTCGCGCAGAATATCGCGGTAGATGTCGTAGCAGGTGGTCTCCGCCGTCTTCAGGGAACCGCGGCCGCTGCAGCAGGGACAGGGCTCACAGAGGATGTGTTCCAGCGATTCGCGGGTGCGCTTGCGGGTCATCTCCACCAGCCCCAGGGACGAGACCTCGCTGATGTGGGTCTTGGCATGATCCCGCGCCAGGCATTTCTCCAGCGCGCGCAGCACCTGACGCTTGTGCTCCGCGTCGGTCATATCGATGAAATCGATGATGATGATACCGCCCAGGTTGCGCAGGCGCAGCTGGCGGCAGATGGCCTGCGCCGCCTCCAGGTTGGTCTTGAAGATGGTCTCCTCGAGGTTGCGGTGGCCCACGAAGGTCCCGGTATTGACGTCCACGGTGGTCATCGCCTCGGTTTGATCGATCACCAGATAACCGCCCGACTTGAGCTGTACCTTCCGCTCCAGCGCCTTCTGGATCTCGTCCTCCACGCCGTAGAGGTCGAAGATGGGCCGTTCACCGGGGTAATATTCGAGCCGCGATTCGATGTCCGGAATGAAGTCCGCCGCGAAACCCTTGGCGCGGTAGTACGATTCCCTTGAATCGATGCGCACCTTCTCCACCTCCGGTGACACCAGATCGCGCAGCGCGCGCAGGTAGAGTGGCAGATCTTCATGCACCCGGCTGCCACCTTCGACACTCTGCAACCGTTCCCGGGTGGACTGCCACAGGCGCGCCAGAAACTCGTGATCGGCGCGCAGCGCCTCCTCGCTCACCCCTTCCGCGGCGGTCCGCGCGATGTAGCCGCCTGGGGCGCCCGTCTGCTCGTTCTCGGCGGCGAACAGACCGAGCAGTTCCCGCAGGCGTTGGCGTTCCGCCTCATCCTCGATCTTCTGCGACACCCCAATCGTCCCCAGCGAGGGCATAAAGACCAGATAGCGCGAAGGGATCGAAAGACTGGTGGTAAGGCGCGCCCCCTTGGTGCCCAGGGGATCCTTCACCACCTGCACCACCACTTCGCTGCCTTCGTGCAGCAGATCGGTGATCGCTTCATGGCGCCCGCCGTTGCCATTCCCGTTGCCATTGGCAGCGACGATATCCGAGGCATGCAGGAAGGCCGCGCGTTCCAGCCCGATATCCACGAAGGCCGCCTGCATGCCGGGCAACACCCGCTGCACCCGGCCCTTGTAGATATTGCCCACCAGGCCACGACTGTCCGTGCGTTCGATGATGATCTCCTGGACCACACCATTCTCCACCACTGCGACGCGGGTCTCCGGTGGCGTGATGTTGATCAGTATCTCTTCCGACATGCGTTATTCCATTTCGGTGGCAGCCCACCGCCCGACGAATTGGATTCCATAAAACTGTAACAGTTCACCTGTTCCATACAGCGGCAATGGACCGCCTTGCTGCGGGCCGGCGCATCCTCATGTACGGTGATAAGGAAGATGACGCAGGATGCTCCAGGCGCGGTAGAGCTGTTCCGCCACCACCACCCGCACCAGCGGGTGTGGAAGCGTCAGAGGCGAGAGCGACCAACGTTGGCCGGCCCGAGCCAGACACTCTTCCGACAACCCGTCCGGCCCACCCACCAACAGCGCCACCGGGCTGCCTTCGCCCAGCCAGCCTTCCAAGGCGCGCGCCAACGCCTCCGTACTCCAGGCGCATCCCCCCACTTCCAGGGCGATGATCCGTCCCCCCTTTGGGAGGGCCTTCAGCATACGGGCGCCCTCCTCCTGCACGGCGCGGCGGGGGTCGCCGCCCTTCCGGCGCTGACCGAGGGGGATCTCCGTGAGTTGCAAAGCACACTCCGGCGGCAGACGGCGGGCATATTCCTGGTAACCCGCCTGAACCCAGGCGGGCATGCGGTTTCCGGCAGCGATGAGGTGAATGCGCATATGGATGCGGATTCTACGCCATTCACCGCCATGGCGCTTATCAGAGTGAGTCCTTCAAGGACATCCACGAGAGGCCGTTCGCAGCGCACAGACGCCCCGCCGCCGTGCGGGAGACGGAGCTTATTATTAACCCGGCAACAATATATATCGTATTCAGCCGTGGCGTGCCGGTTCGCAGCAAGGCGGCCCATCGCCGCTGTAGCCACCCTACAGCAAGAT
>JALSTP010000136.1 GCA_026983675.1 Sedimenticola sp.
GAGCGGCCGAGTTTTATCAGCAGTTTGGATTCATCCCCTTGCCCAGCCAACCGCTAAAACTATTCCTGCCAATGGATTCCGTAAGTTCCCTGATTGATTGAGTTGCTTCCAGTCGGGTTCAGCCCCCCAATCCGGCTATTCTCAACTTGTTGATGGACCAGCATGGCCTTGGTACCGCCAGCCTGCCTGAGAACGGTCACAAGTCTGCAGTAGCCGCCACAGTCGGGTAAGTGTAGCTTGGGCAAGAAACTGACCCAGGCAGTGCCGGCGAAGTTTGGAATCGATTATGGCGTAACTTCCAAAAAACAGCCTGGGAAAACTCAAACTCCAGGTACGCTTGCCATTATTCGGCCTGCGAGCAATTCTTTGCCAAGAATCAATAGAATTAGATGGCAATCCAATAGGGCTCGTGTCGGTTTCTGAAGGTTACAGCGAAGAGTTTCGTGGAATTGCGTAAATGGCGGAGAGGGAGGGATTCGAACCCTCGGTACGCTATTAACGTACACACACTTTCCAGGCGTGCTCCTTCAACCACTCGGACACCTCTCCGGTAAAAACATTGCCTCTCTTCCTGATCGGTCTTGCACCCCACCGCAAGCGGCTGTCGCCGCTGGAGAGGGAGGGATGACTCGGGCTTTCCATGCCCTCGCCCTTCGGGTTCGCTTCGCTCATGCCGACCCGCTCCCGGCGGCTCGGTCGAACCCTCGGTACGCTATTAACGTGCACACACTTTCCAGGCGTGCTCCTTCAACCACTCGGACACCTCTCCTGAGGGACGGCTTTTCGACCGGGAGCAGAGCGTAGGTCTTTCGGGCCGGGGCATGCCGCGTGCTCGTGCTTGCTTCCACCTACAGAGGGGATGCGTTGGCCTCCCTCGATTGTGGAGGCGCAAGGGTATATCAGAATAGGGGGCATATCAATGGTTGTCGTATTTTCAGTTGGATACTGATCTGAAAGTTGCGGCTTATACGGGTATTCCCTAGTGGGCGGGTTGGGTAAGATTTGACCAGCCCAAAAAGATTACTATACTTTAATTTCAACAGCCGACCTGTTTCGTGCTTCCCGCAGGAAAGGCGCCGACCCGCGGATGTGCGGGCGTATAACAACGAGAATCAAGGGAAGTGAACTGTGGTAAACCAAGTTGGAGGAGTATGTATGATGGCCACTGGTGTCGTTAAATGGTTCAATAATGCCAAAGGTTATGGTTTTGTCACCCCGGATGATGGCGAGCAGGATGTGTTCGTGCATTTTTCTGCCATCAACATGGATGGATACAAGACCCTGAAAGAGGGGCAGAAGGTGGAGTTTGAGGTCAGCCAGGGCCCAAAGGGCCTTCACGCTGCAAATCTTCAGCGAGTCTCCGAATCATCGATCTGACAAGGAGACATCTTCCTGAATTGGAGCCTGCCGTGGCGACACGGCAGGCTTTTTTCATTGGCTGGACCGGTCCGCGGCACGCCACGGCTTAATACGATATATAGTGTTGCCCAGTTGAATAGGTACCGACATGGGTGCTTACATGTTGGCGATCATTGCCTCGCCGAATCCGGAGCATGTCACCAACGTCGCGCCTTCCATGAGACGTTCGAAGTCGTAGGTTACCGTCTTCGCCGCAATCGCTCCGGCCATGCCCTTGACGATCAGGTCCGCCGACTCGTTCCAACCCATGTGGCGCAACATCATCTCCGCCGAGAGGATGAGGGAACCGGGGTTGACCTTGTCCTGGCCGGCATATTTTGGCGCCGTCCCATGAGTGGCCTCGAACATGGCAACGCTGTCGGAGAGGTTGGCGCCCGGCGCGATGCCGATGCCACCCACCTGCGCGGCGAGTGCATCGGAGATGTAGTCGCCGTTGAGGTTGAGGGTGGCGATGACATCGTATTCGGCCGGCCGTAAGAGGATCTGTTGCAGGAAGGCGTCGGCAATGACGTCCTTGACGATGATCTCGCTACCGGTCTTGGGATTCTCGATGCTGCACCAGGGCCCGCCATCCAGTTCCTTGGCGCCGAATTCTTCTTTTGCCACGGCATAGCCCCATTCTTTGAAGGCACCTTCGGTAAACTTCATGATGTTACCCTTGTGGACCAGGGTCACCGAGGCGCGATCGTTGTCGATGGCGTACTGGATCGCCTTGCGCACGAGCCGCCGGGTGCCCTCTTCCGAGACCGGCTTGATGCCGATACCGGAGGTCTCTGGGAAGCGGATCTTGGTGACGCCCATCTCGCCGGTGAGAAAATCGATGACCTTCCTGACCTCCGGCGTGCCGGCGGCCCATTCAATGCCCGCGTAGATATCCTCGGAGTTTTCACGAAAGATCACCATGTCGGTGAGATCGGGCCGCTTGAGGGGGCTGGGGGTGCCGGTGTAATAACGCACGGGACGCAGACAGACATAGAGATCCAGCACCTGGCGGAGGGTTACGTTGAGGGAGCGCATACCGCCGCCCACGGGGGTGGTCAACGGCCCTTTGATCGACACGACATATTCCCTGACGGCATCGAAGGTCTCCTCTGGCAGCCAGACGTCGCCGCCATAGAGGCGGTTGGCCTTCTCTCCCGCGAAGACCTCCATCCAGGCAATGCGGCGATCCCCACCGTAGGCCTTTGCCACTGCGGCATCGACCACCTTTTTCATCACCGGTGTAATATCGACGCCGATGCCGTCACCCTCGATATAAGGGATCACCGGCGTGGCCGGCACATTGAGGCTGAAGTCATCATTGACAGTGATCTTCTCACCGTCCGCGGGTAACTCTATCTTGTCGTAGGCCATGCGTCCTCCCCGTCACCATGAAAAATTGCCGCATTTTAGCACCTTGCGCCTATAATCCGCATCCATGGCGCGGCTCATCCTGTTCAACAAACCCTATGGCGTCCTGAGTCAGTTCACGGGCGACGGCCGCCACCCCACGCTGGCCGATCATATCGCCGTGCCCGATGTCTACCCCGCCGGCCGGCTCGACCGTGACAGCGAGGGGTTGTTGCTGCTCACCGACGATGGGGCCTTACAACACCGCATCACTCATCCGCGCCACAAGGGTTGGAAACGCTACTGGGTCCAGGTGGAGGGGATCCCCGACCGTGGCGCCCTGGAACGGCTGCGACGGGGCGTCGAGCTGAACGACGGGCCGACCCGGCCCGCCCGCGTCGAACACCTCGCGCCCCCGTCTCTCTGGGAACGTGATCCACCGGTGCGTTTCCGCAAGCGTATACCCACCGCCTGGCTAGTGATCGGAATTCGCGAGGGGCGTAACCGCCAGGTGCGGCGCATGACCGCCGCGGTAGGTCACCCCACCCTCCGGCTGGTTAGGGTCGCCGTGGGCGATTGGCGGTTGGGTACGCTCAGGCCGGGAGAATGGAGAGAGGTCCGGTTGCCGCGCCCCAAACACAATCGCCGTTCTCCGGTAAAATAGCCCCATGCAATGGCCACCCCATATCACCGTCGCCGCCGTGATCGAACGCCAGGACCGCTTTTTGGTGGTGGAAGAGGAGACCGACGAAGGCCGGGTCTTCAACCAACCGGCGGGGCACTGGGAACCAGGGGAATCCCTGATCGATGCCGTGATCCGCGAGACCCGGGAGGAAACCGCGTGGCGTTTCCGGCCTCTCGGAGTGGTGGGGATCTATCAGTGGCGGGTTCCCCGCACTGGCACCACCTATCTCCGTTTCTGCTTTCACGGCGAGGTGGACGAACCCCGCGTCGAACGCCCTTTGGATACAGGCATCCTGCGGGCGGTCTGGCTCAGCCGGCAGGACCTGGAGAGGGAACAGCGGCTGCGCAGTCCCATGGTGCTCCGCTGCATCGACGACTACCTTGCCGGCCACCGGTTTCCACTGGAGATACTGCATGCCATCGACTAACCCGAATTTGCCGGCATCGTTCGTAGCGAGACGGCGCCGGGGAACACCATCGGGCCGTGACGGAAGACGGATGAGAGATGCGGACTAAGGGGGGCGGAAAGGTCATCGTCGGCCTCTCCGGTGGCGTGGATTCCTCGGTCGCCGCCCTGTTGCTCAAGGAACAGGGCTACGAAGTGGAAGGGCTGTTCATGAAAAACTGGGAGGAGGACGATACGGAGGGCCACTGCGCTGCCGCCGAAGACCTCGAGGACGCACAGGCCGTAGCGGATATCCTTGGTATTCCCTTGCACCGCGTCAACTTCGCCACCGAGTATTGGGACCGCGTGTTCGCGCATTTTCTCGCCGAGTACCGCGCCGGCCGGACACCCAATCCGGACGTGCTGTGCAACCGTGAAATCAAGTTTCGCGCCTTTCTCGACCACGCCCTCGGCTTGGGGGCAAAGCACATCGCCACCGGACACTATGCCCGGGTCGCCTGCGACCCCCGCTGCCGTCTGCTCCAGGCGGCGGATGCGGGCAAGGACCAGACCTATTTCCTCTACATGCTCGACCAGTCTCAGCTCCGTCCTGCCCTGTTTCCGCTTGCGGACCTCCGGAAAAACGAGGTGCGGTCCATCGCCGAAACCCACGGGCTTCCAAACTTCCGCAAGAAAGATTCCACCGGCATCTGTTTTATCGGCGAACGCCGATTCAGGGAGTTCCTCTCCCGCTACCTCCCGGCCCGCCCGGGACCGATCCGGGACCCGGACGGCCGACATATCGGCGATCACCACGGCCTAATGTATTACACCATTGGCCAACGCAAGGGGCTCGGCATCGGCGGGCGCACCGACAGCGCCGAGGCGCCCTGGTACGTCGCGGCAAAGGATATGGCGCACAACACCCTGATCGTTGTCCAGGGACATGACCACCCCCTGCTCATGAGCCCGGCGTTGAAGGCGGGGCAGATCCACTGGATCGCCGGCCACCCTCCCGGAACCGACAACGAGGAACTTCATTGCGTGGCGCGCATCCGCCATCGTCAGGCGCTGCAACCCTGTCGCCTTGCGCCCCCCGCTGAAGGCGGCGCCTGCGTGGTGACCTTCGAGACCCCCCAGTGGGCCGTGGCGCCGGGACAGTCGGTGGTCTTCTACAAAGATGACGAGTGCCTCGGCGGGGGTATCATAGAGACTGCCATCACCGCAGACACAGAAGAATGAAAAAGGACACCCTGGACCAGATCATCGCCCTTGCGGGCATCTTTCAATCCGCCCATCTCGTCCAGCAGATCGCCCGCACCGGCGCCTGCGACACAGAGGCGTCGCAAGCCAGTATCTACAGCCTGTTCCAGACCCACCCCGAAACCGTGGAGGCGGTCTTCAACGGCGTGCGTGGCATAGAAACCGGGCTGAACATACTCATCGCCCAGCTCAGCGGAAAGGCCGGACGCGACATGGAACTCACCCGTTATGTCGTGGCCCTGATCCAGCTCGAACGCAAGCTCGCGCGCGACAACCCACGATTGCAACATATCGCCGGAGGAATCGAACGCGCCAGGGCACGCCTCGAACATTTCGAGATGGGGCACCCCAATATGCTTGCCCAACTGGCCGGAATATATGGCGAGACCATCAGCACCCTGCAACCACGCATCATGGTCCAGGGTGAACCGCTGCACCTGAACAATCCCGACAACGTCAACAAGATCCGCAGCCTGCTGCTGGCAGGCGTCCGGGCCGCCATGCTGTGGCGGCAGTGCGGCGGCAATCGCTGGCGCATCTTGTGGGGACGTAAACAACTGTTGCTAAACGCCCAGACACTTTTGAATAGGATTCATGAAGAGAACGCCACAACCCATGATTTCAATTGATATTTTTATAAATACGAATCGTTTTCCCTACAGATTCTATTGAACAAACCTCTTTTTCCCGTCGCAAATCACTGTATAGTTGCCCCGTTCAAAGAGGGAATACCCTTAGCTTATGAGAGAAATTCCCTCATGGATCATAAAGAAACAGGGGCTTCCCTGCCGAGGAAAACTGAAAGGAGATATGAAATGAAGAAACAACTGTTTGCCATTGCCGGCTTGACCTTTGCGCTTGCGGCTTGCAGCAACTCGGGTGACGGTGGCAAGAGCATGACCGAAAAGGCGGCTGACATGGGCCAGTCAGCCATCGAAAAGACCAAGGAAGCGGCGGGCAACATGGCCGACGCGGCGAAGAGCACCGTGGACAAGGCAGGCGCGGCCATGGGTAACGCAGCCGAAGCCACCGGCAATGCCGCCAGTGGCGCGATGGATAGCGCAAGCAGCGCGGCAGGCAATGCTGCCGACAAGGGAGGTGACATGATGCAGGCAGCGAAGGACAAGGCGGTCGAATACGGCAAGAACAAGGCTGGCGAAATGGTCGATGCCGCCAAGGAAAAGGGCAAGGAGATGCTCAACAAGTAAACGGGACGTTTTTCCACATCCCGAAAAAAGCAGGCGCGGGGAAATCCGCGCCTGCTTTATTTATGGATCCTGTTTTCAGGACTTCCCCAAGGCCCCGAATGCGGGACACATCGTTGCCGGGTTAATAATAAGAGATCACACCGTTCCTTCAACCGATCTCCGCAATCGGGATCCTCACTTCGTCCGCTTCCTTCTTGTACTCGCCGATCTCGTGGAAATTGAGATAGCGGTAGATATCCGCCGCCTCAGCCGCCAGACCCTTCACATGTTCCTGATACTCCGCCACCGTCGGCAGCCGACCGAGGATGGCCGCTACCGCCGCCAGTTCCGCCGAGCCGAGATAGACCCGCGCATCCTTGCCCATGCGGTTGGGAAAGTTGCGCGTGGAGGTGGAGACTACCGTGGCGCCATCCGCTACCCGCGCCTGGTTGCCCATGCAGAGCGAGCAGCCAGGGATCTCGGTGCGCGCCCCGACACGACCGAAGATACTGTAGTAGCCCTCTTCGATCAGCTGATGCTCGTCCATCTTGGTGGGCGGCGCGATCCACAGCCGCGTGGGCAGCGTACCGCCGAATGCCTCCAACACCTTGCCGGCAGCACGGTAATGGCCGATGTTGGTCATGCAGGAACCGATGAACACCTCGTCCACGGTGTCACCTTCCACCTCGGAGAGCGGCTTGATGTCGTCGGGATCGTTGGGGCAGGCGAGCAGCGGCTCGGTGATCTCGTTGAGGTCGATCTCGATGATCTCGGCATATTCGGCATTGGCGTCGGGCTCGAGAAGCTGCGGATCCGCAAGCCATCTCTCCATCGCCTCCACCCGCCGCGCCAGGGTCCGCTTGTCCTCGTAGCCCTCGGCGATCATCCACTTCAGCAGGGTGACGTTGGACTCGAGAAATTCCTGGATGGGTGCCTTGTCGAGACGCACCGTGCAGCCATTGGCCGAACGCTCGGCGGAGGCGTCGGACAGTTCGAAGGCCTGCTCCACCTTGAGATCGGGCAGCCCCTCGATCTCCAGAATGCGGCCATTGAAGACGTTCTTCTTGCCCTGCTTCTCCACCGTCAGCAAACCGCGCTGGATGGCCACATAGGGGATGGCGTTGACCAAGTCCCGCAAGGTGATGCCGGGCTGCAGCTCGCCCTTGAAACGCACCAATACCGACTCCGGCATGTCCAGCGGCATCACGCCCAGAGCGGCGGCAAAGGCCACCAGCCCGGAGCCTGCCGGAAAGCTGATGCCAATGGGGAAACGGGTGTGGGAGTCACCGCCGGTGCCCACCGTGTCGGGTAGAATCATGCGATTGAGCCAGGAGTGAATCACCCCGTCGCCCGGCCGCAACGAGACCCCGCCACGGGAGCTGATGAACGCCGGCAGTTCGTGCTGCAACTTGACATCCACGGGCTTGGGATAGGCCGCGGTATGACAGAAGGACTGCATCACCAGGTCGGCGGAGAACCCGAGGCAGGCGAGTTCCTTCAGCTCGTCGCGGGTCATGGCGCCGGTGGTGTCCTGGGAGCCGACAGTAGTCATGCGCGGCTCACAGTAGGCGCCGGGACGCACCCCTTCCAGTCCGCAGGCGCGACCCACGATCTTTTGCGCCAGGGTGAAGCCCTTGCCGGTATCCTCAGGCATGCCAGGACGGGTGAAGACTTCGCTGGGCGCAAGCCCCAGCGCCTCGCGCGCGCGATCGGTGAGCCCACGACCGATGATAAGCGGGATGCGGCCACCGGCGCGCACCTCGTCGGGCAGGGTCACGGGGCGCAGTTCGAATTCGGCGATCACCTCGCCTTCCCTCAACACCTTACCCTCATATGGCCGCAGGGTGATCACGTCACCCGTCTCCATCCGGCTGACGTCACATTCGATGGGGAGCGCGCCGGAATCCTCGGCGGTATTAAAGAAGATGGGCGCAATCTTGCCGCCGATCACCACTCCGCCCTGTCGCTTGTTGGGCACATAGGGGATGTCCTCCCCCATGTGCCAAAGCACCGAGTTGATGGCCGATTTACGCGACGAACCGGTACCCACCACATCACCCACGTAGGCGAGGGGATATCCCTTCTTCTTCAACTCCTCGATCTTTGCCAGGGCATCCGGCATCTTGCTCACCAACATCGCCTTGGCGTGCAGCGGTATATCGGGCCGGCTCCATGCCTCGGTGGCAGGCGAGAGGTCGTCGGTGTTGGTCTCACCGGGCACCTTGAAGACGGTGACCGTGATCTCCTCCGGCAACGGAGCGCGGTCGAGGAACCATTCGGCATCCGCCCACGCCTGCATCACCTGCTTCGCCGCGGCGTTGCCGGCATCCGCCTTCTCCTTCACGTCGTGGAAGGCATCGTAGATCAGCAAGGTGTTAGAAAGCGCCTTACCCGCCTCCGGCGCCGTCTCCTCATCGTCGAGAAGCTCGATCAGTGGCTGGATATTGTAGCCTCCGAGCATGGTGCCCAGCAGAAAGGTCGCCTTCTTACGGTCCATGAGATCGAGCGTCACCCGCCCCTTCGCCACATCGGCGAGGAAAGCCGCCTTCACATAGGCCGCCTGGTCCACACCCGGCGGCACCCGGTTGACCAACAGGTCCAGCAGAAACGCCTCCTCGCCCGCCGGCGGGTTCTTGAGGAGTTCGATCAGCTCGGCCACCTGGCCAGCATCCAGGGGCAACGGCGGAATGCCCTGCGCTGCCCGTTCTTCCACATGTCGTCGATAGGCGTCTAACACTTGAATCCCTCTGGGTTGATATCAGATAAGACCGCAAAGCGGTGCATTTTAACCCATTTCCCCACCCAAACGCAGAACCATGATTCTCATGGGAATGACGGTTTGGTATGGTAGGACGTCGCCGACGGCGGGCCGACCGCCCATCTTCATTCATAACACGCCACATGAGATTCAGCATGCAACTCTCTACTCTGACAGCCGTTTCCCCCGTCGATGGCCGGTACGGCAACAAGACCGAGGACCTCCGCCCCATCTTCAGTGAATACGGCCTGATCCGCCACCGCGTATTGGTGGAGATCCGCTGGCTCCAGGCCCTTGCTGCCCATGAGGCCATCGTCGAGGTGCCCCCTCTGAGCGAACACGCCGACAACATCCTCAACGGGATCATCGACAACTTCGGCGAAGAGGACGCCCGCCGGGTCAAGAACATCGAGCGCACCACCAACCATGACGTCAAGGCCGTGGAGTACTACCTGAAGGAGAAAATCGCGGGCAACACCGAGCTGGAGGCGGTGAGCGAGTTCATCCACTTCGCCTGCACCTCGGAGGACATCAACAACCTCGCCCACGGGCTGATGCTGCGTGAAGGCCGCGGCCAGATCCTGCTGCCGCAGATGGACGACGTGATCCACGCTATCCGTCAGCTCGCCCACGACCACGCCGGCCGGTCCATGCTCTCACGCACCCACGGCCAACCCGCCTCCCCCACCACCCTCGGCAAGGAGATGGCCAACGTGGCCCACCGGCTCCACCGGCAACGGGACCAATTGGCCCAGGTCGCGATATTGGGCAAGATCAACGGCGCGGTGGGCAACTACAACGCGCACATGATCGCCTACCCCGAAGTGGACTGGCCCGTCTTCGCCGCACAATTCGTCGGTTCGTTGGGGCTGGAATGGAACCCCTACACCACCCAGATCGAACCCCACGACTACATGGCCGAGATGTTCGATACCGTACGCCGCTTCAACGTCGTCCTCATCGACTTCTGCCGCGACGTATGGGGCTACATCTCACTGGGCTATTTCAAGCAACGCACCGTGGCGGGCGAGGTGGGCTCTTCCACCATGCCGCACAAGGTCAACCCCATCGATTTCGAGAACGCCGAGGGCAACCTGGGTGTCGCCAATGCCCTGTTCGACCACCTTGCCAGCAAGCTACCCGTCTCCCGCTGGCAGCGCGATCTCACCGATTCCACGGTACTGCGCAACCTGGGTGTGGGTTTCGCCCACAGCAGCATCGCCTACCAGTCGGCGCTGCGCGGCATTGGCAAGCTGGAGGTCGACGGTGACCGGCTGCTGGAGGACCTGCTCGCCAACTGGGAGGTACTGGCCGAACCCATCCAGACGGTGATGCGCCGCTACGGCGTGGAGAAACCCTACGAAAAACTCAAAGAACTGACCCGTGGCCATCGGGTTACAGCCGAAGACCTGCACCGCTTCGTGGAGGGCCTGGACATCCCCGAGCAAGGCAAGGCCGCGCTGCGGTCGCTCACCCCGGACACCTATGTTGGCAACGCCGAGGCGCAGGCCAAGGACGTGTAACCTTACATCGCCTGGGCGCCCGACCGACTTATCTGTCCAAGGCGAAACCCACGCTATTAACCCGGCGACAAAATATATCGCATTCAGGGCTTCAGGCAGGCGCCGGAACAAGGCGCAGTGCGCAGGCAAGGGGCATTCCCTTGACAAGGTCGCTCCAGCGCATCCATGCACTCGCGACACTTAGACATCCTGTCCAGCGCGCTATAACGCAGGTCCGGCGCCTACCTGAAGCCCCTCACCCTATGATATTCAAAGACAGGCCGCGGCGTGCCGGCCCGCAGGCTGCGTTGCCCCATCTTGCTGTAGGGTGGCTACAGCGGCGATGAAGCGCCTTGCTGCGAACCGGCACGCCACGGCTGAATACGATATATAGTGTTGCCGGGTTAATATTTGATGCAACAGATCACCTCGGCATAACGCGCAATCGTAGCCCACGGTATAGCGAGCGCTCCGACCGTGCCATTGGCACCGCCGTAACAGGTGGGCGAGAAATAGGGATTGGCATGCTGGCTTATTCATCTCCAAATAAAAACCGGGGCTGAAAACAGCCCCGGTTTATCACGGACCCTCCGCCATCGGGCGGAATGGGATCTATGTATTACATGGTCTTGATTTCAACCCGGCGGTTCTTGGAGCGACCCCCTTCGGTCTTGTTGTCTGCCACAGGCTCGCTCT
>JALSTP010000137.1 GCA_026983675.1 Sedimenticola sp.
AGGCAGGCGCCGGACCTGCGTTCCAGTGCTTGGCAAGGGAATGACCCTTGCCTGCGCACTGCGCCTTGTTCCGGCGCCTGCCTGAAGCCCTGAATGCGATATATATTGTTGCCGGGTTAATAATAATGCATAGATACGCCAGTACGGGGGATGTCATGTCCAATAGTAAGGCTGAGAAGACAACGAGCAAGCAACGCTTGAAGAAGAAGGTGGCGATAGCCGCCATTTTTTTTGTTGTGGGCCTCTTCATGGCCTTCCAGGAGCCTACCGTCGAGATTGCCTGGGTCAGCGGTATTCTGCTTTTGACCATCTACCTCTTCGCTTTTGAAATTGTGGAAGTGGATGTCGCGGCCATTTTGATCATGGTGATCCTGGGGTTGACCTCTCTGTTTGCACCGATCATGGGACTCGAGAAGGGCTTGGTCCATCCGCAGCATCTTTTCGACGGTTTCTCGAGCAATGCGGTGATTTCCATCATCGCCGTCATGATCATTGGCGCGGGACTCGACAAGACCGGCATCATGGGCAAGGTGGCGGCCTTCATTCTCAACGTCGGCGGCAGGACGGAAGCGCGCATCATACCCATCATCTCGAGTACCGTGGCCTTTATCTCGTCTTTTATGCAGAATGTGGGCGCCGCCGCCTTGTTTCTGCCGGTGGTCAGCCGCATCTCGGCCCGCTCGGGCATCCCGATGGCCCGGCTTTTGATGCCCATGGGCTTCTGCGCCATTTTGGGCGGTACGGTTTCGATGGTGGGGTCGAGCCCGCTGATCCTGCTCAATGATCTGATACTGACCTCCAACGTGGCGTTGCCATCGGACAAGCAGATGGCGACTTTCGGACTGTTTTCCGTGACCCCTATCGGCGTCATGCTCGTACTCACGGGTGTCGTCTATTTCGTCGTTGCCGGACGTTTCGTGCTTCCCGACACCCCGAGTGAAAGCAGTACGGTGGCCTCCAACACCACGCAGTATTTTCAGGACATCTACGGCATCGACTACGCGCTTTTCGAAGTCGATGTACCGCCGAACAGTCCCCTCGTGGGCCATATGCTCGACGATGTGGAAACGGCCTACCATATCCGCGTGATCGCCACACGGCGTCCCGACGGTGAGATTCGCGTCGGCCCCGGCGCGCTGGCCCGGGACACTGGCATCGAACCCGGTATGGTGCTGGGTATCCTGTCCTCTCCTGCGGACCTTGCCCGGTTCGTGGAGAAATTTGGTCTGGTCAAACACGACGACATCCTGGTTTTCGCGGAGGATCTGGCCTCCACCAAGGCGGGCATTGCCGAGGTGGTTATCCCACCGGGCTCCAATCTAGTGGGCAAGAGCGCCCGGGATGTATGGTTGCGCAAGACCTATGGCCTGGCGATGGTGGCGCTCCACCGGGACGGCGAGACGATGCGCGAGGGCGAAGATATCCGCAGCATTCCGTTCCATGCCGGCGACACCCTGGTGGTCTATACCCCATGGGACGTCCTGGCCCGGCTTGAAAAAGACCGGAATTTCGTTGTCGTGACCACAGAGTTTCCCCACGAAGAACTGCGGCCACAAAAGGTGGGATGGGCCGCGCTGTTTTTCTTCATCGCGTTGTGCCTCGTGCTGTTTACCGACGTGCGTCTCTCCATCGCCCTGCTGACCGGCGCGCTGGGCATGATTATTTCAGGCGTGCTGAACATCGATGAGGCCTACGAGGCGGTTTCATGGAAGACCGTGTTTCTGCTTGCCAGCCTCATTCCTCTGGGCCTGGCGGTGGAGACCAGCGGGACTGCCAAGTGGATCGCCGATCAGACCCTGGAGGTGGTCGGTCACATGCCGGTATGGGTCATTCAGACTGCCGTTGCAACCCTTGCCACTTTTTTTACCCTGGTCATGTCGAACGTGGGCGCCACCGTGCTGCTGGTGCCGCTAGCCGTCAACATTGCGCTTGGCGTGGGTGCCGATCCGGCGGTGTTCGCTCTGACCGTGGCCATCGCAACCTCGAATTCGTTTCTCATCCCCACCCATCAGGTGAATGCACTCATCATGGGGCCGGCCGGCTACCGGGTGCCGGATTTCATGCGGGCCGGCGGTATTATGACACTTCTGTTTCTGGTGGTGATGATGGGCATGCTCAATCTGGTCTTCTGATATTGCCTCGTGTCTCCAGCAATACCCCCTGGATCTTGTTGCCGGGTTATTAACCCGGCAACAATATATATCGCATTCAGGGCTTCAGGCAGGCGCCGGAACAAGGCGCAGTGCGCAGGTAAGGGTCGTTCCCTTGTCAAGCACTGGAACGCAGGTCCGGCGCCTGCCTGAAGCCCCTAACCCTATGATATTCAAAGACAGGCCGCGGCGTGCCGGCCCGCAGACTGCGTTGCCCCATCTTGCTGTAGGGTGGCTACAGCGGCG
>JALSTP010000138.1 GCA_026983675.1 Sedimenticola sp.
CGGTCCGGCACGCCACGGTCTGTCTTTGAATATCATAGGGTTAGGGGCTTCAGGCAGGCGCCGGATCGGCGTTCCAGCGCGCTGGACAGGATGTCCGAGTGTCGCGAGTGCATGGATGCACTGGCGCGACCTTGGCAAGGGAAATGACCCTTGCCTGCGCACTGCGCCTTGTTCCGGCGCCTGCCCGAAGCCCTAAATGGAATATATATTGTTGCCGGGTTAATAATACCGTTCAAGGGTGCCGTACCCCTTCGATGGAAAGCCATACTTTGATCTCCTCGGCGCTTGGGCCGAGAATTTTGGCTTCGCGCATCTTGTAGTCGGAGAGGTGCAGGCTTGTGGTGCCCTCAAAGCCGCGTCGGTAGCCGCCCCAAGGATCGGGGCCCGCACCGAGGTGGTGGACCTCGATCTCGATGTCACGGCTTACCCCTCGCAGGGTGAAACGCCCTCTTAAAAGCGCTTTGCCATCGCCCTTGTCTTCCCAGGCGGTACTGACGAAGGTGGCTTGAGGGAATGTTTTTACATCAAAAAAACGGCTGCTGCGCAGATGCTTGTCGCGTTCGGCGTGGTTGGTGTCGAGGCTGGTGAGATCGATTTCGACATTCACCTTGTTGGCGTTTGGGTCGGATGCGTCATAGTCGAATGTGCCCCGAAATCGGTTGAAGCGGCCTTCCAGCCAACTGAATCCCAGATGCTTTACCCTGAAGGTAATGAATGCGTGCATTCCTTTGGTATCGATAAGGTAGTGTTCGGCAGCCAGAGTGGGGTTGGCGGAGAGGATCGTCAATATGGCAAAAGCGAAGATACGCGCAACGCGGATCATGGTGGGGCCGGGCTGCTGGACTACAGGTTGGATGATCATAGTCGTGCTCCTGGGTTAGTGCGTGTGGTGCGGTGAACGGGAGCGACTCACCCTCAGTATGCGGATGAGGGTTTCATCGCGGTCGATGAAGTGGTGTTTCAGGGCCGCAAGGGTGTGGAATCCAGCCAGCGTAATGAGAAAAGTTGCCAGTGATTCATGGATCTCCCCCGCGACATCCGCTTGATGGGGATAACCATATAGATATGCAGGGATTTCGAACCACCCGAATACGGCGATGCCCTGGCCATCCGCGGTGGTGATCAGGTAACCGCTGACCACGGTGCCCGTCATGAGGAGATAAAGGATCCGGTGGACCCACACGGCGGCAAACCGCTCCCAGCGGGCGCCAAGGATGACCGGGCGTGGATTGACAAGTCGCCAAGCGAACCGAATGGCCAGAAGCAGCGCGACGACGATCCCGGTGCTTCGGTGCAGATCAGGCGCCTTTTGATACCAGGGATGGGCGTAGTCGAGTTCGACCATCCAGTTCCCAAGAACAAACAACCCCAGGATGAGCAGCGCCATCACCCAGTGAAGGCCGATTGCCACCAGCCCGTAACCCGATCGGTTATTTTGCAACCGCATGATGTTTCCTCCATTTCCCCTGCGAACTTGCTCGCCAGGTTGTTCGGATGGGATATCAATTACAGTAGGCGAGGGAAGGTGACTTTGTAAGGGCTTCCATGGTGTTGGCCATGGAATCGTCACATTGTTGATCTGGCGCCAATATATGTCGTGTTCAGCCGTGGCGTGCCGGTTCGCAGCAAGGCGCCCATCGCCGCTGTAGCCACTCTACAGCAAGATGGGGCAACACAGTCCGCGGGCCGGGACGCCGCGGCCTGTCTTTGAATATCATAGGGTTAGGGGATTCAGGCAGGCGCCGGATCTGTGTTCCAACGCGCTGGGAAGGCATGTCCAGGTGTCGAGAAGGCGACCTTGGCGAGGGAATGCCCCTGATCTGTGCATCTGTGCGCTGCGCCTTGTTCTGGCACCTGCCTTACGCTCTGAATGCGATATAGCGTGTTACCTGACCACATAAAATGGCGAGGTCGTGGTTTGGAAAATGTACGGTGTTGGGGCGACAACGTCCCTGAGTCAATATTAGTTTATTAGAGCTTTCTTTGATCCGGATCAACTTTTCCGCATAAAAATAAAAACGCTATATAAAACAATTGGATGAGGGGATGTGATTAGGCACGTTCAATGCGCTGATCGGTGTGATGTACCTTGACATTTGTCAGATGTTGGAGTGAGATATGGCCATCAAAAACCAGCTTGTGTCTGTGTTTTTGGGCTGGGGTTCTCCCCAGGTTTACGATCTTTATACGTCATTCAACTCCAAAATTTATGAGGGGAGGGTTCATGGAAGCGGCAGCTGAACAAAAGTACAACTACGACGTTGTACGCTGGTTCACCGTTATGGCCGTTGTCTATCTCGTGGTAGGCGCAACGGTCGGGGTGTACATTGCTTCGGAGCTGGCATGGCCGGTTCTGAATTTCGATATTCCGTATATTACGTTCGGGCGCCTGCGCCCGCTCCACACCAATGCGGTGATCTTCGCGTTTGGGGGGTGCGCCCTGATGGCAACGGCCTTCTATAGCGTGCAGCGCACTTGCGGCGTTCGACTGTGGAGCGACAAACTGGCCTGGTTCACCTTCTGGGGATGGAACCTGATCATCGTTTCCGCAGTGATCACCCTTCCGCTTGGTCTGACCGAATCCAAGGAGTATGCCGAGCTGGAGTGGCCCATCGACATTGCCATCGCGGTGGTCTGGTTGAGCTACATGTTTAACTTCGTGATGACCATCGCCAACCGGAAGACCTCACACATCTATGTGTCCAACTGGTTCTTCCTGGGCATGATGATCATGATCACCTATCTGCACGTGGTGAACAGTCTTGCCATCCCGGTGGGCATGTTCAAGTCGTATGCGCTCTTCTCGGGCGTGCAAGACGCCATGATCCAATGGTGGTGGGGGCATAACGCAGTGGGCTTTTATCTGACCGCCGGTTTCCTGGGTATCATGTACTACTTTGTGCCCAAGCAGGCTCAGCGTCCTGTTTACTCCTACCGTCTCTCCGTGATCCACTTCTGGGCGCTGATGTTCGGTTATGTATGGCTGGGTGCGCATCACCTGCAGTACACAGCGCTGCCTGACTGGACCGGTTCCCTCGGTGCGGCCGTTTCGCTTGCCATGATCATACCCTCCTGGGGTGGCGCGGTGAACGGCATGATGACCCTCTCTGGCGCATGGGACAAGCTGCGTACCGACTACATCTTGCGCTTCCTGATCATTTCCCTGGCCTTCTACGCCATGTCGACCTTCGAAGGGCCGGTGATGTCCATCAAGACCGTCAATGCCTTGTCGCACTACACTGATTGGACCATCGGTCATGTGCACTCCGGGGCACTGGGTTGGGTGGCCATGGTCGCGATCGGCGCGATCTACCATATGATGACACGCGTTTTTCATGTGGAGTTGTGGTCCGTCAAGCTGGTGAATGCGCACTTCTGGACAGCGACCATTGGCACGGTGGTTTATATCGTGGCGATGTGGGTCTCCGGCATCATGCAGGGCCTGATGTGGCGCGCCTACGATGAGTACGGAACCCTTGCATACACGTTCGCAGAGTCGGTCGAGGCTATGCATCCTTACTATGCAATGCGTGCCGTGGGTGGAGCCATCTTCCTGTTGGGCGCCGTCATCATGCTGTTCAATATCCTGATGACCGTCGCCAAGGCGTCGTCTGAAGGGAGTATCCAACGTGCCCGCACTGCGGCTGCCACGGCGTAAAGGGGGTAAAGACGATGGCATTACAAGAAAGAATGGAGAAAAATATCTGGGGCTTGGCCTTTATGTTGGCCATCGTGCTCTCGGTTGGTGGATTGGTGGAAATCGTTCCGCTCTTCTACCTCCCGAGTACGATGGAGTACAACAAGTTCCCGGAGATCGTCTGGCATCGGAAGGAAGGGCAAACCCTCAACGATTGGAAGCCCGGTGACGGCATTCGTCCCTACAAGCCACTCGAATTGGCAGGGCGCGATGTCTATCAACGCGAGGGTTGCTATCTCTGTCATTCTCAAATGGTGCGTCCGTTCCGCGACGAGAAAGAGCGTTATGGCCACTATTCGCTGGCGTCGGAATCCATGTACGATCACCCGATGCAGTGGGGTTCCAAGCGGACCGGGCCCGATCTTGCGCGTGTGGGTGGCAAGTACTCGGATGACTGGCATCGCAAGCACTTGAGGGCGCCCCGCTCGGTGGTGCCGGAGTCGGTCATGCCCAACTACCCCTGGCTGAAAGAGAATGGGATAGATGGGGAATCGCTACAGGCGCATATGAATGGCTTGAGGATTGTCGGCGTGCCCTATACTGATGCGGATATCAAATCTGCGGTCAAAGAGGTAGAGGGCAAGACCGAGGAGGACGCCGTGGTGGCGTACCTCCAGGTCCTCGGCACCATGGCAAAACTGGACGACAGCAAGGTCTATCGTGAATAGCCTGAAAGAGTACTTTTACACCGATTGGGAGGCGATGACGGCTACCGACTGGTTCGGAACCATTCTGACAGTCGTCGTCTTCCTCCTGATGGTGGGGCTCTATGCTTACGTCCTGCGTCCAAAGAATAAGGAGAAGTTCGAATCCAGGAAGTATATCCCTTTGGACGATGAACCAACGAATAGTGGAGAAAACAATGGCGGATAACAATCCATTTCCGGGTGAAAACAATACCGGGCATATCTGGGATGACGACCTGCGGGAACTGGACAACCCGCCACCGCGATGGTGGATGATCGCCTTCTGGGCGTCCATCATCTGGTGGGTGACCTATGGCATCCTCTATCCCATGTGGCCAGGCATGAAAGGCTATACCAAGGGCATCATGGGCTGGACGCAAATTAAGGAATACCAGGAGGGTGTCAAGGAAGTCGAGGCGGTGCGCGCAAAGTACGAAGAGAAGATCGCAGCCATGTCGGCCAAGGATATCCTGGCGGATGAGGAGTTGAAGAGCTATACCATCGCTTCGGCCAAGGTGCTGTTTGGTGACAATTGCGCAGCGTGCCATGGTGGTGGTGGTCAGGGTGGACCGGGATTTCCAGTGCTGGCGGATGACGACTGGTTGTATGGAGGAAAGATCGAGACCATAGTGCAGACGATTACCGGTGGGCGTAAAGGTGTGATGACCGCTCATGGGAAGATCCTGAAGCCGGAGGAGATCGACAGTCTGGCGAAGGCCGTATTGGATCATAAACCGACGTCTGATCCGAATTTTACAGCCAAAGGCTGTATCGCTTGCCATGGTCCGGATGGTAAGGGGATGCAGGTACTGGGGTCTGCAAACCTTACGGATGCAATATGGCGGTTCAAGGAGGATGATCAGTTGGCGAGCATAAAATACACCATTACGCATGGCGTGAATGACGCTACTGATCCAAAGACTCGTGTTGCGGAAATGCCTGCTTTCGGTAAGCGTCTATCTAAGGACGATATCAAAAAGTTGGCTGTTTACGTTCATGAACTGGGCGGCGGTCAGTAAGTAATACTCTTGAATTTGCTTTCTGTACTCCCCGGGGGCTTGTTGCTCCCGGGTGGTATCAGGAAGAGGGAGGGCATCATGGGATTGAATCTTGATTGGGTGACCATCGGATCTATAGTGGCGGTAGCCATTTGTGTGCTTATCATCGTTTACCTGGCTTTTAAGGTTAAAGGTCTGATGGATAAGGATGCCGAAGCGCACCGGAAGTAATATTCCGCGTAGTGCGAAGTAGTACGAAGTAGTACTATAAAAAAGGGGGAGTTCCCCCTTTTTTTATTTGTAAAATCGATTACTCAGTCGACAGTCCATTGTTGGCGACATATTGATATTTCGCATTTTTCTATTGAAGGCTGTTGGGTAAACTATGTTTAGTGCGTAGGTGACGGCCTTCAGCAAAAGCTTAATTAACGATGCTGGTTGGTGAAATCTTCGCAGTCCGACTAGGTTGATAGAGGGGAGAGGATCCGTTGAACGACAATCAACAGGCACAGCGTGACGCGGCAGTAGATGAACTCTATTCCGAAGCCGTACATTGGCATTTGAACACGGGTGGCGAGACGATCCACGCCAAACGAATCCCGGGCAAGTGGCGCACCATCAAATGGTTGACCAGTTCGTTCTGGATCATTTTCTTCCTCGGTTCGTATCTGCGTTGGGGCGGCCGGCAAGCGGTGTTGTTCGATATCCCCAATCGGCAATTTCACCTGTTCGGAATCACGGTTCTGCCGCAGGATTTCTGGATGCTCTCGCTGCTGTTGCTTTTTTTCGCGATTCTTCTTGCCGTGGTTACCGCAACAGCGGGACGGGTATGGTGTGGGTTTTTCTGTTTTCAGACGGTATGGACGGATGTTTTCACTTGGCTGGAGGATAAACTGGAGGGGCCGCCGCAGAAGCGTCGCAAGCTGGACAAGGCCCCATGGGATGCCCAAAAATTCAGGATCAAGGCGACTAAGCACGTCTTGTGGTTGATCATTGCGGTGTTGACGGGGATCAGCTTCGTTGCCTGGTTCTATGGCGCCTTCGAGCTTTGGCACGACCTCTTCACCTTCCAGGTCACCCACACGGCGTTAGGCATTATCCTGTTGTTTACGGCGGGGACCTATGTGTTGGCGGGGTTCATGCGGGAACAGGCTTGTTTCTGGTTGTGTCCCTATGCCCGCATTCAGGGGGTGATGATCGACAGCACCACGGCGGTTCCCACGTACGATTTCCACCGTGGGGAGCCGCGGGGGCGGGTCAAAAAGGGGCAATCCGACAAAGACAAGACCATAGGCGATTGCGTGGATTGTAAACAGTGCGTGGCAGTCTGCCCCACGGGCATCGATATACGCAATGGTCAGCAGGAAGGGTGTATCATGTGCGCGCTTTGTATCGACGCCTGTGACGCGGTGATGGAAAAACTTGGGCGCCCAAAAGGCCTGATTCGTTATGAATCCCTCGATGTCCTGAATGGAAAGGAGGAACGTCCGCTTTACAAGAGGCCCCGTATCTGGATTTACGCCACGGTACTGTTGTTGGCTCTTTCTGGCATCACCTATGGCTTGAGTACGTTGGATGCAATTGAGATCAAGGCGATACACGACCGGCAGCCTCTATATGTGTTGCAAAGTGATGGTTCAGTGCAGAACAAGTATACGCTGAAGATCCTCAACAAGATGACAAAAGATTTGGATGTGCGCCTCAGTGTTTCCGGTCCGGAGGGCGCCGTTTTGGTCGGGGCAGAAAAGCCCATACATACAAAGAACGGGGATGTTACACCCCATGTGGTTTTTGTCAGAATCCCGCGCGGCAATTTGACGAAGGATTCGTTGCCTATTGTATTTCATGGGGAGGCGACGACACCGGAAGGCAATGTAGTGAAGACGGAGAGAGCCAGCGTATTTATAGGTCCCAAACCCTGATTGACATTTTGGATATCAAAGACTGAGTGCGACATGACAAATAATACCGAGATGTCGAAAAAAGATTCAGCATGGCGGAGTCCCTGGGTCCTGGGATGGATAGGCCTTCTGGTGGCATTCCTCATCGCCAACGGGACCATGGTTTATCTTGCTGTGAAAAGCCGCCCCAATCTGGTGGTGAAAGATTATTATGAGCGGGGCAGAGATTACGAGAAGCATCTTCTCGATCGCATGGCGCGGGATCCTGGCTGGAAGACGAAGATCGAGGCCCCGGATGACGTCGGTGTGAACGAACCGTCCACTTTTCGCTTCGTTGTCTTGGACGAGAAGGGACAACCGGTACGGCCTGATGCTGTGGTATTTCACGCTTACCGACCCTCGGATTCTCGCAGGGACTTTTCCGTGCCAATGCGGGAGGATACAAAGGGACATTATGTTGCTGAAATCAGCTTCCCTCTGAAGGGCGTCTGGGACATCATTGTCAGCGCTACTCATGGCAAGGATGAATACAATACTTCCTATCGTTTGAGCGCCGGGGTCAAATATTCACCCATGGTGGACTGACATCGTCGGCGCCTGATGTCCCAAGAAGAACATGCGTCTTCTCATGAGGGCTGCTTCCATTGCGGTCTGCCTGTCTCCCCTGGGGAAGATGTTGCCGCATTCATAGAGGGCAAGAAACGGCATTTTTGCTGTATTGGCTGCCGGTCGGTCTGTGAGGCGATCTATGCCGCCGGTCTGCAAGGGTTCTATGAGCGCACCCCGGATGGCAGCTTGTTGGCCCCCCCACCCGAAGTACCCAAGGAACTCGCCTTATACGACATGGATGAGGTCCAGGAGGAGTTTGTCGATTCGCTTGGGACGGAGCGGCAGATCCATCTGCTGGTTGAGGGCATTCACTGCGCAGCCTGTGTGTGGTTGATCGAGCAGACCCTAAACCGGGTCCCCGGTATATTGGAGGCCAGGGTCAATCTATCCACCAAACGGTTACGTGTTCGGTGGGACAACTCGCGGATAAAGCTCTCTGAGATCTTGTCGCGGTTGGGGCAGATTGGATACGCTGCCGTTCCTTACGATCCCGAGGTTGCCGAGGGATCGCTGAAAAGGCAGAACCGTGCGTTACTCTATCGCATGGGCTTTGCCGCCTTTGCGATGATGAATCTGTTGTGGATCTCGATTGCGCTCTATTCGGGTGCTGACAAGGGTGAGTTCCGCACGCTGTTTCACTGGGTGGGCTTTGCGCTTGCGACGCCTACCTTGCTTTATTCGGGATTCCCTTTTTACAAAGGGGCCTGGACAGGGTTGAGAAATCTTCACCTGGGGATGGATCTGCCGATCGCCATCGGCGCCACTATCACCTATCTGTATTCCGTCTATATCACCGTGACCGGCTCTACGACCGGCGAGGTCTATTACGATACGGTAGTAAACTTCCTTTTTGTCATTCTGATCGGGCGCTATCTCGAGGCTATTTCCAAACGCCAGGCGGTGGCGGCAACGCAACGCCTCCTGGAGCTTCAGCCCCGTGTGGCAACAGTGGTGCGGGAGGGGAGGGAGAAGATCGTTCCCATCCGTTCCGTTGCGCTCGGTGAGACGGTGCTGGTGCGGCCGGGCGAAAAGGTACCTGTGGACGGCGTGGTGACCCAAGGCGTCAGCCGTGTCGATGAAGGAATGCTCACCGGAGAGTCGAAATCGGTGGACAAGGCACCGGGCGACCAGGTGTCCGCTGGCACCATCAATGGCAATGGCGTCCTGCATATCGAGACGAAAGCACTGCTTCGGGACACGGCACTGGGTCGCATCATTCAGCTAGTCGAAGAAGCGCAAGCGAGCAAGGCGCCGATACAGTGCATGGCGGATCGGATCGTCCCTTGGTTCGTGATGGCGACGCTCTCACTGGCGTTACTGACATTCCTGTGGTGGTGGCGTGTGGATTTTGAGCTGGCTCTCCTATCCGCAACGGCGGTGCTGATCATCACCTGTCCATGTGCCTTTGGGCTGGCAACCCCGATGGCCATTGCGGTGGCTTCGGGTTTTGGCGCGCGTCACGGTGTGTTGGTAAAGAATGGCGCCGTGTTGGAGAGTCTCTCTGATATCGACCACTTCGTGTTCGACAAGACCGGCACCCTGACCGAAGGAAAAATGAGTGTCTCCGGGATTGCCACCAAGGACGGCATTTGGATGCCGACACCGGCGGAGGGAGACAGCCCGCTGACTGGAACCTATCTGTCCCATATCTTACGCCGGGTTTGCGCCACTGAACGCTATTCGGAGCACCCGGTGGCCGAGGCCTTGCTGGCCTGTTGTGAGCAATACGGTGTGGATGCAAACCACTTGGAGGTCAATGGGTTCGAGAATCGGCCCGGTTACGGAATCCGGGGGCAGGTGGACGGCGGTGAGGTGTTGATTGGCAATGCTGCCTGGATCGAGCAGAACGGGGTTCGTCGGCGGCCTGAACTGGAAGCGGCTCTTCACCCTTTGACAGAAAAAGGCAACAGTGCGGTGCATTGTGCGCTGAATGGCGAAGAGGTTGCCGTTATCGGTGTCGGTGACAGGTTGAGGCCAGATGCGCCCACCCTGATCGAATCTCTGAAGCAGGATGGCATGGCCTTGACGCTGTTGAGCGGGGACCGGCGTGAAACGGCAGAAAGGGTGGCGGCACAGTTGGGAGGAGGCTTGCAGGTGATCGCCGAGGTGCGGCCGGAGGAGAAGGACGATGTCATTACCCGATTGCAGGAGGGGGGACGGAAGGTGGCGATGGTGGGCGATGGCATCAACGACGCACCTGCCCTGGTGCGCGCGGATGTGGGGATTGCGCTGGGGTCTGGAACAGATGTCTCCATTGCAAGCGCTGATATCGTTCTCATGAGCAGTGAGTTGGCCAAGGTGAGACTGGCATCGGCGCTTTCCCGGCGTACCCTGCGCACCATCCGACAGAACATCGGCATCTCTATTGCGTATAATGTCATCATGGTGCCTCTGGCGATGGCGGCGGTCGTCACGCCGTTGGTCGCGGCGGTTTCGATGCCGATAAGCTCTTTGCTGGTCATTGGCAATTCTGCGCGTATTCGTACGCTCTTCAAAGATCTGGATTGATCCAGAGGAGGAGTATCTATGGACGTTATCTACGGTTTGATCCCTGGCATGATCATCATGGGACTGGTCGCCGTGGGCGTGTTTTTCTGGGCAGCAAAATCCGGGCAGTTCGACGATCTGGAGGGGGAGGCGTATCGCATCCTCATGGATGACGATATCGACGACCGGCGGTCGAACCAAAAATTGAAGGCGGCGGGGGACGATGCCTCCGGGAAGGATTCTTCGGTGTCAGGGGATTCGTGAAAGAGGACCGCCTATCTTTGAATGTTATAGGGGCTTCAGGCAGGCGCCGGAGTAAGGCACAGTACGCAGGTAAGGGTCATTCCCGTGTCAAGGTCGCCCCAGTGTACCCAAGTACTCGCGACACTTGGACATCCTGTCCGGCGCCTATAGTATGCCGGGTTGAGAATGTGCGGCGACAACTGCGGTGGGTCGTCAATCAGTGCTTTTCTCAGAGGGAGATGTATCCACGCTTGTTTTGAGAGGCGCCACAATGTCCTGAAAATGGGCCGGTGGGACATATTGAAAAACCTCTTTCCCGTTTGGGTTGTAGGCGATATCCAGCCCTTTTGCCGGGTACAGCCAGTGTTCGATCCCCGATGCTTCACGGATACGTTCCGCAGGCTTACCGAAACGTGATTCAAGCAGTTTTGCGTCCAGGTCGACCACGGGGAGGTAGGTAATGTGATCGACCACGGCATTCGCCAGTTTTCCCATATCTTCGTCCGTCAGGGTGACCTTCTTTGT
>JALSTP010000139.1 GCA_026983675.1 Sedimenticola sp.
CCAGTGCTTGGCAAGGGGATAACCCTTGCCTGCGCACTGCGCCTTGTTCCGGCGCCTGCCTGAAGCCCTGAATGCGATATATATTGTTGCCGGGTTAATAACCCGTCCTCCTGGCACGAATTAAACGCCTGATCCGCCCACAGACTGTGACGTGGGTTTTACTATGGCGGACCCCGTATTGACGGATCCTTCAGTTTCCCCTTCCCCTCTCCGATCTCCTCGTGTGAACGCATGACATAGGATCGACGCCTCCGGGCAGCGATCGTGCGAAACAAGATAGAGGTGGGTAAAAAACATGATTTACAGGAAGATACGAATACAAAAGGGTGGATCCCGGTCTGTTCGGAGAATCGCGGTTCTGGCTTTTGTGCTTCTGTCTCCGTCGATGGCGGCACTTGCAGATTCGACCCTGCCCCCCCCCAGACCCGGCGACGGAATCACCAGGATCCATGAACACGACCCCAAGAGAAATCCGTTCAAGGGGAGACCTGTGGACAGACTGGATCTGAGCTGCTACCAGTTGACTTACTCGGATGAGTTCAACGACAGCCCACTCAGTGCGGCGCGTGGCCTTGGCGAGGCTCGGTATCGCACGCGTTACTATTGGGGTGACGACGTCATCAACAATGAACTCGAATACTATGCGGACCCCAAACTCCACAAGGTGGATGTATTGCCGGTCAGAAACGGGAAGCTGCTGATAACGGCAAGAAAACTGCGGACCCCCATCAGGTCCAGCAAGGGTAAGTTATTTCACTATGCGTCGGGTCTGATCACGACCCAAGGACGTTTCAGCCAGACCTATGGCCTGTTTGAGATTCGGGCGAAATTGCCCAAGGGGAAAGGGTTGTGGCCGGCGTTCTGGTTGCTTCCGGAGAATGCGAAGAAGTGGCATGAACGGGGTTACTCGCGGATGCCCGAAATCGACATCATGGAACAGTTGGGAAGTGACATGCATACGTGGTACGCAACGATGCACACCAAGACCCCGCCATACACCGGTGGCTGGACGGCCGGCAACTGGAGGATCTACGGCACCGATATCCACACCAAGGCGGATCTGTCCCAGGGGTTCCATACGTATGCCATCGACTGGCAACCCGACGAACTGGTCTGGTACTTCGACGGCGTCCCGGTCAAACATGAGCCGGCCCCGAGGGATTTCAGGAATGATCCCCGCTATCTGATCATCAATCTTGCGGTGGGTGGCAACTGGCCAGGGAAACCCGATGCGAAAACAAAGTTTCCGGCCGAATTTGCGGTCGACTATGTGCGTGTCTACGCGAAAAAAAAGCAGTGCGCCTCTGGCCGCCCGGCACCGGCCGGTCCTCTCCTCATGGAGGTCAAGGCGCAATAAGCGTGGAACCGTTGCACCAGAAGCCCGGCGATTGAGTTCCATAGGTGGAGATTCCCATCGTCCGGGTCTGGTGCAAACGTTGAGTCGGGTGACATTGTATCCCGGATTATGCGGATATGATGGCCCGCGGAAACGGTGAATCAGACGTGGGCGAGCGCCCCGGCGATCAGCCCGTCGAGCGGGATGACGTTGGTGGCGTGAATCACAGCGTCGGTGCTCCAGATGGCGCTCACCCCCTTTTGTTGCAGGCGCGCCTGCGCCCCCTCCACGAACAGGGCATGGGTCACCAGGATGGAGAGGCTGGCCGGTGCGTGCGGAGCCAGCAGGTCGACGGCCGCCTCCAGGGTGCGGCCGGTGCTCGCCACGTCGTCAACCAACACGATATGGCGTCCCTGATAAGGGCCTTCCGGCAATTCGATACTGACCTCGTGGTCACCGAAACGGCGCTTGCGCGCCACGCGCCAGTCGAGATGATCACGGGCGGCGATGGCGGCCACCCATTGCTCGGATTCCTCATCCGGCCCCAGTAACAACGGATTGTCCACTCGGCCGGAAAGGAACCGCGCCATGGGAGCGGTGGCGTGCAGGGCAATCGCGGGGTCCACCGGCACCGCCTGATCGAGCCGATGGACGCGATGAAGATGGGGATCCACGGTGATCAGCGCGTCGAACCACCGGGCAAGCACGCGACCGATGATCCGCTGACTCACGGACTCGCCTTCGTGGAAGGCCTTGTCCTGGCGCATGTAGCAAAGGTAGGGCGCCACCAGGGTGAGATGTCCGGCGCCCAGACGCTGGGCGGTGGCCGCGGTCAGAATCAGCTCCACCAGCTTTGCATTAGGACGATCCAGGCTCTGGCAGACGATCACCCGGGCAGGCAGCCGCGGTGGCAGGCGGACACTGCTTTCGCCGTCAGGGAAGTGATGCACCTGGACCTCGGAGCAGTCCACCCCGAGCCGATCCGCGAGCCGGCGCGCCGGCCCGGCATATTCCGGCAGTGCCAGAACCATGGTCTTGTCATCCAAATGTCGGGCCATGGGCCGCGCTCTCCTTCAGGTCGATGGAGAAACCGGAATACTTCGCCGCCGCCTCCCGGGCAAAACGAAAATCGGAGGGAAACTCTGAATAGAGGGTATAGAGCGGCTCGCCCGCTTCCACCGCCTCGCCCCGCTTCTTGTGCAGATCCACCCCCGCGCCCTTGTCCATAGGCGCCCCGGCAAGACGGGCAATATGGGCCATCTGCAGGTTGTCGATGGCGGTCACGATCCCGTCGCGCGGGGCGGCGATACGATGCTGCAGGCGGCCCAGCCGGGGCGGCGAAGGATTCCGTCCCTGGGCCTCGATGATCGCCTCCATCTTCGCCAGGGCGCGCCCCGAGTCGAGAATATCGCGCGCGATCACATAGCCCTGCCCGCCCCGCACGTCGGGATCGAACTCCAGAATCCTGCCCGCCAGTTGCAGCGCCTTTTCACGCAGGTCCTTGGGCGCCGCGGGTTGCCGTTCCAGTACCTGCATCACGTCCCGCGTCTCTAGGACCGGGCCGATGCCTCTGCCCACTGGCTGGCTGCCATCGGTCAGCACCACTTCGAGGTGCAGGGCCAGCCGGTCGCCCACGAACTCGAACAGCTTGCGCAACATGAGCGCCGCCTGGTGGTCGCGTACCTTGGCGGTAGGACCGAGGGGGATATCGATCAGCAGGTGGGTCGCGCCGGCGGCCACCTTTTTCGACAGGATGGAGGCGACCATCTGGCCGGGCGAGTCGAGGGAGAGGGGGCGCTCCACCGAGATCAGGATATCATCCACCGGCGCCAACCGCGCCGTGCCGCCCCAGGCGAGGCAACCACGCTCGCGGCGCACGATATCGTGCATCCGGTCGGGGTCGAGATTGACCTCGGCCAACACCTCCATGGTGTCGGCGGTACCCGCCGGCGAGGTGATGGCGCGGCTCGATGTCTTGGGCATCAGCAGCCCGTGGGCAGCCACGATGGGCACGATGAGCATGGTCGTGCGATTGCCGGGGATCCCGCCGATGCAGTGTTTGTCCGCTACCAACGGTTCGCCCCAGTCGAGGCGCTCGCCGGTGGCGATCATGCCCCGGGTGAGATGCAGCACCTCTTCGCGTTCCATGCCGGTCTCGGCACAACCCACTAGAAAGGCCGCCATCTCGATCTTGGAATAGCGGTGTTGGGCAATGTCGCGGGCAATATTGAGATAGTCATCCGCTCCCATCGGCTCACCCGCAATCTTGCGATGCACCGATTTCAATGAGGCCGGCGGCTGGGCATGTTCGATGCGCACCGCTGTCCCCTCTGGAAGCCCCATCTGCGCGAAGGCCTGCTCGCTCAGTCCCAGTTCTCCCGGCGCCGTGATGGCCGCGTCGTCTACCACGTTGAGCACGCTGATCACCGGCTGACCGTCTTTTTCCCTGTGGACCTCAATCTTGCTCAGTGCCTGAAACCCCTCACTGCGATAGACCTCGCAGTCGCGATGCAGATAGGCGATGTTCTCCTTGTAGGTGTCGATGGCCACCTTTCGGAGTTTCAGCATCTCCATCGAAGTCTGTTACGTGCGCACGGTCAGCACGTCACATTCCGCATGATGCACCACGCTGCTCGCCGTGGAGCCCATCAGACGGGAGAGCAGATCGCTGTGGTAACCCATTACGATCAGGTCCACATCGTGCGCCTTTGCATATTCGAGGATGACATGCTTGGGATAACCGAGGATCACTTCCGTATGGGCATCTCCAGCGTCCAGATCCTTGACCAGTTGAGCAAGCTGTTCACCCGCGCGATTCATGCGCACCTCGTCCACTTCCACCATGTTGTCGAACATCGGCTCATAGAACTCGTCATAGAGCACCATCTCCTCCACCGCGTGAAGAAACGTCAACCGCGCTTTGTAGCGTCCAGCGAGGTCCACCGCCCGTTGCGCCGCCTTTTTCGATGGGTCCGAGAAGTCCGTCGGCACCAAAATATGTGTGTATGCGTTCAACTCTCTATCCTCCCGGACACGCGATGTGCCCCTCAGCTCTTCATATGACGCTGAAAACGACCACTTTCAAGAGGCACCGCCACGGGTATGCGCCGACGCACCTTCCTCCTGCAATGCCTTTGGGTATTCATCCGTTGTCTCTTCCTCATCGGGTTCGATGAGGCCAAGCAGGGTCCAGCCCGCCTTCGGTTCGGGTTCATCTCCAACGACAAAAGGGTGCAACCGCCCCTTTTGATCGATGGCGAAAAGCGGTATACCACGGCCAAAGTGCTGCCTGTAGTACTCGGCAAAATCGAAACTCTCGGTCAGCTTGGTGCTGCGGATACGGGCGCCCTTCTTCATCATCTCCGTAAGACGCTGATAGGTGACATCCTCGCCAAACAGGCGCCTGCCAGGCGCCTTCGCCTCGGTGCGCGCCTTTTCGCCCTTGCCCTGATCCCCTTCGGTCCGAAGGCTGAACACGGCATCTCGCCCAAACTCCGAGGCATACCGCATCACCGCCAGGGCGTTGACCTCCCGCCGCGGGCAGAGCGCCAGCAAACGCCCGATGCCGACCAGATCGAGGTGGCGGTCGGCATGCTCCGATACCACATTGCCATAATAGACATCGTGCCCTTCCATCAACGCCGCCCGCACATTATCCCATTCACCGTCCGCCAACAGGGTGCGAAAGCCTTTTTCGTTCAGCGCGGCGGCAATGGCGCGCGCCAGCGGGTTGGCCCCTACAATGAGGAATCCCCGGGGTTCCGGCTCGGCGACCCGCAGCCACATCGCCAGCGGACGGGCGGTAGCGCTCTGCAAGGCGACGGTGCCGATGATGACAAGGAAGGTGAGCGGCACCAGCAGAGGGGCTTCGGCAAACCCCTGCGCCTGCAGACGAATGGCAAACAAGGCCGCCATTGCCGCCGCCACGATACCCCGCGGCGCAATCCAGCCAATCAGCGCCCGCTCCCGCCAGTCGAGGCTCGAACCCCAGGTGGCCACCGCCGCCTTCAGCGGCCGCGCGACGAACTGCATGACGAGGAACACCCCCAGCGCCCCCCACCCCAGCAGTTCGAACTCCCGGAAGTCGATCCGCGCGGCGAGAATGATGAACAACCCGGAGATCAGCAGCACACTGAGGCTCTCTTTGAAATCAAGGATGTCGTCGATGGGGACCCCCTTCATGTTGGCCAGCCAGAGCCCCATGACCGTCACCGCCAGCAGGCCGGACTCCGGCTGGACGACATTGGCAAGAGAAAAGATCCCGATGACAACGGTCAACGTTGCCACGTTGTGAAGATACTCCGGCATCCAGTGGCGCCGCAATACGACCCCCAGGAAGTAGCCGGCCGCAATGCCGAGCAGACCACCGATGAGCAGGATCTCCGCAAATGACTTCAGCGTATGACCCAGTGGGTGCCTCTCCGCGCCGGAAACGATAAACTCGAAGACCAGTACCGCAAGCAACGCCCCCACGGGATCGATGATGATCCCCTCCCACCGGAGAATGCTGGCCAGCGAAGCTTTGGGCCGAACGGTGCGCAGCATGGGAACGATCACCGTCGGCCCGGTCACCACCGTCATGGCGCCAAATAGGATGGCGATTGCCCACGAAAACCCCACGAAGACGTGGGTCGCCAGCGTCACCACCGCCCAGGTGACCAATACCCCTACCCCGACCAGCCTGCGCACGACCCGCTCCAGACCGCGGATCTCGTCCAGATGCAGTGAGAGACTGCCTTCGAAAAGGATCACCGCCACCGACAGTTCGATGATAGGAAAAAGCAACCCGCCGAACACCGCATCCGGATCCAGCCAACCCGCCACCGGCCCGGCAAGAATGCCGGCCACCAGCAGAAACAGAATGGCGGGCAACTTGACCCACCAGGCGAACCACTGGCATGCGATGGCCAGGATGCCAATCCCCGCCAGGTAGACGACCGCATGTTCTTGCATAACCGTTTTTTCTTTTTGCCATGTGGCCGTCGATCATAACAGCGTCCCGCTGGGAACTGTAATGTCCGCCTTCAGGGGCCTGTCGGGTCTGCAGCCAAACGACCGTGATCGACAGGCTCCTGTTATCCCGGCAACGCTATACCATTGCCGGGTCAACAGGTGCGTGCAGCGATGGAACGCGGTAGAGTCTGTTATTAACCCGGCAACAATATATATCGCATTCAAGGCTTCAGGCAGGTGCCGGAACAAGGCGCAGTGCGCAGGCAAGGGTCATTTCCTTGCCAAGGTCGCTCCAGTGCATCCATGCACTCGCGACACTTGGACATCCTGTCCAGCGCGCTGGAACGCAGGTCCGGCACCCGCCTGAAGCCCCTAACCCTATGATATTCAAAGACAGACCGCGGCTGAATACGATATATTTTGTTGCCGGGTTAATATTGTGTTTCCCCTGAAGGATCCCGCCATGAACCCGGAAATCTCACAACTCGTCGCGCGCATACAAGCCTTGGAAGAGGAACTCGCCCAACGCCTCGATGAGGCCCAAAAGGATGTCCGCTATCAGCTGGAGGGGCGCCGGATACGCTTCAGCGACGAGATCAAGCGATTACACAGGCAGTATCGCACCGGCGCACTTCAATACCTTGGAAATGCGCGGCCCCTGAGCGTGCTCACCGCCCCAATCATCTATGGGATGGTTGTGCCTCTGGCGGCCCTGGATCTGACCATCACCTTCTATCAGCACACCTGTTTTCGCGCCTACGGCATTCCACGTGTACGACGCGGTGACTACATCGTGATCGACCGTCACCGACTGGACTATCTAAACGTGATCGAAAAGCTCAACTGCGTCTACTGTGGCTACGGCAACGGCCTCATCGCCTATGTCCGTGAAATCGTGGCGCGCACCGAGCAATACTGGTGTCCGATCCGCCATGCCCGGCGCGTCCCCGGTGTGCATAGCCGGTACGCCCGCTTCTTCGACTACGGTGACGCCAGGAGTTACAAACAGCAGCTAGACACAGTACGGCGGGATTATGACGACTGAATAAGATGCGTTGTGAATTCAACGAACACGTGGGGCTCCGTCAATGCGGTGACGAATGCGGATCAGGGAAGGACCCACACGCTCTCCGCCCCCTGCCATTGCAAACGCTGCTTCCAGCTCGACGGATCCTGACGGTCGCAATGCACGATCAGTAAGGTCTTGCCCGCCATGACGGCATCATGCAATGCCTCCAGTTTCTCATCGGGGATGTTCAGCTTGCGCAAGGCGGCCCCGAGCCGCGTCACCGCGGCGGCCCCCGTCATGAGCCCCGCCCCCAGGGTTGCCCCAACGATGAGGTCGAGCAACGGCCCGGCCGCCATCAGCGGCCCAATGCCAGGCACGATCAGCATCCCCGAGGCGCCGGCCAACAGGCCGCCCAGCGCACCCCACAAGGCGCCATGTTCACCCCATACCCTGAAGCGTTCCGCGTCATCCTTGTAAGAGATCCCGAGGATATCGTCACCGTGTCCGCCGGCGCGATGCAGGAGGGACACCTGATCCATGGGGAAATCGTGGTCCACCAACTGTTCTACGATGCGCTTCGCCTTTTCCGGATCGTTGAATACAGCGGCAATGAGCCTGTGCGGAGTGGAGGGCATCCTCTCAGCCCTCGCGATGAAAAACGGTGCCGTGGCATTTCGGGCAGGGGGGAATCCGGCCCGGCTTGCTGAAGTGCAACTTTTCGCCGCATTCCGCGCATACGAGAGTGCCGGGGCCGGTGATCTCGCCGGTGCGGTAGATCGAGGCCTGCGCCTTCAACTCCAGTAACTCCAGAATGGTGGGGTCCGCTGCCTGAAGAAAAAGATTGTAGAGTTCGGCATCGATCAGGTCCGTCTCGAAACCCAACCAGTTCTTGAACTCCTCGCCAGTCTTCTCCACATAACCCGCCGCATCATGCAGATCGCGCTTCAGATAGTCGGCGACCTTGTCCGCCTCTTCCCGGGTCAGCTCGCCCAATTCCACCGCTTTCTCGCGGGCCTCGTCGATGAAATGCTGCAACTTGGAACCGGCCTTCTCCTCCGCTTTGTTGAAGGCGTCCATGGCCCGCTCCAGCATCTTTGTATAGGCCTCGACCAGTTTGTCGACCGGATCACTCTTGCTCATGAAAGACTCCTCGCAGGTATCGATAGTTTAGGTGGCCGGAATAATAACACCATGGGCAGCCCACCAGTCCTTGTCGAGCCGCCACTGGATCTTTGTAATATCCGGTTGGTCCTGAACGATCTTCGCCGCACGCTTTTGCACCCGCACCAGCGCCGCTTGGGCCTTGATCATTCTGGGATCGTCCTGAGGGGCATTCGCCAGATCGGGGTCGATGATACCGAGGAAACGGATCACGGGGACATCCGGTGAGCGTGGCGTGGAAAGCACGGCCGTCCCATTTCTCACATCCACCACATGAAAACGATAGGGATAGGCGGACACCACCTTGTCCGCTGCCAACAAGTCATTCAGCTCGCCGATACGAGGATTGTAGCTCAGCCCCCACCAGAGCAGCACCAGCAACCCTATCGAGGCCAGGAACGCGACGTAGATTTTTGTTCCGCGGTCCACCGTCGACTCCTCCTTTCTGTTGACCATCGCTGACTGAACCCCATCATGGCGCATTACTGCCGTACGGTCCCTGACAATCCGCAATCCGTGGCCACGACGGCAAAACACGGGAGACACAGGCGATGCCATGTCCCCCGCTCCTCAGGTCAGAACCTGTCCGGCCATTCCTCGCCTTGGAAGAAACGGTCGAAAAAAGGCTGTTCGAACGGCATCATAAAATCCGGTGGCATGAACATCGGACCGCGGTTGTTCAACGCCTGCAACAAACGTTGTTTCAGTGCCTGAGGCAGATCCTTCTCCTGGCGGATAAGGCGATTGATTTCGTCACGCGTTCCCTGGAACTCATGATGTTTCTTCACGCCCTTGTCGGACAGGTATTCGACCACGACCTTGTACTTTCCGTCTGCCGTCTTGTTGATGGAAAGGGCCTCGAAAGTTTCGATGAACCGCTTCGGCCGGGGGGGCATCGAATAGGGCCGCTGTTCCCCCCAATGCGGCGTAAAGCGTGGATAGGGATGCCGCTGATAGGGGCCGCCGATTTCCCTTTGAGACAGCCGCCCCGGCAGGCGCCCAAGGGTGACGTCGATCTCCATCACCTTGCCGGCCCGCACCACTTTGATGGGCACCCGCTTGCCCGCCTGGTCATTCCTGACCAGCTTGGTGAGCTGTTCGGGAGAATAAAGCTTCTGGTCACCATAACTGACGAGGATGTCATAGGGTTGAATGCCCGCTTTCGCCGCGGGTGAGTCGGGCGCCACATTCATCACGATAACACCTTCCCCATTCGCCACATCGGCTGGGAGCTGTTTCGCCACCGCCGGCGGCAACGTATCGATCGCGACACCAAGATAGGCGGCACCCGAGGTCTTCATCTGCGCGGGCGGGGCCGTGTTCTGGCCGGGATTGGCGGAAACGCCCTCGAGCGCATATGCCATGGGGGCGCACAGCAGCGCCAGCACCCCTGTCATCGGCAGTATTCGTTTCATCTGCTTACCTCTCTACGGTAGTGGATCCGCCGATTTTCCCGCCACCACGTGGCGACGACCGGCAGATCAGCCATGTTGTTGAATGAATCCGGTTTGATCGCCTAAGATTTGGGGCCACGAAAAGCGATATTCAAGTCGATGGGCTGCTTTTCGTGGCCCTTCTGACAGATATATGACATGCACCAGGCGCGCCCGGATTATTCATGAATCACCGCGATGATTGCACAGAGAATTGTCCGCACAGGGGATTTTCCGACCGAGTGGAATACGGGCTGTATTGCCGAGGACGGAAAATTCCCTGTGTGGACAAGGATCAAGCTAGGGCGCGAGCGACTTCATGAATAATCCGGGCTAGCCCCACCGGGATATCCTGCCCCACCGGGGCCGACCGGTTTCCGGAGATCGCCTGGGAGAGTGCATCCACTCGTGCCGTCAGGGGCGAGAGCACGCCCGAGTCGATACGATCACGCGCCTCTTTGTCTTTCTCTCGATAGAGCAGCTCACGCCGGAGCCAGGTGGCGACGTTCTCCTCGACCTGGTGCCGATTGGCCAGAAGTTCCTGGTTCTCCTTGCGCAGCTGGGCGTTCTCCTTGCGCAGGGCCTGCACCTCTGCGGTCATGGCCGCAACGTTGGCCATCAGGGTCTTGATGGTGTCGGCCGGACTGTCGGCATCCGGCGCCGGCGCCTGGGGCACGGCATCCATGACTTCCGGCGATTCGGTCTCCCGATCACAGGACTTCAAGGTGACGAAGGCCAGGACAAGCAGGGGAAGCAGTCGATTGGAGGTTGCAACGGCCATGGCAGTTCCTACAGGGAGGACTCGAAGGGACGGGCCGAGATCAGATAGACCGCCGTGGTGTCGGCTTCGTCACCCCGGGGCAGCAGGCGGTGATGCTGAAAGGTCGCCGTCAACCAGGCACCGCGCAGATCAGGAGGATCCAGGGTCTGGGCCTGGTCGGTGCGGTGAACCGGATCAGTTGGACATAATCGAGCTGACCGGCATCCTGGTTTTCTACCGGTGTGGTCTCCGTTGCATGGGGTTCCTTGACATAGATCTGGATCGGATGGATGGGACCACCCGCTTTGGTGGCCTCGACATCGCACAGGTAGATACGCCCGCTATCGAGTTCGCGCACCATGAGGCGGTTGCTGTCGAAGGGGGCATGTGTCAACAGGTAGACCATTCCATTGACGCTCTGGGTCCGGAGCAGCGG
>JALSTP010000140.1 GCA_026983675.1 Sedimenticola sp.
AAATGGCTGAAGGTGGATTCGAACAGCTTCTTGATGTCGTAGCCGGTGTGCTCGCCCAGGGAGAGGGCGCCGAGGCAGAGGGTTTTGACGTTCATGGCGGTGCCTGATCGATGTGATATATCGTATGATCATATATCAAACCGATATATTTGCAAGCCGCCGTGTGCCGTCTTGGTGCTCTGCCGATATGATTAACCCGCTACGCGGTGGAATGCGTCTGCCGTTTTTTCGATTTGGTCTTCGCCGGCCGGCCTTTGTTGGCGCGGGTCTTCGGTTTCTTCCGCTTCTTCGGCGGTGACAGACGTGAAATCCGCAACGCCTGCCCGGCCACCCGGGTCTTTTTCAGATCCTGGAAGATGTCCTTGGGCATGCCCTCCGGCAGGTCGATGGTGCTGTGGTCATCGAAGATCCGGATGCGGCCGATGTACTGGCTTTCGAGGCCCGCCTCATTGGCCACGGCACCGACGATATTGCCGGGTTTAACCCCGTGCCGATGTCCGACCTCCAGCCGGAAGCGCTCCATGCCCTTGTCGGGACCGGCATCCGGTTTCTTTTTGTTGTCGGGTTTCTTTTCGTACCGCGCAGGCGTAGCCGTGGATCTCTCTCCACGGGATACGCGTTTGGGCCGTGGCTCGGCCTTCAGCAGCAGGGGTTCGTCGCCTTGCGCCATTTTGGCTAGCGCGGCGGCGATCTCCAGGGGGCCGACGTTGTGTGTCTGCTCGTAGCCGGCCAGGATCTCGAGGTAGGGGTCCAGTTCCCCGGCGGCGAGGGTCTCGGTGATGCGCCGGGTGAAGCGGTCGATGCGTTTGTCGTTGATCACCTCGTGCGAGGGCAAGGGCATCATCTCGATTTTCTGCCGGGTGGCCCGTTCGATGGCGTGCAGCATGCGTTTTTCGCGCGGGGCCACGAACAGGATGGCGTCTCCCTTGCGGCCGGCCCGGCCGGTGCGGCCGATGCGGTGGATGTAGGCCTCGGTGTCGTAGGGGATGTCGTAGTTGATGACGTGGCTGATACGCTGTACGTCCAGCCCCCGAGCAGCCACGTCGGTGGCCACCAGGATGTCCAGCGCGCCCCGCTTCAGCTGCTCCACGGTGCGCTCGCGCAGGTGTTGGGGGATGTCGCCGTTCAGCGGTGCGGAGGGATAGCCACGCGCCTCCAGTTTCTCCGCCAGCTCCACTGTGGCCACCTTGGTGCGAACGAAGACGATGATACCCTCGAAGGGTTCACCTTCGAGGATCCGGGTCAGGGCGTCGAGCTTGTGCATCCCGCTCACCAGCCAGTAACGCTGGCGGATGGTGTCGGCGGTGGCGGTGCGCACCTCGATGGTGATCTCCCGTGGATCACGCAGGTGCTTCTTGGCGATGCGCCGGATGACGCTGGGCATGGTGGCAGAGAAGAGGGCGATCTGACGGTCCGGGGGAGTCTGTTCCAGAATCCATTCCACGTCGTCGATGAAGCCCATGCGCAGCATTTCGTCTGCTTCATCGAGCACCAGCGTCTTGAGCTGGTCCAGCTTGAGTGTGCCACGTCGCATATGGTCCATGATGCGGCCGGGCGTGCCGACCACGACGTGCGCGCCGCGTTTTAATTGGCGTAGCTGAGTACGGTAGTCCTGGCCACCATAGATGGGCAGTACGTGGAACCCTTCGAGACGGGCGGCATAGCGCTGAAAGGCCTCGGCTACCTGGATCGCCAGCTCACGAGTTGGTGCGAGCACCAACACCTGGGGCGTCTTGACAGCTATATCGATACGAGAAAGCAGGGGCAGCGCAAAAGCCGCGGTCTTGCCCGTGCCGGTCTGGGCCTGGCCGACGATGTCGCGCCCCTGGAGCAACGGAGGGATGGTCGCGGCCTGGATGGGGGAGGGGCTTTCATAGCCCACATCGGCAACGGCTTCGAGCACGGGCGTGGAGAGACCAAGGGCATCGAAGCCCGTGGGGGGTGGAGGCGTGGCGGACATAACGAAATACCTGAACTGACGGAAAGGGCCGGAGCAAACGGGAGGGGATGTTTCCAGCGGGGTGGAGAGTGTATCGTATTTATGGATCGGATGGAATTGTTATTAACTCGGCAACAATATATATCGTATTCAGCCGTGGCGTGCCGGTTCGCAGCAAGGCGCCCCATCGCCGCTGTAGCCACCCTACAGCAAGATGGGGCAACGCAGTCTGCGGGCCGGCACGCTGCGGCCTGTCTTTGAATATCATAGGGTGAGGGGCTTCAGGCAGGTGCCGGACCTGCGTTCCAGCGCGCTGGACAGGATGTCCAAGTGTCGCGAGTGCATGGATGCACTGGAGCGACCTTGGCAAGGGAACGACCCTTGCCTGCGCACTGCGCCTTGTTCCGGCGCCTGCCTGAAGCCCTGAATGCGATATA
>JALSTP010000141.1 GCA_026983675.1 Sedimenticola sp.
CCCTGCCCCTGGCCGCGCTGCTGTTCCGGCGCAACGGGTTGCTGATCCTCCCGCTGGCGCTCCTGATTCAGCCTGCGGACAGCGAGGCTGTGGAGTGGCGTACTCTTTGGCTTAATCAGGACCAGCGGGCGCTGGCGCTGCTCCGAGAAGGCGAGGCCGCGAGGGCGGCGCGCCTGTTTAGAGACCCCCTCTGGCGGGGCATCGCCCTCTACCGCGCCGGGGACTACGCCACTGCGGCCAAGGCGTTCGGCGGCGTGGACACCGCCATTGGCCACTACAACAGGGGCAACGCCCTGGCGCACCAGGGTCGCCTGCCGGAGGCACTGGCCGCTTACCGGAAAGCACTGGCCTTGAAACCGGGTTTCCGCGAGGCGGAAGAGAATCGCCAGCGCATCCAACAACGCCTCGCCACACCCTTGAAAAAGCCTGCCCCACCATCCCCGCGGAAAAATCGGAAAACCCGGGGTCAGGCCCCTTCGGGGAAAAAGCGCCCCACGCCACCGCAGAAGTCGCAACCACCTGCCGCCCCCCGCCCCCTTGTGGATGCACCTCGCCCCGGCTCCACCCGGGATCACAGGAAGGGGCATGCCGGTGGCCTCCAGGCCCCACCCCATCCCAGCGAAGGCAAAACGGGCAGAGGCAGGCAGCCACCCGCCAACACGCCGCCATCACACCACAAAAAACGCCCTGCTGGATCGAAGACGAGGCCCCTCAGCGGCAGCCGGCCACCTCCCCCGTCGCGGCGGGACACCCCGACGGATATCCCGAAGAAAATGCCATTGGGCAGCAAAACATCTCCTTCCACCGGACGACAACAACTCGATTCACGACGTAAACCGGTGACGCCCCACACAGGCCGGCCCACGCCCCAGCGGTCTTCGGGACAGAACGGGGAGGTGGGCCGGAACTCCCTGAAGGATGCGGAACGCCGTGAGGCAATCGAGCACTGGCTGGCGCGTATTCCAGAGGACCCCAGGCCCTTTCTGAGAGAGTTGTTCCGCCGTAGGCATCTGCGCGCGCAGAAAGGGGCGTTATGGTGAAATTGTTACGTTGGACCGCGTCCCTGCTACTGCTGTCACCCTTGATGGCGCGGGCGGCGACGCAATACTTCATCGAAACCCTGGCATCCCCTGAAGCGCCTTATGTGCAGGCCCAGGTGCGCTACCGGGTCCGGCTCTATCGGCGCTCCCCGCTCGATACGGGGGACTTCGTCACGCCCTACATGCCGGACGTGATGGTGCTCGGCGTCGCCGAAGACGATCCGGTGAATATCCAGCGCAACGGCGTTGCCTGGCAGATGATCGAGCGCCGCTATCTGCTGTTTCCCCAACGGAGTGGCGACATCACGCTTCCAGCCGAAGTATTCAGCGGCCGAAATATCTTCGTGCGTGGTCGGCCTTTCGTCCTCCATGTCAGGCCCGCCCCCAATATCCGATTGCCCTGGCTGCCCGCCAACCGCCTGACACTCCGGCAAAAGGTCGAGAAACCGGATGCGTTGCATGTGGGCGATCAGGTTCGGCGCATCGTCACCGTCGAGGCGGGAGGGCTCACCGGGGCCCAACTGCCCGCCCTCGTTCCCGCCCACATCGAGGGACTCGAACAACAGCGCTATCGGGAGGAGGTAAAGGATCATATCGACGGGTTTGGCGTCACCGGCAAGAGGGTGGAATACCACCGCTATATCCCCCGGCAACCGGGCCATTATCAGCTGCCTGGCATCCGGATCTCCTGGTGGGACACCGCCACCAACACCCCTCACGTAGCAACTCTACCGGGCGTGGACATAGAGGCGTTTGCCGCCAGTGGAGCACCGGTCGCCGCCTCCCGGACCCCTGCATCCGGCAAGGCGACCGGGAAACACCCCGGCATGGCCGGCCGCTGGCAGGTCTCGGCGGCGGTTATGCTGGTGGCGGCGGTTTTATCGTTATTGGTGGGGCTGCGCTGGATCTTCCCCGCCCTGCGCCGCTGGCTGCGACAGCTGTGGCTTCTGCACCGCCTCCGCCGCGCCTGCCGGCGCAACGACGCCCAGTCGGCACGCCTGGCCTTGCGGGCGTATGCGCGGGAGCAGTGGGGCGTCCCGCTGGATCCGGGCGAGATCGCCGAACGCGTGCGCCAGCCACAGTTGTCGGCCGCGTTATGGACGCTCGACCGCACCCTGTACCACTCCCCTCCCCCCGAATGGAAAGGCCGCCCCCTGCTGCACACGCTCCCGGCGCTCACGCGCCGACAGCACACCTCCTCCCGTCAAAGGATTCCGCCTCCGCTCAACCCCTGAGCCTGTTTATTAACCCGGCAACAATATATATCGCATTCAGGGCTTCAGGCAGGTGCCGGAACAAGGCGCAGTGCGAAGGCAAGG
>JALSTP010000142.1 GCA_026983675.1 Sedimenticola sp.
AATCAGGCACCCTGCCACAAAACTCCGACCGTGACGGGGACGGCCTGAGCAACCTCGCCGAATGGTTCCAGGCCGGCACCGACAGTCAAAATCCCGACAGCGACGGGGACGGGGTCCTGGATGGCGCCGAAGTCGCCGCCGGCACCAGCCCGATCGACGCCACCCGCTTCCCGGGCGACGGGGACATCAACCAAAACGGCCAGACCAACCTGGGTGACCTCGTTTTGCTCTACCAGATGGTGCTGGGCAGCCGTACGCCGACCCCCATCCAGTTCACCCACGCGGACATGAACCGGGACGGGCAGCTGAATGCGGCGGATATCCTGTTGCTGCAGCGGCAGTTGTTGCAGAGCTGGCTGGGGTGGCCGACGACAGTGACGGTCGCGGCTGCCGACCACAAGCGCCACCAGTCTGCGCGAATGGCTCAAACCTCATCCCTGATCGCGGCCTGGCTGAGTGAGTTGATACCGGCCGCCTGGGCGGTGCCGGCCAATGGCGGGGTGTTGTATTATGTGCACAATGATCCGTTGGGGACGCCGCAGGCCTTAACCGATGAAGCGGGGATAGTCGTCTGGACAGCCAGCTATGACCCGTTCGGTAAGGCGACGGTCAATGAAGATCCGGACAATGATGGGAACAGCGTCACATTAAATGTGCGGTTTCCGGGCCAGTATTATGATCAGGAGACGGGGCTGCATTACAACTACTTCAGGTATTATGATCCGGGAAGTGGGCGGTATATCACCAGTGATCCAATTGGGCTAAGGGGTGGCCTAAATACGTATGCCTACGTCGGTGGCAATCCGCTGAAGTATTTCGATCTTTATGGGCTTGATGCACAAATGTGTTACAGGCCGTTCTACCCTATCCCTCAGCCATACGCGCGTCACTGTTTCTTAGAGTTTGATGACGGTAGTTCAAGCAGCTTTGATCCTGAAGGAACGCACGAGGACCCTGCGCCTGATTGGTGGCCCAAGTCATGCCAGGATACTGACGGTGAGGAGAACGATGATTGCCTTAAAAAGGCAATGAAGAAATGTAAAGCGGAGCAATATGATTTCACTGGGTTTAACTGTTGTCATTGTGTGGAGCAAGCCATGAAGGAATGTGGCTTAAGTATTCCCCGTGACAATTGGCCGAATTGGCCTGTAAACCCTGGACCACAACTAGGCGAGCCAGGATATAGCCCAAGGCCAAAATATGGTGTTCCGCAATGACCATCACATCGTTCAGAGCGTGGTCTGTGGGTGCGGGAATAATCACCTTGGTATACGCGGCATGGTTCATCTCTCTACAGGCTAGTCAGTACTCAGAAGCATTGGCTTTTCTGTTGTGGTTATCGCCGCTTGTCGCGGCCCTGGTTTCTGCTTATTTTGCGCCGCGCAGGAAGGTTTTGTTGGGGATGTCGATGGTGTTGCCTACAACAATCCTGGCCGTTGCGCTGAATGCTATTTATCAATGGCTCGGTAATGCCGTCGATTTCCCTGGGATACGTGGCGGTCTGATCCTTTTTACAACCACTCTGGTATATAGCGGCATCCTCTGCGGATTAGGCTCGATGGCAGGGCTTGTTCTGGCCAAGAAGTTTCGGGACGAAGTGGAACATACATAGCGACAGAACACCCCACCCAAGCCCCGCCGTTGCGGTGCTTGTTGCTTTAGCCGCCTGCCCGGTGTCGGCTTACCGCTCCACCATCTCCGGCTGCAAATTCCTTCGTTTATGAATCACCGCCAGCACGACGACATCGGGCTCCCGGATTTCGTAGAGGATGCGGTAGGAATACATTGCCAGTTCCCGGATGGCTTCATTGCAGAGTTCCGGTACCACCTTGCCCATGCGTGGCAGCTCGTCGAGGACATCCGGCTTTGCCGCGATATCCTGGGTGACCTTCCTGGCATAAGTGTGGGGAGTTGTGGGCGATGAAATCATGGATGGACCGCAGATCGGTCCTGGCCGGGTCCGACCAGATCACCATGTATCGATCTCGCGCTTGAGTTCCTCGCTGGTGACGGTGCGCCCCTGGTCGGCGGCCTCCTGGCCCTTGCGGATTTTATCCAGCACATAGAGCCGGTACATGATCTCGTCCATGTCGGCGTCATCGGGCAGCTTGCCGATGGTCTCCAGGGCTTCCTGTTTTGCCGGTTGCATGGTGTCCTCCTTACTTGTCCCTCAGGCGTTGACGGCCTGATCGTCGAGTGATGTCAGTGTGGTTTGCATCTTGTGCTTGGCGATCATGGCATCGATGAGCTTGATGACCGCCTCCTGATCCTCGGGATCGAAATCTTCCACGGCCTGAAAGCGCCTAAACAGCCGGGCGTTGCCCAGCGGCA
>JALSTP010000143.1 GCA_026983675.1 Sedimenticola sp.
CAGGAGGTGGGGCCGGACAATATCGCCCGCCACGAAGTGACCGTCCTTACCCGGCACCTGATAGAACTTGTCCGCATCGATGAGATTGCGATCGTTCGCAATTTCCTCAAGACCCGCCATGTCGCCGCCTTGTCCGATTGCGGCCACGATCAGATCCGCCTCCAACACCCTTTCCGTACCTTCTACAGGGACCGGGGTCATGCCATCCATGGTGCAGTCGCAGACCTTTAACCCGGTTGCCCGACCGTCGGATCCAACAACGACCTCAAGCGGCATCACACCGTCCAATATCTCCACGCCTTCTTTGAGCGCATCATGGATCTCGTGCTCCGCCGCAAACATCTTGTCTTTGGTAAAGAGCGATGTCAGTGTCGCCTGAGCTGGTTGGGCCCCCTCTGCCGTCGCATCGTCCTGTTCGATATCCGCGTTTAGAATGACATCTTCAGGATTGCCCGCCGCCGGATTGTAGCCCAGCCGACGCGCAACAGAGACGACGTCGATGGAGGTATCGCCACCACCCACGCAAACCACCTTTTTGCCGGTGACTTTCATCCGTCCTTCGTTGAAGGCCTTCAGAAACGCCACGCCTGTGACGCAATTTGGGGTGCCTTCCCAACCATCGACAGGCAACCCCCTGCCCGTCCAGCAACCCAGCGCCCAGATAACGGCATCAAATTCTTTCTCAACATCGGCGATGCTTACATCGCGACCGACACGCGTGTTGTTACGCACCTCGACGCCCATATCCAGGATACGCTGAACTTCTGCTTCGAGCTTGTCCCTGGGGATACGGTAGTTCGGTATCCCGTAGTACATCATTCCGCCAAGTTTTTCGTTCTCATCGAAGACACAGACACCATGACCCAAGCGGCGCAGTTGATAGGCCGCGGACAGGCCCGCGGGTCCGCCACCGATGACCGCCACCTTCTTTCCGGTGTCCTTGCCGGCTTCATATTTATAACCGTTCGCAATCGCGGTATCGCCGATGAATTGCTCAACCGAGTTGATACCCACGTAATCTTCGACGTCATTACGGTTGCATCCGTCCTGACAAGGCGCGGGACAAACCCTCCCCATCATCGCGGGAAACGGATTTGCATCGGTCGAACGACGAAACATGTATTCATGCCACTCGATACCCTCGGGCGGCTTTTCCTGTCCCCGCCCGATGGCAAGGTACCCCCGGATGTCCTCGCCTGAAGGACAACTGCCTTGGCAGGGAGGGGTACGATGCACATACGTAGGGCATTTGTGGGAAGTGTCCTCAACGAATATCTTCTCACTCCAGTCGTCCCACTGGTTATCGCCCTCATGGAATCGACGAAAGGTCAAATGTGTTTTCATTTCATCACTTGGAGTCGCCATAATGTTCCCCTTAACCCTGTGTAATATTCGGCTTGGTTATCCGGACTTTTCCGGTATCACCGTATTTGGTTGTCAAATCTCTCTGACGCAGCATCGATCATTCTTCTGCGTCGGTATCCGTCTCCGAGGCCGCCTCTGCGCCCTCCACCTCTCCCGGGGTCTCCGGTTCGGTCTTTCGTGTCAACTGAATAGCGTTACTGACGAGCTGGTGGACGCTGACGATCTGATCCATGTCCATGCCATAGTACGGCAGGACCTTGGTGAACTGGCTCTTGCATATTGCGCAGATCGCCGCCATATGCGTCACACCTTCATCCTGAATGACATTATTGAGCGCGGTCATCCGTGGCATTGCGCCTTTCACCCGCACCTCCATCAAGTCATCCGTTAACAACCCGCCACCGCCTCCGCAGCAGAATGTCTTTTCACCGATCGTCTCGTGGTGCATATCGACATAGTTGTTGCATACTGCCTTTATCACCGCGCGGGGAATTTCAAACTGCCCACCCGGCTTGTCACCCATACGGGTCGCTCGCGCCACATTGCAGGAATCATGAAATGTGAGGGTCATATCGTCGTTTTCCGACTTATCCAGCGTCAACGCATTCTTCTGCAACAAGTCGTAAGTAAACTCACAGATATGCTGGGGCACCGGGTAATTCGGGTCGAGAAAATCGAAGGGCCCCGCGAGCGTGTTCAGGAACGAATAGGCCACGCGCCATGCATGCCCGCATTCGCCGAAAACAATGCGTTTCACCCCCAGCTCAAGAGCCGCTTCCCGTATCCGCAGAGAAACGCGGCGCATGTTTTCGTAGCTCCCTATAAACATGCCAAAGTTAGCCGCCTCGGAAGCCTTGGAACTGAGCGTCCAGCTAACCCCCGCCTCATGGAACACCTTCCCGTATCCAATGAGCCCATCGACGTGGGGTTCCGCAAAGAAATCCGCCGATGGTGTGATCAGCAAAATATCCACCCCTTTCTTGTCAAGCGGATACTTGACCGCCACCCCCGTATCATCGAAAACGTCTTCTTCGAGGCCCTCTAGCGTATCGGCCAACGCCGGCCCGGGTAATCCAAGGTTGTTTCCGATCTTGAAAACCTTGGCGATGATCTCGTTACAGTACTTCTGCCCCACTCCCACACTGTCCATGATCTCGCGCGCCGCCATGGAGATCTCGGCGGTATCAATGCCGTAAGGACAGAAAACGGAACAACGCCTGCACTGGGAGCACTGGTGATAGTAGCTGTACCATTCATCTAAGACATCTTTGGTCAGATCCACAGCACCCACGAGATTCGGGAAATATTTGCCTGGCAAGGTGAAATAGCGGCGATAGACCTTACGCAACAGGTCCTGCCTTGCCACCGGCATGTTCTTTGGATCGGACGTGCCGAGGAAATAGTGACACTTGTCCGTACAGGCGCCACACTTCACGCACGAGTCGAGATATACCTGAAAAGAACGATACCGTTTTCTCAGGTCATCCATCTTTTCAAGCGCTTTTTCCTGCCAGTTATCCACCAACTCGCCAGGAAAGCCCAGATCCGTGTTGTGCTGCGGTGCAGCGTAGAAGGGCTTGCTGTGCGCCATGGTGCCTTCTACGATCTCCGGAACCTCTATATATTCTTTGAGTTCCGGGACCTCAAAATCTGCCTTAGCCATTTATAACCCTCTTGTCGGCTACGTACAGTAGAAACTCTCTACTCTTCCAGCTTTTTCGCCCAGCGTGCGATGTGCCGTTTTTCACGCGGATTGTCCACCTGATTTCGCGTCGGACTGAAGAACACGCCCGGCGCGTGCAGCAATTTGCTGAAAGGAAAGATGATCATCAACGTGGCAACCAATGTCAGATGCACGATCAATGGGAAATCGAGTGGGAGATTATGCCAGTCAAATTCGATCAACCCCCGGAAGAACTGCTTTACCATCACAATATCTGTATGCGATACAAACTTCATCATTAGCCCGCTGAAGCCAATGAGGAGCAGCAGCAACAACATGAGATGATCGGACGGTGCGCTGATATACCGCACTCTGTCCACAAGAAAGCGGCGCGCCCACAATCCGGCCAACCCCGCAACCATCGCGAATCCGGCATAGACCCCAAACGGTTGGATAAGCACAAGTGGCATTGGGACGGGGTCGACGAAATAACGCACATGCCGCACCAGGACCAGCAAGAGACCCAGATGGAACATCCAGGAAAAAATCCATGTCCACTTGCTTCCTTTGAAAAGACTTTCGAAGAAAGCGACTTCCCTGAACAATCTCAACACCACGCCGGTTCGCGTCACAGGCGCTGGGGTGGTGGGAATTTTCAAAGGCGCTGGCGTTTTTGCAAACACGGCGATCCTGTATGCCAAACCGAGTGTCAGAATGGCGGTCGCGGCATAAAACAACAGTGCGTATACGATCGTCAGAAACGACATGTCACCGCAGTCCTCTTTCTTCTAGTCTTTAAATACCTCGGGACAATTGTCCCGAGGCGTTCCAACAAGCCTTATATGGCCGTTTTTCTGACTCAGATGCAGCCCGTCGGCTTCGGCAGACCGGCGTAGCGGCAAGCCTGCTTACCAGGCCCATAGGGGAACAGGCTGTAGAGGTATTTGCTGTTACCCTTCTCTTTCCCAAGCTTCTTGCCAACCGCCTTGGTAAGTACGCGAACCGCGGGCGCGATCTGGTACTCCTCGTAGTATTCACGAAGGAAGTTAATGATCTCCCAATGCTCGTCGGTGAGTTCGAGATCGTCTTCCTTCGCCATGGCTTCGGCAACGCCCGGCTCCCAGTCGTTGATGTTGGTCAGATAACCTTCTTCATCGGTTTCAAAAGTTTTCCCGTTGACTTCAATTGCCATTACATTTTCTCCTGATTTCAGTATAGGTTGGAAAATAACAGACTAGACCCACGCAAGGACCTTGTCATATTCCGCCGCCAGATCCACGAATCCCGCATAGTCAACCACTTCCACACCTTCCAGAAGCTTGTCTGCGGCCAAGCCGCGGGCCTTCACATCCGGTCCCAGCATATAGACCTTGGTAGTCTCCATAACCGACGCCAGCTTTTCTGCTGCTCCGGTACCCTTCAGTGCCGCGTACACTCCATCTTCGTAGAGAAGAACCGCGCTTTCACCCTTCACGTGATCAATACAACTGTCCAGTGACATCTTTTCGAAAGGTGATTTGTTTACGGTATGCAAAATGCTCATATTAACGCTCCACCTTTTTCAGAAACTGAACAGTACGTCCTGTTCATCCATGAGTTCCGCCATCTCCTTCCGGCTGACGAGACGAATGGAATCCTTCTCGGCCCAATCGTCATCCTCGTCTTCGTATTTCAGCGGCATCAAGTCTTCCACCGTCAAGCCACGCTCCTCGAGGGATTCCTTCTCGACATACAACTTCGTAACATCGTAGTCACCAAGCGCCGAGTAGGTGGGCGAGAAGTTTTTCATCTCCACATCGCCCGTATCCTCCCCTTTCATGAGTTGAAATACACCGTCATCAAGGAATGCGAGACTCACGTCCTGGTCGAACGCAGCACCTATCAAGACCACCTCCAATGCCTCCCAGGCGTAGATCGTCCCATAGGGCGCACGGCGATTGACATACATGAATTTCTTTATATCTTCAGACATGATTCAATCCCCTTGCTCAGTCGCCAAATACCACCAGCCGTTCAGACTGGACAGCGGCTTCGATCAGTTGCCCCAGGCCCGAGATGCGAAAACCGGGGGCGATGTTGTTGGCATCCTTCCCGTTGCGCTGCATCTCGCCTTCATCCACGATACCCCGGCGTTGGGCCGCCGCCACACAGACCACCAGGTCCAGACCATGCTGCTCCGCCAGTTCGGACCAGCGTTGCACCACATTGCGGTCGTCCTGAGGCGGCGTCGTCAGCCGGGTACCGTTGTTCACCCCATCGTGGTAAAAGAACACTCGAAAAATTTCATGCCCCTTTTCCAACGCTGCCTTGGTGAACTGATAGGCCGAGTCACTGGCTTCGTGCTGATAGGGACCTTCGTTGACTTGAATCGCAAACTTCATTGATCACTCTTCCTTTCGATTTGCGCCGCAGGCAACTCCGGCTCAGAACCGGATGTGGGCCGATGCATTCAGATTCGCACGCCCGCCACGCCAGTTATCGATGTGATACTTGGTGAAGGGCAACCCGGTCTTTTCGAAGAAACGTGGCCAGCCGATGCGCTCGGCCCATTCGCCCACGCGCTCCCAATCCTTCGCATCTTCCTTGTAGGCCTTGAGAATCTTCATGACGATCTCGGAGACCTCCGGCCAGCGTGGCGGATTGTTCGGCACGCCTGCAGCCACCAGCTTATGGAATGTCGGCTTGGAACGCGCGTTCGAATTCTTACCGCCCACCCAGATGGCGAACTTGGAGTGTTCCGGATCGTTGATCTGCATCGGAGGACACGGCGGGAAGCACGCGCCACAGCAAATGCATTTCTTCTCGTCGACTTCCAGCGAGGGCTTGCCGTTGACCATTGCCGGGCGGATTGCAGCGACCGGGCAACGCGCCACCACTGACGGCCGCTCACAGACATTGGCCACCTGACTATGATCGATCTTGGGCGGCTTGGTGTGCTGAATGTTGATCGCGATGTCACCCTGACCGCCGCAATTGATCTGGCAGCAGGACGTCGTGATCCGCACACGGTTCGGCATCTCTTCTTTAACGAACTCTTCATAGAGATCGTCCATCAACGCCTTGACCGCACCCGATGCATCGGTGCCCGGAATATCACAGTGCAACCAACCCTGCGTATGCGAGATCATGGAGACGGAGTTACCTGTGCCCCCGATAGGGAAGCCTTCTTCAGTCAGCTTGTCGATCAGCGGCTGAACCTTGGACTCTTCCGACACCATAAATTCGATATTGGACCGGATGGTGAAACGGACATAGCCTTCGGCATATTCGTCGGCAATGTCCATCAGCTTGCGGATGGTATAGACATCCATCTGCCGCTGGGTGCCTGCCCTCACCGTCCAGATCTCATCGCCGCTGTGCGCGACATGATGCAAGACACCTGGACGGGGACGGTCGTGCCATTTCCAGTTACCATAATTCTTTTTCAGCACCGGATGCAGATAGGGGTCCATCTCCGGTACGCCGCTTTCAATGGGCATACGAGGTTCCGACATGCTTACCTCCACTGATTGTGTTTCATCGAGGGGTGCCTGAATCGGAAAAGCGGGCACCCATTGTTTCCGGAACCCCGGTGGCTCGCACCACCGGGGAAAAGGTCATTTCATGCGAATCAGGCCTCGGCCTTCCGCGCTTCCCATTTGGCGACTTCCTCGTCCCATCCGTCAGTGCGGACATAGGGATTCATACGAGGATGACTGATCATGTTGGGATCCACTTCAAGCCCGACACCCTCAAGGAAGTTCACCAGACCGATACGCTCGATCATCTCACCGGTACGCTCGTGCTCCAGCGCATTCTCGGCAAAGAAGTCCAGGATTTCAGTCGCAAGTTCCTCGAGCCACTCGAAGTCCTCGTCGGTCTCCAACTTGTGGAAAGGCACGATGACGGTACCCATCAAGTCACCAATCTTCAAGGTACGCTTACCACCGCATAGGAGAGTCACACCTTTGTCGTCTCCGGGCGCGAGCGCTTTCGTCATCACGTTGATGCAATGCATGCAACGGACGCAATCCTTGTTGTTCACTTCGAGGGTGTCGTCGTCGTTCAGCGCCAACGCTTGGGTCGGGCAACGCGTAATGACATTGTCGATCACATATTTACGGCCATGCTTCGCGACGAACGCCTTGACCTCTTCCTGATCGACCTTCATGTCATCGCGCCAGGTACCTATTGTGGCGAGGTCGGCACGCTGCACGGAGTTCATGCAGTCATTCGGGCAACCCGAGACCTTATACTTGAACTTGTAAGGCAGCGCCGGGCGGTGCATGTCGTCGAGGGCGTTGTTCACCAGCATACGCATGGTGCGCCCCTCGTCGAAGCAAGAGTGCTCGCAGCGCGCTGCACCCACGCAGGACATGCCGGTACGCACAGCGGGACCTGCACCACCCAGATCGAAACCCATCTCGTTGATCTCATCGAATGCGGGCTGGACGTTGTCAGTGGAACACCCCTGGAACATGATGTCGCCAGACTGCCCATGGAACGCAATCAGACCCGATCCGTACTTCTCCCAGATGTCACACATCTTGCGGATGGTATTGGTGTCATAATGCATCCCAGGGGGTGGCATGACGCGCAGAGTGTGGAATTCCGCGGCCTCTGGAAACAACGGATTCCCATCTTCATCTTTAAGTTCGGTAAAGCGGGGAATGATACCACCACCATAACCGATGACGCCCACAGTGCCGCCTTTCCAGTAGCCCTTGCGGGTCTCGTATGAGGTCTCCAACTGCCCAAGCAGATCAACCATCATATCGTTGTCTTTCGCCAGCCGCTTGAGGCCGGTCACAAAACTCGGCCACGGGCCGCTCTCCAATTGGTCAAGCATGGGGGTGTCATGCATCGGTTTTGCCATTGTTCTCATCTCCTGTTTGGTCGTTTACGTGGTGTTTTGGCTCCACGTGCCTCCTGACTTATACTAGCCATCCGCCAGGCGCAGAAGCCGCCACGCAGCCTTGCAACTTAAACCTCGTCATCACAGGCGCGCGAGCCTGCTCCTACTGGACGCCAATTTTAGAATTTCCTAATGGGTCAAAATATCCTTCTGATGGGGAGTAAAACGGACTCCTGCTCTATCCCAAACGGGATATATCATAATGTTAATATATTAATGTCCCTTGATAATAGGGATATTTTTATGTGGAAAGTCATAGCGTTATATTGAGAGGCCATGAAAATCAACCTGCGCCGCCTTCCGCTTTGCACCGACCGGGCCTTGCCACCCCTCAATAAATAGGGTTCAATTGTAATAGTTGACTAATTCGCTATGTAATTATGTGGCATCACCATGCCAGGCACACATATACATATGCTGCTGGAGAAACCCCATGCTGAATCTAAGTGAGGTTCTGATTCAAAACCCTCAAATCGAATCATTCGAAGAACTCCTTGAAGTGGTCAAGGAGCGCTCCAAAACCGAGATGTTTTTTCGAATAGATGTAAAGCCCCCTTTCAGTGATACCCCGGAGAATTGGGAGGACCGTCTCGAGGCCACGTTCACATGATGGCCAGCACGGACCCGCAAGGCGGTCAATGCGGCAACTCCATATGTTGTGCGCAATGGAGAACATCGACACTCAGGGGAAACAGAACATGAAATACCTTCAAACCGACAAATATCTGGGTGAGGCCGATTGCGCGGCCGATGTCGAAAAACCGTTGCAACCGGTCGAGGTACGGCTGGATGAACTGGATGCCAAACTCGCCAACCTCCCGGCCGACGCACCAATCGACGATCGCCTGCGCATTCGACTCGACAAAGGATACACGCTTCTGGAACTTACCCGTCATCAGGACGCATGGGATCTTGCCCGCGCGGCCTTCGATGACGCCGTGGAGAACGACGCCTGGCTGCGAGCGGTCGAGGCATGCGACATCATGTTCCAAAGCGAGCAACCGGAGGCATTGAGGGCGCTGGCGCACGGTATCTGGCTGGGCGTCACTTTCCCGATCGATCCCGAGTTGAGTGTCGCCATGCTTCAGCATCTGATTAACGAAAGTCCGGACCGATCGGATGGCGCCGCCGTGGCGGCGGCGACCGCCAGCTATATCGTGAACCTGCGCGCCGAAGGGAAAGCGCGGGAAGACCTGATATTTTTCACCACCCAACTGCTTGGCCAAGTTGCCCGGCGCCATAGTCAGGTCGAGGAACAAGAGATTTTCGATTTCTGGGTTCAGCAACTCGAACTCGACGATCCGGACAAATTTCTCCCCCGTCTCGCCAAAGTTCTCGACATTCTCGCAGAGGATGATTGGTGGTTTAACCGAGACGAACTGCGGGGAAAAATACCGCCCGAATGAGCACCGGAAGAGCGATGTATTGGCAAGATACAACCGAAGACAAGCATTTTGTCGTACCCGATTCCGTAGTGGATGTCCGTTTTCGGATCAACTGCCCCACGTTACCCGTCGATCATGCATGGGCATTGAGGGACGCCATTTGCCACCACCTCCCTTGGTTCGCCGATGCCGCCTTTGCGGGACTGCATATCATTCACGGCGCCGATTCGGGTAATGGATGGGAACGTCCGGATTCGCCAGACGCACTGCTCTATTTGTCACGGCGCACCCGGCTTGCATTACGCCTACCCAAGGAACGGGTGGAAGACGCCATGGCACTCATCGGGAAAAACCTCGATGTAGCCGGAAGCCCCATGGAGATTGGCAAAGCAGCTATCCGACCGTTGAGCGCGACCACAACCCTCTACTCGCGTCACGTCATCAGCAAACCCGGATGGAATGAAGATACTTTCATCGAATGGGCAGTGGGCGAACTCAGGCGCATGGACATCGACTTCAAAAAGATCCTGGCTGGGAAGGAATCCGCCCTTCAGACACCTCAAGGCGTACTCGATACCAGGAGCCTCATGGTGGGGAATCTGTCGTTCAAGGATGCCGTAGAATTGCAGCAATACGGCCTCGGGCCCGAACGTACGCTGGGCTGCGGTTTGTTTATTCCACAAAAGTCGGTTTAATATATTCAGGTCTACGAAATCAAGCCCTTATGGACCGCGCGCCAGCATTCAACCATTCACTATAAAACACTTACATTACCCTTTGTATTTAAAGGAGATTTAAAGATGTCATATGAAGTTGGTGGAAAAACGATCGAGTGTGATGCAAACGGTTACCTCACGAACCTCGAGGACTGGTCCGAAGAGGTCGCCAAGGTCATTGCGGAAGCCGAAGGTGTCACCCTCAGTGACAAGGCATGGGAGGTGATCAACTATCTGCGGGATGAATACTTCAACAACAACAACAATCAACCAAACGAGCGGAATATGGTTAAACATTTCAAGAAGATATGGACTGATCTTGATAAAGTAGATGCAAAGGCACTTTATGTGCATTTCCCCAAGGGGCCAGCCAAGCAGGCGAGCAAGATCGCCGGATTGCCCGAAACCAAGCGAAAAGGCGGCTATTGACAGCCTTCCGCGCCGCGGGTCACTCGTTAGGGTGGGCCGCGGCATCCTCCATCCTCCCGCTTTCCCAGGGGCCTGTCGGATCTAGCCCGGATTATTCATGAAATCGCTCGCGCCCTTGCTTGATCCTTGTCCACACAGGGAATTTTCCTTCCTCGGCAATACAGCCCGTATTCCACTCGGTCGGAAAATCCCCTGTGCGGACAATTCTCTGCGCAATCATCGCGGCGATTCATGAATAATCCGTATATGGTCTCCTCCCGTTTTGCAAGCCCTCGTGGCATGGATGACAGGGACAAGTTTGCTTCCGTATATCCGGCCTGTTTGTGGTGTCAC